>PKTE01000100.1 GCA_002869335.1 Salinivirgaceae bacterium | reverse complement strand
TTAGAAGTAATAGAAAAAGTTCAACCCAAAAAATCATTTCTTGTTCACATGAGTCATTATTTGGTAAAGCATACCGACATTGTGAAAATGGTTCCCGAGAATGTATTCCCAGCTTGGGATGGAATTCAGTTAACCGTTTAGTTTATGGAAAAATTAGAGATTGATAATATTACCTTTTATAAATTTTCAAATCTGAAATGTTCCCATTGGATTACCTCTAAACCTTTTGATATGCATAAGGAGAGAGGGATTGCTAATAGGAATGGCATCAGACAATTGTTGGGGTTGGAGCAGAAAGTTGTGTTTCCTGATCAACAGCATACAGGTAATGTGTTGGTTGTTGGATTAGCAGGTGCTAATGTCTCATACCCTAATTGTGATGCACTTATTACCACGCAAAAGGAGGTACCTATAGGGGTGGTTACAGCTGATTGCGTTCCAATATTGATTGAAGATCAAGTTGCAAATGTTGTAGCTGCTATTCATGCAGGTTGGAGAGGAACGGTTCAGCGAATAGTGAAGAAAACTGTTCAGAAAATGATAGATGAGTTTGGTTCTAAACCTGAAAATATTTTTGCAGGAATCGGGCCCTCAATATCACCTTCTGTATATGAAGTTGGCGAAGATGTATATGAGGAATTTTCAAAAAATGATTTTAATAATGAATTGATTTTCAGAAGATCTGATAACGTTGGTAAATATTATCTTGATCTATGGAAAGCAAATCAAATGCAATTGCTCGAAATTGCTGTCCCAGAAAGTAATGTTGAAATTTCAAAAATGTGTACATTTACGCAAACTGAAACATTGTATTCGGCTCGGAGAGACACTATTAACACAGGAAGACTAGCTGCAATAATAAAATTGTAATTTTTTTTGCAACCTTTTTATTTTTTGGTGTCTTTTGAATGAGTCGAAGTTATAGACGACTGAAACTAATAGTGCTGTGAAGAAGAATTTGGATGAGATTTATTCAGCTTATGCCCCGGATTTATTCAAAATATGTCTGAGGTATAGCAATTCAAAAGCAGAGGCTGAGGATTTACTTCACGACAGTTTTATTCGGATATATGAACGGTTGACTCAATATAAAGGTAAAGGTTCTTTTGAAGGCTGGTTAAAACGGATTGTAGTTAGTGTTGCTTTGAATAAACTCAGAACTAACAGATTTACACCATCACACCATGAGTCTTTTGATGACATTAAGGAAGTTGAGATAGAAAAAGACACAGAGGTACTACCCGAAGAGCGAAGGATAATTTTAGATGCGGGTATTGATCAGAATGATGTAATTGAGTGTATGAATGAGTTACCTGCCAAAGCAAAGGCAGTTTTTAATCTGTATGTTTTTGAAAAAATGAAGCATAAAGAGATTGCAAAAGTTTTGGATATAACCGCAAGTACGTCAAAGACCCAATTGAAAAGAGCCAGAGTATTATTACATAAACAGCTATTGAAGCAAGCCAATATGAAACTAAAGAACATAAAAAAGTTATCAATTCTTGCCATTTTTTGGCCAGCGAGCAAATATTCGCATATTGATGAAACGGTGAAAACGGCCTTTGATAAAGGTCAGGTTACACCACCATCATTTGATATGAATGAAATTATTTCTTCAGCTGGTGGATCGGAGGAGATTTCAATTATCTCAAATACAGGTGCATCAATGGCCGGTAAAATTGCATCTCATTTAAAAACAAATGCTTTTACTTATTCTGTTGGAACAGTAGCGGTGGCTACAACTACAGCTATGCTTACATTCCTCCCGTCTACAATGAATGAGAATGAAAGAATAGACCTTATACAACCCAGAACTATAGAAAATTTGAGCCAACCAGCTGAAATTTATATTGAATCATTAAAAGGGAACACTCCTAAGGCGATTCATTTAAAGGATGTTAAGGTTGTGGCTAAAGACACTATAACTGTATATGAGCGTGTTAGAGTGGTTGATTCTTTAAGGAAATAAAAATTCACCTTATTCTTTTCTGATTAATTTGTTGGCAAACCAGTGTTGCCCTGATGCTTTTTTGTAGTTAATTTATTAACAAAACAAAAAAAATATCTAAATTGTGGCTGCTAAAACTGCATGTGATGTTTTTAGGGAAAGGGCAAAGGTTTATATCCGTTTTTGTGCTGGTCTCGCTAAGTTTGTCATTGTTTGCTCAAAAAATTCATCAGGATAGTAGGGGCAAGTTTTTTTTAAAGGCTGATACTACATATTCCGATACTGTAATTGGTGGCAGAAGCGTGGTTGTTCGTAATATTACAATTTACGATACTGTATACATCGTGCCTAAAAGTTCACCTCGTGAATTGAGTTTCAAACTTCCCCCTTTTTCATTTACCGGTCTGAATAGCATAGTAAAAACTGCTCCTGCTTCAGGGTTTAAAAATATGGATTTTGAAGCAGGTATGAGTTTCGGTTTAGGATTTCCATATCAACCCAGAATTGGCTATGATGAGGCGCTAAAATCAATTGATAATACAACATTTTTTGATGGTTTTATACATGGCGCCTGGTATTATAAGAATTGGTATGTAAAATCAGGGATTAACTTATCATATGCACAGGAGAAGATTAACTATTCGAGAGAAGTAACCCAAATAGATTCTACTGATTTCTACACTTACACTATCGATACAATTTTAATTGATACCTCTTATTTTTTGAATATTGAACTTTTACCAGATTCTGTCTATATAATGTTTATTGATACTTCCTCTTATTTGTATTCAGATACATTGTTTAAAAAGAAAAGTGCAATTGTTAAATCTGAACCTATTAGCAGATATTTTAGAATTGGGATACCACTTTTATTTGGTCATGTTTTCGAGTATAAGAAATTTGATTTGGCTTTGGAAGCAGGATTCTATTTTAATACTTTGGTTTATGTAAATGGTAAAACTTTGGATTATGATAATAATTTGCAACAATTGAAAAATAAGTATTTGTATCGTTTTACAACAGATGCAGCGTTTAGAATGCAATTTAGGTACAAGCTAAAGTCATTAAGATACGTAACTTTAACACCTATTGTACGTTACAACTTATGGGATGTGTATAGTAATCCGCATTTTGTGCGGAGGAAGAATTTAAGTTTTCGATTTGCCATTGGTTACAATTTTTATTAACTTGTTGCGATGTTTTATCGGGTAATCATATCGCTTGTTATAGTGTTTTCATATTTGCAATCTTTTGCTCAATATGAGGTTACCGGAACTTTGAGTAATATCAATGATAAGAATACTCCCATAGAAAATCATCCTGTTTACTTTTTTATTGATACGGTTCTTGTTGATACTGTTTATACCGATGATCAAGGTGTATATTACTTTAATTACAATAAGGACTTAATCGGGACTTTGTATGTTAAAACAGTAGGCTTCTGTGATTCATGGAACTTATATGTAGATTCTGTAATACAAAAACTCGATGAGATTACAATAATTAATTTTCAAATCTGTCATGAGAATTCTTCTGATGCTTGCCATGCATCATTTGAGTATGAACATGTAGATTCAGTGACTATAAATTTTCAGCCAAACTATAATCTCGAAGGTTTAATGAACTATGAATGGGATTTTTGTGATCAACAAGATGGTAGTACTGTGCAGAATCCTCAATATCAATATGCTGACCAGGGAATATATACCGTTCAGTTAGTTACTACAAATCCATTGGGCTGTTCTGATACCAGTATTAATGAAGTGTTGGTTAGCGAAGATACCTATATTAGAGGTAGACTTTCTATTCCGGGTAATACGCTATATGATGCTCACATTCATTTGATTAACTTTTATGATCACACAATTGAGAAAACAGTATACGCTGATCAAGATGGGAATTACCAATTTTGGTGTAATCCGGATAAATACTTTTTAAAAGTAATTCCTGATATTGCATTTGATGACTTTCCCCGAGTAATTCCTACTTATTATGGTACAACAATTAATTGGCAAGAAGCTGTTGCTACACCTGATGTGCATGCAATTTTAGATGTTGATGTACAAGCTTTAACATCATATTTTTTCCCATACGGTGATAATAGAATAACAGTAGAGCTTGAGTCTTCATTGGATCTGGATCTTATTCCAATAGATGTACTTTTGTTAGATGAAAATTTAAACCCAATTGATTTTGGTATTAAGGCAGAATATGCTCGATATGAATTTGTTGGAGTGCCAGCAGGTACATATTATGTAATGCCGGAATGTCCAGGAAAAAATTCTGAATATATTAAAATAGAATTTGAATTTATCAATGAAAATCCAGTATTTACTGAGTTTAATGTTACAAGCACGCAAATTACTCCTGTTGGTATTGAAGATCTGAAGAGAAATGATGAACGCTTTACTGCTTATCCTGTGCCAGTGAAAGATCAGCTTTCCATAAGTTCGGAATTTCCTATTTCACAGATTCATATTAGCGATGCTAGTGGTAGAATTATTTCAGTCAATAATTTTAGTTTTGAGAATAATTGTATGCTTAATACCCAAAGCTGGCCACAAGGAGTTTATTTTATAACTGTTTTTTATGACAATCAACCCCCAGGTAGTCAGAAAGTTGTAAAATAATTTCAAATTATTTCATATTTTTTTTACAACCATTTAATTTCTTTGTGTCTTATAAGTGAAAAGAAAGTTGAGAATATTCACAACCGTTTGTACTCACTTACTTTGAACGCTCCCTACCTTTTCCCCAAAACAGGCTTTTTTTAAAGGTAGGTTTTTTTTTAAGGATCGGGTTTTGAGAGGTTTATTACAATTGTCTGCAAATACTTATACATAGATTTCCCGATAGGCCATCAATTTAGGGTTAACAGCTATGAGAATCCAAGAGAATTACGCCCGATCCTGCTTCTTCCGCTCAATTTAGCAGGATTTCGGTTCCATACCGGAATCCTTTTCTTTTGCAAAATAATTCTTATATTTAGACACCATGATAGCAAGTAAATCGATATCGATTGTAATACTTGGCAATCCTTCATCATTTAGCATATCTGATCTGAAGGAGGCGATTCCTTATCATAATATTTTTCATTGTACTGAACTTGCTCAACTTAATAATGATTTTGACTTACTTATTGTTTTTGAAGATATTGATTCTTTTTCTCGAAAATATGTAAGAGGATCAGCCCAAATTTGGGCTGTAGCTGGGTTACCTTCAAGTCATATAGCAGATGAGTTGCTTTATGAAAATTGCGACGTCTCCTTTTTAAGGCAAAAAATTCTACACTTTGTAAATAAGTATATCAATGTTTCTATGGCTAACAGAGCTCTAATGCAGTTAGCTAATTCAATTAATAACTCTGTTGCTATATGTGACCCCAATGGCGTATTGATATGGACAAATGCTGCGTTTGAGTCGATTTATGGTTATACAAGAAAGGAATTCATTGCTTTGCATGGTGAAAACATATTTGAGTTCAGTAGAGAAGAAGGTATTAATGAAAAATTACAGAATATCAAAACAGATAAAGTTTCTGTACAATACGTTTCTGATATTACCACAAAGAATGGTTTGTCTAAGTCTCTGCAAACAACACTATCACCTGTGTTTGAGCAAGGTAAATTGAAATGGATTGTGGCGATTGAAAGTGATATTACTGAACTTAAAGAGTCTGAGAAACTTCTTGAAGAGAAGAGTGAATCCTTAAAAGCATTAACTGAGGCAATGCAAGATGCTAATCAGGAGCTTCAGGCTCAACGTGATCAGTTAAATGAAAAGCATGAGGAGTTGGCTAAAGAGAAGCAAAGAACAGATGAGTTGCTACATAATATATTGCCTGAAATTGTAGCGCATCAATTAAAAAAAGGTAAGAAAAAACCAAAGCGTCATAAATCGGTAACTGTTATGTTTGCTGATTTTAAGGGGTTTACTAAAATTTGTAAGCAACTTGACCCGCCAGAAATTGTTAATACACTGGATGAACTGTTTTCTGCGTTTGATCTTATTGTAGAGAAACACTTTATCGAAAAAATTAAAACTATTGGAGATGCATACATGTGTGCAGGTGGGATGCCCATGAAAAATAACAGTCATCCCGTCAATGTGGTAATGGCGGCTCTAGAGATTCAACAGTTCTTATTTGAATATAATAAGCCTCGAATGTTAAATAAAGATATAGTTTGGGAATGCCGTATTGGTGTTCATTCTGGTGAAGTGTTTGCCGGAGTGGTTGGAGAGAGAAAGTTTGCATATGATATATGGGGTGATACTGTAAATTTAGCGGCGCGCATGGAAACTGCAGGGGCTGTGAATACTGTGAATATTTCGGATGCTACACACGAGCTAGTGAAGGATTATTTTATTTGTGTACCTCGAGGTGATATTGAGGTTAAAAATGTAGGGCAGGCAAGTATGTATTTTGTGCTTGGTTTAAAAGATGAATATACCAATGATCCAGCTGGTGTAATTCCAAATGAAGATTTTAATAATATTTTGAGAAGCCTATAAAAAAAGGAGACCAAATTGATCTCCTTCATTATCATTTTATAATTATTCTAGAAACAAACAGATTCCCTACTTGCTTCAACCATTAATTGCTTTGTGTATTTGCTCAATAAAATCTGCATATCCTCTTTATCCGCAGATGACATTTTAGTTGTTTCGCAATGATCATTGATATACTGGTTAATTGCAGGGTCACAACCATCAGGATCATTATCTGTAGCATACTGAGTGTCACAATAGTAGTTCTCGCCATCTGGGTTTACATAGTAGCAAGAAGCACCGTCAGTAGGACAGCAAATTGTAGGTATTTCGCATGATTCTGGAATACCTTCTTCAAATGCCTTACAAAGATCTTCATCATCTTCCTCTTCTCCGCAACCCCAGTTGAATACAACTAGCGATGCTAATAAAACGATTGGTAATAAGAATATTCTTTTTTTCATAGTAAAGATATTTAGTGATTAATATTTGATGTTATTTTATTTTGTAAAAGATTATCTATTATTTTTTCCATTTGTTCAGTTTCTCTATATCCTATATAAACACGGTTATTAATTACAAATGTAGGCGTTCCTTTAAACTCAAGTTTCTCAAATTCTTTAATATTTGCTGTTAAATAGTCTTTAGCTTCTGTACCGTCTATACATTCTCCCACAAATGGATCTTTATCTTTAAAACTATTCACCATTTGAATAAATTCATCGGTATACATCACCCTAAAATTACTCAAAAGTAGCTTATGAAGATAGGTGAAATTACCGTATTTATTTACACAGACCAATGCTTTTAGCGCATTTTCCCGCTCATTACCTACTGTTCTTGCTGTAGGTCTGAATATTACATTCAATTGGCCGGATTCAATGTATTTGTTTTCGAGTATTGGAAAAACCTCATCAAAAAACTTTCGACAATAGGAACATTGATAACTTGCATATACATACATGGTAAGATTTGCTGAATCATTGCCAAATACAATATCCATATCTCTTTTCTGTAAAAGAACCTCATCTATTTTTGGGGCTATTTTTTCGGAAAAATAGCGTTTGTAAATCTGAATAGCCAGAATTATAAGAACTACTATTGATATTGCATAAGCAATAATGTGACTCTTGCTCATTTTCATTTCACATCTTCCTCTTTTTTTGCTTTACCCTCTTTGCGGTCAATGTCTGTACTAAAATTAACCAATCTTGGATGGAAAATAAAGCTTAAACCTCTGTTTTGCAATCTAATTTTAGTAGTCATCATGCGCTGCAATCCTTTATTGTCAGCACCATATTTCGTATCTCCCTGAATATCTTTTGCCACAAGTTCCAATCCTTTTCTTTCACCTTTTGTATTTTCATCATCGTTATCTTCAAATCCTTGCTCTTTAAGCAATTTTTTGTTTTTGGAGAAGAAGACATCACGTAAAAATAGCTTCAAATGATATTCGTAATCTTCATCGAAACTTTGCATTCCATAGGCTGAGATATCAGTTGCATTGGTTATAATGTCGGTTTTTGGAAAATAAATGTTGTTTTTATAAATGAAAACCTGGCTGTTAAGTGTTTTGAATTTCAGGCTATCTAGATCTTTTAAACCAGGAATAGGTTTTTTAGAGAGTTCTGATAGAGGTTCATAATTATATATAGCTCCATTTTCTAATTTAAAATCACCTTTTACAATTATCTTATCATAAATTACATCAAAGCTATCAGTTAAAATAATTCGGCCATCTACCTCGCTTGTAAGTAAACCTGTGATGTTATCGCTTGTAAACTCTTCTTGATCAAAGTTTTTACCGTCAACAAGCAATTGATGGATATCCAGTTTTTTGATTATGTTTTTAAAATTAACAATAACTTGCGTGTCTTGCCTTGTGTCGTATACTGCTGAAGTATTTACCTCTCCTCCAAATGCTTTTAATTTAAATTGGTCAATAACATAAAGGCTGTCATCAACTCTGAACTTGGTTGAGATATCTTTGAATATCATCCCGTCATATACTGCTTTTTGCATACCAAAAGTACCACGAACAATATAAGAAGGCATGAACGATTCTTCACTTGCTGTATCAATAACTTCTTCTTCCGGAAGCTCAGAGGTTAGTTGCACTGGTGCTGGTCCATGCGCAGAATTGTCTGCAATAAGTAATTGCTGTTGATTTAAATTTGCACTTTCTGTTTCGGTTTCAGTTGAGTCTCCTTCTATAATAGGAGCAAATTTTGCGTAATCAAATTCACTGGCCTTGATGTAAGCATTTACAATTAAAGTTTGATCTTTATTTTCCTGTAGCACAGCCTTATATGCGTTCCAAATTGTGGTGGAGTCAACCCAAACATCGATACCCAACATACTTGCATGGAATTTATCAAGACGCATTGTGTCATTGGCCATAGCAAAGTCGAGATCAAGCTTATCAACTTTTGATAAGGTGTCATTTGGCATGGCAAACTCAAAATCACGAACTTTAAGTTTCAAATCTGTTTGCTCAAATGCAATAGGCATCATTTGGGTTTCAATTGAATCCAGGTCAATTGTTCCATGTGTTTTAATTGCTAAGTCAATTTTACCTGTAATGTGTTCTACATCTTCTTTTGGAATGTATGATAACCATTGGTCTATATTCACTGCCAAATTAGTGGCAATGTCGAAGTTTGGTTTTTCAAGGCCTTGAAGTTTTCCTTTTAAGGCAAACTTGGTTTCTCCCAAATCAAGATAAAGCGAGTCGATATACATTCCCATATTATTCATGTCGCGGACTTTACCTAGAATATTGGCCATAAAAGTGAAGTTATTTACATTCACATTAAAGCCGGGTGCTTCGACTGATAGATCTTTTAGCTCAATGCGTTTTGAAGGTTTATAGGCAAACTTTGCATTAAAGTTTTTAAACTCCATGGTTGAATCCATGGCAGTAGAAATGTTAATAAACTCAAGGGCAATATTAGTTCTGGACATGAAATAGTCTGCACTATTCATTCCTAAATCAGCAGGAAGAGTGCCATGGGAAGAGAAATTAAATTTAATACGACCTTCCAAATATTTAATATCTTCTTTAGGTAGGAAGTTGCTGAACTCATCCAATGTAATATCTGCTCTGGTTTGAATATTGTATTGGGGCTTTTCAAAATTAGTTACTTTTGCTGCCAAGTCAATGCTACTCTTCGGTGTTCCAATACTAATAGAACTGAAATGGGCACTCATGGTACTCATGTCGTTTGCATTTGGAACTTCAACCTTTCCTTTTATTGATAAATGTGTGAGCTCAGGATAATCTCGTGTTTTAACTTTAAAGTCAGAAAATGTAATATTGGTTTCTATTTGAGGTAATAATAATGTATCATAATAGTAACCGTTAACTTTGGTTTGTATGTTAATCAAACCTTCGGCATTTTCTACTCCAAATTCATCAAGCATTTCTTTTGGTGCATATTTACTAAGCTCTTTAATATTTACATCCTCAAGGTTTACTTGCATGTTTACAAAAATGGAGTCGCCCATTTTTGCATCACCGTTCACAAATAATTTAGCTCCATCAGTAATAAAATCAATGGCATCAATCTTCACTTTCCCATCATCGTAATCAAGGTTGAAAGCTAATGAAGTTTGATTCATTAAATGCGCATTGGTAGATTCAAATTTTACATTACTCAATTCTACTTTACCTTTTAGGGCACCTTTGTAATATTCATTCAAAACACGCCCTTGAATGTCCATTTCAGGTATGTGTACTTTTGCAGCAGCACCCATAGTTTCATCAGCATATTTTACAGTTACATCTCGAATGGTTAGGTTTTGGAGCAGCATGTCTAAAACACTTGAAGCAGTATCTGCAACAACAGCTGTATCCTCCTCAGCAACAGCGGTTGTGTCTGTGGCTGTTAAAAAGTCGATATTGCCTTTGCCTGTTGAGTCTACAAAATAATTGAATGCAAAACCCTCAATTTCTATTTTATGAATTTCAATTTTATTGTTAAGCAACGGTTTTGTTTTAATTGAAATGTAAAGCTTTCTTAGGTTTAATAAAGTATCACTTTCAAAATGTGCGGAGTCTTTTTTAGTAGTACCTAGGGAAACACCACTAAGTTCAACTGTTGCATAAGGGAAGTTGCGGAATAGAAGCAGTTCAACATTATCGACTTTGACAGGCGCATCAAACATTTGCTCTACTTCCTCAAGAGCCATTCCAGTGATTGTGTTTTCTGATTGAAATGCTATACCTGCTACAACAAGAATTAAAAAGATAAGAGATAATATTGTGAACAATAATACCTTAAATGTTTTTCCAATTATTTTTTTTGCTTTCATAGCTAACGCTTTACTTCTTTTCTAATCGAATATTTTTTTGATCCACTTCTGTTTGTAAGAATCGAGTGTTTCTTCAATTCTCTTTCCTCTCAGGTTTGTTGCAATAACTTTTCCTTCGCCGTCAATTAAAAAGCTGGCGGGAACTGCCCTGATTCCATAATTTTTTGCAGCTGCATTTCTCCAGCCTTGTAAATCACTTACATGATAAGGCCAGGCGAGTTGATCAGCTTTTATGGCATTTACCCATCGGTCTTTTTTTGAATCTAATGAAACGCTAAAAACAGTAAACCCTTTGCCATTTGTAAACTTAGTATCTTTGTATTCATTATACGCAGCTACCACGTTTGGGTTTTCTCTTCGGCATGGAGCGCACCAAGATGCCCAAAAATCTATTAGTACCAATTGTCCACGAAGATCAGATAGTTTAACTTCTTCGCCATAAGTATTTTCCATGGCAATGTCTGGGGCGATATCTCCTACTTTGACACTTTGAGAGAATGATTGGATTGTAATAAACAGAAAAACAACAATTAAAAATCTCATATCTTTTATTTTTTCATTTTTAAAAATTTTATTTATAAAAATGATGTACAACTCTAAAATACGTAAAAATAGCTAAAAGCCAATTTTTTTTGCTTAACGATTGGTTAAATTATAGCTTGATGGAGCATAGCGTTTAATGATATTTGAAACTACTTCCGTGCAAAAACTCCCTTAAAATACTCGTTGGCGGTATTTCATCATCTGGTATTGGAGTAATGTATTTGAAAAATTTTAATAATCGGTTTGCTTCCGCATACTCTGGTTGATCAGGATAAACTTCCTGCAAAATTGGCTCAACATATTTTTTTAGCACTCCAAGTTCAAATATTAATGCTGAGTTGAACATGCTATCAGCTTCTTCCTGATAGGGAAAAATATTGCGTGCTTCTCCACGGGTTACACTTGGCCAGCGTTTAATAGTATCGGCTGCGGAGTATCCTCGGTATTGGTAATCACGAACAATCCTTCGAATTAACCTGTTGTCTGTAGTTGGAATGCGGTTGTGGCTGTCGAGGCAAAGTGCTGTTAATGCCGACACATAAATTTTGTATTTATCGTCATTAGGAATTCGAGGTGTGAGCTCCGGATTCAGTCCATGGATTCCTTCCACAATGAGGTATGAGTTTTCATCTAATTGAAGGTAATCGCCAGCATAATATCGTTTGCCTTCAGTGAAACTGAAACGTGGTAATTCTACTTTTTTCCCTTCGAATAGTTGCAGTAATTGTTCATTGAAAAATTCAATATCCAGTGCTCTTATACTTTCAAAATCGTATTCTCATTCGGCATCCTTTGGCGTGTCTTCTCTATTTACAAAATAATTGTCCAGCGAAATAGTAATTGGTTTATAACCAAGTACTCTCATTTGAATGGCTAATCTTTTCGAAAAAGTTGTTTTACCAGAAGAGGATGGACCTGAAATTAGGATTAATCTAGGACGTTTTTCTTTACTATTGATATCATCTGCAATATTGGCCAATTTTTTCTCTTGTAAAGCCTCATTAACTTTTATTATTTCTGCAAATTCCCCATTTAGAGCAGCTTCGTTGAGTGCGCCTAAGTCGCTCATCCCAATTACTTTGAGCCAATCTTTATATTCTTGAAATATACCAAAAAGTTGGTCTTGTAGAATAATGTCGTTTATTTCATTAGGATTTGACTGTTTTGGAATTTGCAGTAACATTCCATCGTAATATTTATTGAGCGCAAAAACTTTTAAGTAGCCTGTTGAAGGAACCAGAAAACCATAAAAATATTCTGGCTGTCCATCTAGGTAATACACAGATGTGTACAATTGTCTTCGAGTCCTTAATAATCTTGCTTTGTCGTCATATCCATTTTTAGCAAATAACTCTGCTGCTTCTTCGGTTCTTACCTCTTTTCGCTCAAATGGGAGATCATCCTCAATGATTAATTGCATCTCTTCATAAATAGCAGAAACATCATCAACTGTTAGGCTTTTGCCTAAATTCTCAAATTCACAATAATAACCCTTAGAGATGCTGTGTTCAATTTTGAGGCGGGCTTCTGGAAATATTTTTTTTGCAGCTTTAATTAGAACAAATGATATTGACCGAATATACATTCGTTTTCCGGCAGGGTCTGTAATATCGATAAAACGAACAATTTTAGGTTTGTATATCAGATAACTGAGTTCTTTGAGTTTATTGTTGACAAAAGCTCCTAAAATAGGCTTTTCGGGATGTGGAATCTGATTTGTTGCAATTGAATGCAAACTTGTTCCTTGTTCATATTCTTTACGTTTTCCCGTATTTTCTATAGTTATTTCGATTTTCATGTAGTCAAATTTTATTTGACTTTTAAGATAAATAAAAAATTACATTTATCTTTTCAATTCCTCCTCTAAATATTTTGCCGTATAGCTTTTCTTATGTTTTATTATTTCTTCGGGTGTTCCAATAGCTAATACTTTTCCACCGCCACGTCCGCCTTCAGGGCCAATGTCAATAATGTGATCGGAAAATTTTATAACATCCATGTTATGTTCAATTACTATAACTGTGTTGCCTTTGTTTACTAACCTGTCAAGTACATTGAGCAAAGCTTTTATATCTTCGAAATGCAAACCTGTCGTTGGTTCATCAAGTATGTAAAGTGTTTTTCCAGTATCTTTTTTGGCAAGTTCAGCAGCTAGTTTTACACGCTGAGATTCTCCTCCGCTTAGAGTTGTGGAAGGTTGTCCTAAGGTAACATAGCCAAGTCCTACTTCTTGCAGTGTTTTGAGTTTCCTCTCAATTTTTGGGATGTTTTTAAAGAACTCAACTCCCTGATTGATAGTCATGTCTAGTACATCGGAAATGCTTTTGCCTTTATATCGTACTTCTAATGTTTCTCGGTTGTAACGTTTTCCTTCGCAATCTTTACATTTTACATGTACATCCGGTAAGAAGTTCATTTCAATGATTTCCACACCTGCACCTTTACATGTTTCGCATCGACCACCTTTCACATTAAAAGAAAAGCGTCCGGGCTTATATCCACGGATCTGAGCTTCGGGCAAACGGGTAAATATCTTTCGAATTTCATCAAAAATTCCAGTATATGTAACAGGATTTGAACGAGGTGTTCTTCCTAAAGGACTTTGATTAACTTCAATTACTTTGTCTATGTTCTTAATTCCCTCTATTGATTCATAAGAGAGTGGATCCTTTATGGATCTGTAAAAGTGACGATTTAGAATAGGGTGGAGGGTTTCGTTTATTAAGGTTGATTTTCCACTTCCGCTTACTCCAGTTACACAAATGAACTTGCCTAATGGAATTGAGATACTAACCTTTTTAAGGTTGTTTCCAGTGGCTCCTTTTAATTCAATTGTTTTTCCTGAACCTTCTCTTCTAGACTTTGGTACGTCAATTTTCTTTTTATTGGTGAGGTATTCTGCGGTTAGTCCTCCAGTTTGGTTAATCTTTTTTATATCTCCTTCAGCTACAATGTGTCCTCCATGTCGGCCGGCTCCGGGGCCAATATCAATTACATGATCAGCTGCTTCAATCATTTCCCGGTCGTGCTCCACAACTATTACGCTGTTAAATGCATCCCGAAGTTGTTTTAAGCTGTTAATTAACTTTACGTTATCGCGTTGGTGTAGCCCTATGCTGGGTTCATCGAGAATATAGAGCACATTAACCAATTGTGACCCAATTTGTGTGGCGAGCCTAATTCTTTGACTTTCACCACCTGAAAGAGTTTTAGCACTTCTGTTTAGCGCTAGATAGTTGAGTCCTACATCAAGTAGAAATCCTAATCGGCTTCTGATTTCTTTTAGTATTTCTTTGGCAATGGCATGCTGCTTTGTTGAAAGGTGCTGATCAACATCAGAAAACCATTCGTGCAATTGGTCTATATCCATTGCACTTAATTCAGATATATTTTTATCGTGTATTTTAAAGTATTGAGTTTCTTTTTTTAGTCGTGTTCCATTACATTCCGAACAGGTTGATTTCTTAAGATACTTTTCGTGTCCTTTTTTAGAATCTTTTAAGTCTTCAGAATCTAGTTGGGCTAAATAATTGACTACTCCTGTATAGGTTAGCATATATGATGAGCTTCGCCCCAAGGGTGTGTTTTCAATTTTAACACTTTCGTTTGTTCCGTATAAGATTTTATCTATGAGCTCATCAGGTAAGTTTTCTATTGGGTCTTCAATGGATCTATCATATTTTTTAGCAAGCGCTTCAATTTGCCAGAAAATCAAGCTGCTTTTGTATTTCCCAAGAGGGGCAATAGCACCTTTTTTTATACTGATAGATTTATCAGGAATTAATTTGTTGACATCGAACTCGCTAATTTCCCCAAGTCCTTTACAAGTTGGACAAGCACCTTGAGGAGAGTTAAATGAGAAGGTGTGGGGAGCAGGTTCATCATATGAAATGCCATTTTCGGCATCCATGAGGTACTTGGAAAAAAACTGTGGTTCATCTCCATCTTTTTCGATGGCCATCATGATTCCTTTGCCATGATCTAATGCTGTTTTAACGGAGTCTTTCAGTCTTTTCTCAGGCGTGCTTCCAGGTATAACTTTGTCAATTAATACTTCTATATGGTGAATTTTATATCTGTCGAGTTTCATGCCTGCAGTGAGCTCCTTTATTTCTCCATCAATTCGAGCACTTAAAAACCCTTTTCTTCGGATTTGCTCAAAAAGTTCTCTGTAGTGTCCTTTTCTACCTCTAATAACTGGCGATAGAAGTAATAGCTTTTTATTTTTAAATTTTTCGATAATCAGGTCTACGATTTGAGCCTCTGTATATCTGGTCATTTTTTCGCCACTTACATGCGAATAGGCATCAGATGCTCTAGCAAACAGCAATCGCATGAAGTCATATATTTCAGTGATTGTTCCAACTGTGCTTCGTGGATTTTTATTGGTGGTTTTCTGTTCAATGCTAATAACTGGGCTAAGGCCTGTGATTTTATCAACATCCGGACGTTCCAGTCCTCCCAAAAATTGTCTGGCATAGGCTGAAAATGTTTCAACGTATCGCCTTTGTCCTTCGGCATAAATAGTATCGAATGCCAAAGATGATTTTCCACTTCCACTTAGTCCGGTAATAACGGTAAGTTTATTTCTTGGTATGCTTACATCAACATTTTTGAGATTATGAACGCGGGCTCCAAGTACCTCAATTGTTTCAGCAAAATCTGTATCAAGCATATTTTTTTTGGTCATGTCTTAGTAGCTCAAATGGTCTGATTGATGACGGGAATGTTTAACCGGAATTTTAATTTCGTATGTTTTTCCTCGTTTATTTGTCAGGTAATTGTCTCTTAGCCAAGGGTTAAATGATTTTAACATCCTGTATGATATTCCATGCTCTTTGGCAAATTCTGCCAAATTCTTAATACCATGGTCAATAGTTATGCTATATGTATCAATTGGTTCATAAAGATCATTATGCTCTATGATGAAGTTATATTTTGCAGGATCTTCAAGTATCATTTTTATAGCTATTAAGCGAAAAACATATCTTTCAGTTTCATCCGGAAGCAGGAGGTCGTAATAACTTTCGCATTGTTGACGTTCAATTTGTTTATTGATGTTTGTACGTCCATAATTGTATGCTGCAGCGGCCAGTGACCAACTTCCATATTTTTCATAATTCCATTTCATATATCTACAAGCTGCCCTGGTCGCTTTTTCAAGGTTATATCGTTCGTCAACTTCTTCATTAACTTCAAGGTCAAAGTCTCGTGCAGCTCCTTTTAAAAATTGCCAAAATCCTGCAGCTCTACTTGGTGAAACAACATTGTCAAGTCCACTTTCTGCTACGGCAATGTATTTTAAATCATCAGGAATACCTTCCTCTTGTAAAATTTTCTCTATGAGAGGAAAATAACGATTTGCTCTTTTTATTAGAAGAAAAGTGCTTGAATGCCAATACTTGTTGACCAATAATTCGCGGTCTAAACGCTCACGTACGTCATAATAGTGAACAGGAACTTCCTCTCCTGCAAAAAAGAGTTTAGCAGGAATTTTAGCCGGAGTAAAACCTTGTTTTTTATATTCAATAGGTTTTCGGGAAACAATGTGCTGCGAATCGTTTTTGTGCAAATATTTGAAAAGCCATAACGCACCTGCTAAAACTAACAGAGTGATAATTACTATTTTTATCTTCATGTAAACTACTTATTGGGTTTTACAATTATGGTTAAAGTATATAAACTTGAAAAAACAATTACCGGATATAAAAAGAACAGCAGTAAGGTAGTTATGTTTGGATTTGGGAAATAACGAATTAATACCATTGCAATGATTCCAGATATTAAAGATCCAAAAATAAAAACCAAAGCTACTTTGCGATCTGAGAATCCGGCGTAGGAGAGATGATGCGTTGTATGGTCTTTACCTCCCACAAATGGAGATTTTCCTTGAAGCAGTCGGTTAATACTTACTGTAATTGTGTCTGTTAAAGGCATGGCAAAAACTATTGCCACTGTTACTAATTTAAATAATGCGGGATGATCATAACCTGGAGTATTTTGATTCCAAAGAAACATTATTCCGAAAATAGCTAAAAAAGCTCCTAAAAATTGTGAGCCATTATCACCCATATACATTTTTGAAGGATTCCAGTTAAAAATAAGGAAGCTTCCTAATGCTGCGTAGACTGATGAAAATATCATTAAGTAAAACCAAACTGATTCAGAGGGTGAGAGTAATGCAAAAACTCCTATTATTATTGATATAACAAGGCTTGTGGATGTGGTGATACCATCCATATTATCAAGCATGTTGATAGAATTCATTATACCAACTACCCAGAAAATTGTGAGCAAGTAATTAAGCGTATCGTTATTGAAAATATTTATGTAAATTCCAAAATATATTAAGATTATTGCGACACTTACTTGCATTCCAAATTTAAAAAGTGGAGGTGTATTTAAAAGGTCATCGGCCAATCCCATTAAAAATGAAATAGTGATTGATAGGATGATGGCAATGACTGGCCCTGAAACAATAATTGAACTATCAAAAAACGCAATGTAGTTAATGATTGCGAATATGAATAGGGCGAAAAATGTAATTCCTCCAAAAATAGGTTTAGATTGTTGCTCCCACCTAATAGCAGAAGTATTAGCTTTATGTATATTATATTTTTGTGACCTGCTTATTAAATATTTGTGGATAAGGAACCCCAAAATGAAAGTATATGCGAAAAATAATATGATTAAAATCGAATTTTCCATAGGTAAATGATTCTTACTTTAATTTGAATAATTTTTTAACAAAGTTTTTCCGGGTCTTTTCATTTTCATCTGAATAGTATCCATAACCGTATCCATATCCATAACCGTACCCATAACCATATCCGTACCTTCTTTTAGCAATATCTACGGAGTTAAGCACAACTGATAGGTTATCTAGTTTTTTATCTTCAATTAAAGAATTAATGTTTTCCAAGAAGTTTCGTTTGGATAGCCCAGATTTTAGTACATATATGGGATAATTTGCTCTTTGTAAGTTTACAAGAGCATCAGTTACAATACCAATTGGCGGTGTATCAATAATAATTACATCATAAGTTTCTTCCAGTTCTTCAATTAATTCGTCCATTTTCTTAGTAAATACAAGCTCTGCAGGGTTTGGAGGTACTGGTCCTGCTGTAATAAAGTCAAGATTTTCTTGTTCTGAATGGTTTATGCAATCTTTGTAATTATGCTTATTGATCAATATTGTACTCATTCCTTTGTCGTTGGAAACATTAAAGCCTAAATGGAGACGGGGTTTTCTTAAATCCATATCCAAAATGATGGCTTTTTTCCCTGATATAGCTTGAATACCAGCAAGGTTTATGGCTAAAAATGTTTTTCCTTCACCAGATATAGTTGAAGTAACGGTTATTACACTTGAGCCGGAACCGGGTGATAAAAACTGTAAGTTAGATCTGATATTTCTAAATGCTTCTGTAAACATAGAATTTGGCTTCTCGTTTACAAGTAGTTGTGAAACGGGAACTTTCTTTTTGTATGCTGGTACTACACCTATAACCGGACTTTTAGTATAGCTCTTAATCATGCTTATTGAAGTGATCTCATTAAAGAGCAAATACTTTACAAAAATAAATATAAGGTAAAGCACAAATCCAATCGCTACGCTTCCTATTAATATTTGTTTTTTGTTTGGTGAAATGGATTGCAAGTTACTATTGGCTTTCTCAAGTATTACGTTTTGGGTTACATAACCAGCTTGAGAAATCATGTATTCAGCTTTTTTCTGTATGAGTTGATTGTAGAATCCTTCATTTATAGCATGGAGTCTTAGTAGACGCGCATATTCCAGTTTATCGAATGATTCTTCTTCAAATATCTTGTTTTCGTATTCTTCAGTTTTCTTTTGATACTCAGCTCTTTTTTCTTTGAGACGGGACAGATTATTATTTACAAAATCGATTATCAGACGTCTTTGATTTTCTATCTGATTGTCAATTAGTTTAATACGCATGTTGTTTTCAGTTACATCATTAAGTAACTGATTCTTTTCATTAATAAGCTGTTGCAAATTAGATAAAATATTAACCAGAACCTTTTCACTACTTGTTCCTGCAAGGGTTGCAATCATCTCATAAATATTGATTTGTCCCTGCTTTTTAAGTTGATCGTTTACATTCTCAAGTGTGAATATCTCAAAATCAAGCTGAGTGATTTGTTCGCTAAACTCTTCTATTTTACTCGTAAAAATAGGGAATGGTGATCTTTCGAAAGCATCTGAAGGAATGTTGTTGTCTTTTTTAAACTGTTGTAATTTATTTTCTGTATTATCAAGTGTTTGATAAACGTTCTTAAGTTGTCTCTCTATAAAATCAAGAATGTTTTTCACACTCTCTTTTTTCTTCTCCACATCAAATAACTGAAATTCTTGAGCTATCTTATTTACTACATCTGCTGCTTGCTGACTATTATTACTCTCATATGTTATTTCTATTGAGTTTGAACTACTATTTAATAAACGAATTGTGAGTTTTGCGCTATGTTCACTATAAATCTGATCCATGTTAGAAATAATAAAGTAATAGCTGTTTTGGCTCTCTTTTTCATACATGGATTGGATCGCTGCAAAATTGTTGATCGTTACAAATATTTTAAAATAACCTAATTCGTTCCATTCATTGATTTCAATATCCTTTGTGATTATATTATCTCCGATTTCAAACTCAATTTTTGCATTATTCTCATCTATAAATTGAATATGAATGGGTTCGCCGTATATTGAAGGGTTTTGAATCTCATAATTTACCGAATACGAAGAGTTATTATAAGTTTCAGTGCTGAGAAATGCTCCTTCAATGTAGTACCTCGTTTCAAGAGGAAGTTTACTAAATGTTCTTTTAAGAAATTCCTTTGATCTTATAAGGGCAATTGTTTTACTTAGCTTTTTGTTGTCTTCGTATAAATTATCTAATTGAAATACCTGAGTGTTTTTATTGTCTTCTTGGATTTGTAAAACTGATTTTGCTTCAAAAACTGGTGATGTGTAACGGATTTTTAAGAATGCTCCACCAATTACCAGCATCATTATTATAATTCCCATCCAAAAAGATCGAATAAATATCCTTTTAAAGGTGGTAATGTCAAATGTGTCGTTTATTATAGGTATTTTATTTTTTTGCATAGTTAAAACAGATTGTAAAGTAATAGCGCAGTTGTAAGCAGCGTTAGATAAGGTGTCATTTCTATCAAAAGCCTCCTTGCGTACCTTGGTCTGGTATCTATATAAATAATGTCGTTAGCTTGAAGTAATAAGTTGGTGCCTTTGATTTGCTCGAGTGATGAGATATTGTATTTGAATACCTGTGGATCTTTAGAAACATCTCCTCTGATGAGTTTAATTTTATAAGCTTTGTCTCCATCAGGAATGCCACCACTCATGGCAAGTGCTTCTATTAATGTCAATCGATCTTCAGGAATATTAATAACAGAGCCTTTTTCTCCTCCGCTTTTAAAAATATATACTTTACGGTTAATAATCCGTAGGAGAATAAACGGGTTATTATAGAATTTTGTGTATTTTTCTTCGAGTAGTTTTTCTGCTTCTCTAATGGTTAGGTTAGCCAGATCAACTCTTCCTAGCACAGGGATTTTTACAAACCCATCATATTCTACTAGATACTCAATCTCTTGTTTTAAGTTCTGCGAGTTTCCAATCTTTTCTCCTGTATTAATGAGTTTATATCCGTCATTAGTATTGATGCTAAGTCCAATGATATCATAAGGCTGTATGCGATACTCTTTTTCAGACTCTGGTTTAAATTCATTGAATTGAAAGTTTTTTTCAGTTTTAAACATTTTATTGGGCTGCAAAACTGAACAGGACTCTATCATTGCAGTTGCAATGGTTAAGATTAGAAAGAAGTAGTTTACCCGAATTCTCATATTTCCGCACATTTATAACCCTCAAAGATATATTATTTTAGGCAGTTTGACTAATTCTAAGTCAATACAGATGTGAAATTCAACTGAAAATATGAGTGTTTAATCAAAAGACTTTTGTTCAGCGATTAGTTTGTTTTAATGAACCAATTGTTTTTTTAGTAATTTTTCATAAAGCTTGGCAGTGTCATCAACTAGCCTATTGTAACTAAATTGACCATTAATGCTTAGTTTTGCTTCAACAGACATTTCATTTCTCATTTTATCGTTACTGGTAAGTTTTTCGAGGCCTTTTGCAAACTCAGTTATATTATCAGAAGGTACCAGCAATCCAGTTTTCTTATGTAATACAACATCTTCTATTCCACCAACTTTTGTTGATACAACAGGTTTTCCTGCTGCTAAGGCTTCTATAAGGCTAACGGGCGTCCCTTCGTTGAATGAAGTTAGAGCGGCTAACTCTGATCCTGCATATACTTCATCAACATCGCGCAACCAAGAAGTGAAAATTACATCTGCATCGGGATTTGAATGCCCGTTTGCGCTGGTTTTAAGTCCAAGGTATTCGCAATGTTTAGTGAGCGCTTCTCTAAGTTCTCCATCGCCTACAATGATTGCTTTAATATTTTTATTACACTTTTTCTTAAGTCTGGCAATACTTTCAATAAATAGCTTATGATTTTTAACTGGAACAAGTCTACCAACAATACTAATTACAAAGTCATCTTCTTTTAACCCCCATTTTTTCCTAAAGTCGGCTCTTTTTGAAGAAAGGTCTTCCCGGAACCTTGAAAGGTCAAATCCTAATGGAATGACTTCAAATTTGCTACGTGGAGCAATTTTAAATTCATCAGCCAGCTCACGTTTTTGTGTGTTGCTAATAGCTACTATTTTAGTGCTTTTACTTGCAAGGTATTGTTCAATTTTTCTGAAAATTGAAGTTTTAGCTCCTCCAAAATATGAATGGAATACATGTCCGTGGAATGTGTGTACAATTACAGGCACGTTTTGAGAAATAGCAGCAAGTCTGCCTAAAGTTCCAGCCTTTGAAGCATGTGTGTGGACAATGTCAGGTTGGAATTCTTTAATGATCTCTTTAATTTTCAAATAGGCTTTACGGTCATTAAGTGGGTTCAGAGAGCGTTGCATTTCAGGGATTATTGTAGCCTCAACACCTAACTGGTCAAGAATAAATGTAGAGTTTGCTTCGCTTTCCATCGATACTCCTCCAACAAGCTTTGTTTCAAAGCCTTTGTCGTTGAGGTACCTGGTGAGGTATGCTGCATTGTAGGTTGGTCCTCCTAAATTGAATCGATTAATAATACGTAAAACTTTAGGCATATTGTTGGTTTTTAGTTTATGTACTTTCTATACCATTGCTGAAAAGCAATTAGCGCCCATATTCTTGCCTGGGAATCTCCCTGATTGGAGCTAATCAATTGTTTTTTTAGTTTTTCAATTGTACTGTAATTAAAAATATTTTGTTTTTCAATGGTTTCTTTGCTTAGTAAGTCGTTAAAAATTAGTTCGAAAAGGTCTTTGCGGAACCAATTTAAAAGAGGAACTTCAAATCCCTTTTTTGGTCTATTGAATAGTTCTTTAGGTAATTCGCGTTTAAAGGTGTCTTGTAATATGCGTTTTTGACTGTGTTCATTTATTTTAAATGAATCAGGTAGTGACATTGCAAAATTAACTATTTCGTGATCCAGGAATGGAACTCTTACTTCCAGACTATTGGCCATTGACATTAAATCAACCTTGGTCAACATGTCATTTGGAAGTAGCATTTTTACATCGGCTTGTAAAATATGATGAAGATGATGTTTTTTGGGGATGTCTATTCCAAGTTCTTCCCATGGCCTTTTTATAGGGTCTGGCCATTTCTCTTTAAGCAGGTCACATGTGTACGCTTCTGTTGAAATACTTGCCCAGTGCCAATATCTTTCAATGCCTTTTCTTTTTATTCCCTGGCTGAATCTTGCTGCTTGCCTTGCTTTATCTGCTAAAGCATTTTGTCGCGATTGCGGGGCTAAGTTAAATATTGGTCCAGCTGTCTTAATTAGGGCATTCACTAAAGATTTGTTTAATGCTTTAAAATGCGCCATGTGTTTTCGGTAACCTCCAAATAATTCATCTGCTCCGTCACCTGATAATGCCACTGTTACATGTTTTCTAACTTCCCGACTTAATATAAAAACGGGCAAAGCACTTGAGTCTGCAAATGGTTGATCAATATAATCTACTACTTCTGGCAGTGCTTCAAGCATATCTTTAGAATGCACATTTATAATATGGTGTTTTAATCCACCTTTTTTTGCGACAGCTTTAGCATACTCAGTTTCATCATAATAGGGTTCGTCTGGAAACCCGATTGAGAAACTTTCGATACTTTTGTTTATGGTGGAGGTTAATAATGCAATTATGCTAGAATCTATACCTCCACTTAGAAAACTGCCTACAGGTACATCTGCTATAAGTCTTCGTTCGATTGACTTTAGCATTAAGGATTTAAGTTTTTGCTGTGCCTGATTATAGCCGCCGTCATAAGTTGGCTTGTTGGGGATATGGTAGTATTTTGTTGATTCAATTTCACCATTTTTAATAAAAAGCCTTGTGCCTGGTTCAATTTGTTTGATATGTTCAAAAATTGTATCTGGGCCAGGTATGTAGTTCAATTGAAAGTAACGATGTAGAGATGGTATATGAAGTTCTTTTTCTATCCTAAACTCTGTAATGGCTTTTATTTCTGACGCAAAAATTATTTTGTCATTGTCCTGATATAGGAATAATGGTTTTATTCCCAACCGGTCACGACTTAAAAATAGAGTATTATCTTTTTTGTCGTGTATTGCAAAAGCGAAAAAACCATTTAAGTGGTCTGTAACATTTTCACCATACTTTATATATAGCTCCAGAAGAACTTCAGTATCTGATTCTGTTATGAATTTTATGCCTTCTTTTTCAAGCTGGCGTTTTAAAATTTTGAAATTGTAAATTTCTCCATTAAAGATAATTACATATCTGCCCGTGCTATCAACGAATGGCTGATTGGCACCGGCTGAAGTGTCAATAATGGACAAACGCGCATGACCGAAACCTATGTTACCTTGATAATAAGTCGAAGAAAAATCAGGCCCACGCTTAGAGAGTGTGCTGGTTGCTTTTTCAAGGTCGTTTAGCTTTTCGGTGGCATTGTCTTTTCTATAATAACCTACAATTCCACACATGTATTTTAGACCATAAGGTTCATGTATTTCACGAAATCTTCATGAGGTACTGAAACGCATATTCTTGAGTGATTTTTATACTTCTCAGTTTCCAATGTGAAATACGACATCGAAACAGAACTAATATTATTTTTCAATAGTTCATCCTCACTTTTATTTATACATGCAAAAATACCAAGAGGTTTGCTGTTTTTATAAAATTCGGTGGAAAGTAAATTGTTGTTAATCAAAAAATCGATGTTTTTGGCAATATTAGAGGCTGTTTTTTTCTTAAAATCGGTAACTGCTTGTTTTCCTTCAGTAGTTGTTAGCAATGCATAAATTAGTTCTTGGGCAAAAGCATTAACTCCATTAGTGGCATATAATAATCTCTGCTTTGCTTCTTTAATAAATAATTCATCTTTTGCATAAAGAAACCCAATTCGCTGACCACTTAAACCAACTGACTTGCTGAAACTATCAACAATTATGACATTGGAATATTCCAAAAGTCTGGCATGGAAATCGTCTTTTGTGTCAGTGAAAATCCTTCTATATGGGCTGTCTACCAGTACGTTTATGTTTTCTTGTTCTAATCTACCTATCGCATTATAAATATCTTCATCTGGTTGCTTTTCTCCAAGGGGATTGCCAGGGTCACAAATTACTACCAATTGATTTGTGTATTTGTGAGGGTATTTAATTAAAGATTGTAGTGATGGATATGTGTTAACTTTTACTTTACGCAAATTAGCTAGTTGTGCATATGAACCCCAAAAGAAATGTGGTAGTGCTATCGTTTTTGTAGTAAGGTTTTGAATGGTAATGTCTAACCCACTAATACCGCCTGGGGTAATGAGTAGATTTTCAGGGTTGGCTTTCCCAAGAAAATATTCATCAGCAATAGCGCTCCTTAGCTTATCTTTCCCCGCAGTTCCCGGATATACTTGAAAGTCTTCAGTATTGAAATCAAATTGATTGACAACGCTATTTAAGTCTATATTGACAACCGCATTGACCCCTCTGTGTAGCATAAGAAACGGCTTCATGGTTTCAGCCTGAAGTTTACGGGCTTTTTGTCCAACTTTTAGTATCCTTGAAACTTCTGTATTTGTATTGTTTATTTGCATTGTAATGAATTAACGAATCTATTTACAATTTGTTTAATTGTATTAGTTGTCTTGACTGAACATAGGATCCCATGGTGGAAGCTTTGTTGCTTTTTCTTTTAATATTTTCGTTATTTCATCAGGTAAATATTTTTGCAATACAACTACACTAAACATATATTCGTCGAACCATTCGTCTGTGAATGTTAAGTACCCATTGTGTCCGCTTGAACTGCCCCAGCTATTTTCAAATTGCCATTTTGAGGTTTTCCCTTCATCGTTTACATCAACGGCCACTAAAGCCATGCCGTGGCTTGACCCACTCTCTCTACTTATGATCCTTTCTTTTTTATTCATTCCAAATTTAACTCCATAAACACTTTCAAAATCATAATTCTCAATGTCTAATAGTCCAATATCACTGTTTAATTGTTTGCCAACATCGCAAGAACCGTACATGGCATCGTTGCCTTTAATTGACTCAAGTGCGTATTTTTTAATTTCTTCATTTGGAAGGTTAATATATGTCCAGTTGATACCTTCCATTACATTACGATCATTTTCGATTTCATATAATTTATAGTACTCACGTGTAGGATCATTCATGAGCATGATGTAGTTTTCGTAATTTATTTCAGGAAGGATCTCTTTGGCAAAAGATTGTGGTGTGTAGGTTTTCGTTTCCCCAATTGTTTTATCTTTTGATACAAATCTATAGTTAAATTCCATTGGAGGCTCTCCTAAGTTAAGAGCAAGCATTTTATAAATTACACCCATCATTTCGATTTTACGATCTTGTATTGCCTTCTCTTTTTCACCCTTTTCATTCATTGATCTTAGCTCAAGGGCATATTCTCTTAGTTTACGATTAATCATTCGGCGCATGTAACTTGTACTTTCTGAGCTGTGAGTTTCAGGCATTATACTAGTTGGAACAAGTCCGTATTTAGTGACAAGATTTGTAAATGAACTCCACACTCCTCCATCGCCAATGGGTGAGCCAAGTAACCAATGGTTCATTCGGCTATCTATGTCTTCATCAGCATGTTTTATAATGTTTTCTAAGAATAAGTTTGACTTTTCAAATTGGTCCCAAAAGAATAAATAGTTCTGTGAAAAGTGAAAATCTGATAAGTCATATTTCTGTATCACTTTTGGCCTAATTACATTTAAACTTGTAAATAGCCAGCATCGACCACTACTTTTTTGGTCAGAAATACCTTTAACATCTACTTTATATTTGAAATTGTGCTCAATGCCGCTTAGATTTTTTCTGCTCAATGCAATATCTTTAATGCTATTGTTAGATAGCGCATTCATGCGAACAATATTGGCTTGGTCTTCTTGAAATTGTTCTTGCATTTTTTTGATCATTTCCTCATTGATAGAGCCTTTTTGAGCAAATGTTGTAGAGAAAGATAAAATGGCTAAAGCGAAAAATACTATTAACTTATTCATGGGTGGAAAGATTTAAATGTTCGGTGAATTATTTGATTTCAAAATTAGTTGTAATTAAGTGTTTTTGCAACAAATATTTTTTACATGTAAAAATCTGTAAAATTGTTTTGTCCTCTCTCAGAAACATATAATTTCGCCATTGGTAAATTTTACCCGAACCAAATCAAAAGAAAATTAAATCACAACTAAATGAAACACGTACTTATATTAGGTTCCGGAATGGTTGCTGCTCCAATCATTGAATATTTGCTAAATAAAGAATATTTTGTTGGTGTAGCCGGAATCGACACAGAAAGATCAGAAGAGTTAATCAATAATCATCCAAATGGCAAAGCTATTTATTGGGATGCTGATGATGTGGAAGGTTTGAAAAAACTTGCTGTAGACTATGATTTATTAGTAAGTCTTTTACCATATAAATTCCATGTGATGGTTGCCAAAGTTTGTTTGGAATTTGGAAAGCATATGGTGACTACTTCTTATGTTAAACCTGAAATGCAGGATTTACATAATGAGGCAGTTGAAAAGGGATTGTTATTATTGAATGAAATTGGACTAGATCCTGGTATTGATCATATGTCGGCCATGAAAATTATTTATGATGTACATCAAAAAGGTGGTGAAATTGAAGAATTTTATTCCATTACAGGTGCGTTGCCTGATCCAGCGATAGTTGATAACCCTCTTGGATACAAATTCTCATTGAGTCCTAAAGGAGTGATACTGGCAAGTAAAAATGATGCAGAGTATTTAAAAGATGGTTTAAAAGTATATGTAGAACCAAAAAAACTTTTCCAGGACATTTTTGAATATAATTTTCCAGATGTTGGTGTATTAGATGTATATCCTAATCGTAATTCAATTGATTATATAGATATATACAAAATACCCGAAGTGAAAACCATTTTAAGAGGTACCTTCAGACTGAAAAACTGGTGTCTTGCTCTCGATGTAATCAAGCAACTTAATTTGTTGTGTGATGAAAAGGCAGATTATAGTGGCAAAACCTTTGCCGATTTTGTACGTCAGACAGCAGAGCTTGAAGCGGGCGATATAAAAGAAAGTATTGCGAAAAAAGTGAATATCCCAGTTGACTCGCCTGCTATTGAGAGTTTAGCGTGGTTAGGTTTACTCGATGAAAAAGATATGGGCAGAAAAGAAGATTCACCTTTTGAAATAACTTCAGACGTAATGATTGAAAAGATGTGGATGGAGGAAGGTGACCGTGATATGGTAGCTATGCAACATGTATTTAAGGTTAAATGGCAAAATGGTGATCAAGAGGTTATAAAGTCTCGCTTATTAGATTTTGGTGATCCTAAAGGACATACGTCAGTAGCCAAAACAGTTGCGCTACCTGCAGCAGTTGCAGTGGATCAAATTCTAAAAGGGAATATAGCTTTAAGTGGTGTTTACAGACCGGTTGAAAAAGTAATTTATGAACCAGTTATGAAAGCATTGACTGAAATGAATATTGAGATGGTTGAGGAATTTGGTTTGCCTTTAAATCAGAATATTGAGAAGTAGTTACAAAACATCCTATATAAGAGCTTTGTAAAACTTATTGCTCGAAGGAGTTTTAATAAACTTTTTATCAATGCCACTTATAAGAATGGTAATTAAAAAAAATGTGATATATTTGCCCGATTAATTGGCAAAAACATAGAATTAATATTAAAAAACAAACGAAATGCAGAATAAAGGAGTAATCAGGTTTATTGCAATTTCGCTGGCTTTAGTAGTGACTTATTATTTGTTTTTTACTTATAAAGCTGCCAGTGTAAGGCAAGACGCCAACGAGTATGCAGAAGAGTATGTGGAGAGTTTAAAATCAACTCAACAAAACACTAGTGAAGAAGAACTCAAAGAAGCATTCAAGAACAAGAAGGATGCGTATTTAGATTCCATTTCCGGTGAGGTGGTGTATAATTTCATGTGGTTACGTGATTTTACATACCGTGAGGTTCAGGAAAGAGAGATCAACCTTGGTCTTGACTTGAAAGGTGGAATGAACGTAATTCTTGAGATTTCTGTTGCAGATGTAATTAAAGCATTATCAGGAAATAGTAATGACCCTGACTTTGTAGCAGCACTTGAAAAAGCTAAGGAGTATCAAAAAGAGACGCAAGAAGATTTTGTAACACTTTTCGGACGTGCTTACAGTGAGATTGCTCCAGAAGGTAGACTTTCGACTATTTTTAGTACGAAAGATATGCGTGAAAAAGTTAACTTCAATTCAACTAATGATGTAGTTCTAAAAGTTATCCGTCAGGAAACTGATGGTGCTATTTCAAATGCTTTTAACGTATTACGTAATCGTATTGACCGTTTTGGAGTTGCTCAGCCTGTAATTCAGCCATTGGAAACTGATGGTCAGATTTTGATCGAACTTCCGGGTGTTAAAGATCCAGAGCGTGTACGTAAACTTTTAAAAGGAACAGCTAAATTACAATTCTGGGAAACTTATGACAACAGAGATGTATATCCTTTTTTATATCGTGCAAACGAGAAGTTGCGTAATATCTTAGCTCTTGAAGAAGAGAAAAA
The DNA here is from genome assembly GCA_002869335.1 of Salinivirgaceae bacterium. GTDB lineage: Bacteria > Bacteroidota > Bacteroidia > Bacteroidales > Salinivirgaceae > Salinivirga. The sequence continues at coordinate 6,090 of PKTE01000100.1, read as the reverse complement.
TGATTCTTTAAAAGCGGAAACGGCTGTTGCCGAAAAAGCAGAAGAAGTTAAAGCAGATCAAAAAACTGACGAGAGTCTTGATTTACTTTCTGATGGTGAAGACTTGTTGTCAGAAGATTCAACATTAGTTGCTGAAGATACTACTGCAGTATACAATGAATCTCAAATGAGAAAGCAATTTCCACTTTTTGCTATCCTACAAGTTAGAAGATATCAAAATAGTGACGAACTTGTTCCTGGAGCGTCTGTTGGATATTCTCATTTTTCAGATACAGCTTTAGTTAATAAGTATTTGAATATGCCTGAAATCAAAGAGATTTTCCCTCGTTCAATGCGTATTAAGTTCCTATGGAGCGTTAAACCATTAGATGAAGAAGGAAATATCTTTGAATTAGTTGCTTTAAGAGTTACCAATATGGATGGCGAACCTGCTTTATCAGGTGATGTTATTACAGATGCTCGTTCAGAGTTTGGTAACACAGGAAGTGCAGCTGAGGTTACTATGAGTATGAATAGTGAAGGAGCTAAAAAATGGGCTCGTTTAACCAGAAATAATATTGGTAAACAAATCGCTATTGTACTCGATAATTATGTTTATTCATATCCAAATGTAAACCAGGAGATTCCAAATGGTCGTTCATCGATTACAGGAAACTTTACTGTTGCTGAGGCGAAAGACCTTGCAAACGTATTGAAATCAGGTAAATTACCTGCTCCTGCACACATTATACAGGAAGAGATTGTTGGACCATCACTTGGACAAGAGTCAATTCAAAAAGGATTGTGGTCATTCCTAATCGCCTTCCTTGTGGTAATGGTATATATGATTCTTTATTACCGTCATGCTGGTTGGGTCGCTAACCTTGCATTAGTTGTAAACCTTTTCTTTATTACTGGTATTTTAGCTTCACTAGGAGCTGCCTTGACATTACCTGGTATTGCCTGTATTGTGTTAACCATTGGTATGTCGGTAGATGCGAACGTGCTGATTTACGAACGTATTAAGGAAGAGATGAATGCTGGTAAGGGACTTCGTGTTGCCTTGTCAGATGGTTATAAAAACGCCTATTCAGCCATTATCGATGCCAACTTAACTACTTTATTAACAGCGATTATCCTTGGTTACTTCGGTAAAGGACCAATTTACGGTTTCGCCATTACTCTAGGAATTGGTATTATTACTTCATTATTCTCAGCGATCTTTATTACTCGTCTGATTTATGAAGGAATGTTAGGTAACAAAAAGAATATTTCTTTTGCTACAAAGCTTACGCAGAATGCATTCCAAAATACAAATATCAAGTTTATTGAAAAACGTAAACTTGCGTATGTAATCTCTGGAATTTTAATTGTAATTAGTTTATCTTCTCTATTTACAAGAGGATTGAACCTTGGAGTAGATTTTACAGGAGGACATACTTACATTGTTCGTTTTGCTCAGGATGTTTCTGTTAATGATGTGAAAAAATCTCTTGGAGATGTTTACGGTGAAATGCCTGAAGTAAAAACATTCGGTAGTAACAACCAGATTAAAGTAACAACCAAATATCTGATCGATGATAATTATGAGTTGACAGATGCTGATAAGAATGTGTTTTACGAAATTTCAGGTGTAAGTGGCGGACTTGAAGTGGACGTAGATGATGTGGTTGAAGCAAAACTTTACGAAGGTTTAAAACCATATCTTGGCGATATTGACTATAAAACCTTTGTGTCTGATCAAGACAAAAACATTGGTCGAATGAGTTCACAAAAGGTTGGGCCAACTATTGCTGATGATATTAAAACATCTGCTTATTATGCAGTTATATTCTCCCTTTTAATTATTTTCCTTTACATCTTGATCCGTTTCTCAAACTGGCAATTTGGACTTGGTGCAGTTGTGGCACTTGCTCACGATGTGTTAATAATTTTGGGAATATATTCATTGTTCTATTCGATCATGCCTTTCTCTATGGAGATTGACCAGTCCTTTATTGCAGCGATTCTAACTGTAGTAGGTTACTCAATTAACGATACCGTGGTTGTATTTGACCGTATTCGTGAGTACATAGGATTGTATAAAAAACGTGATCGTACTGAAATTATGGATAGTGCATTGAATAGCACAATGTCACGTACATTTAGTACATCGTTGAGTACATTCGTAGTATTGCTTACCATCTTTATTTTTGGTGGTGAAATGATTCGCGGATTTATCTTTGCTATGCTTGTTGGTGTAGTTGTGGGTACCTACTCATCACTATTTATTGCGACACCTGTAGTTTATGATACAGTTAAAGCAGATGAGAATAAACGAGCACTTAAAGGTGTAAGAAGATCATAACCTTAATTATATGATACAAGAACCCCGAAAGAAATCTTTCGGGGTTTTTTATGCAAAATAATGGTGTTTTCTCTTATTTTTGTTCATTCTATATGGTATTTAATTAATAGTTCAGTATGATTCAAGCAAAGGATTTACATAAGTTTTATGATAAGTTGCATGTGCTAAAAGGCATTGATTTAAGTATAGAGCAGGGAGAAATTGTAACAATTGTTGGTCCCAGTGGTGCTGGAAAAACAACTTTATTGCAAATTCTTGGTACGCTTGACAAGGGTGATAAAGGTGAAGTGTTCTTTGATGATATAAATCCATTTACTTTTAAACAACCCCGGTTAGCTCGTTTTAGAAATGATAATATCGGATTTGTTTTCCAATTTCATCAGTTGCTTCCGGAGTTCACGGCATTAGAAAATGTTTGTATACCATCACTTATAAAAGGTGACACCTTTAAATCTGTTGAACCTCATGCTATGGATTTATTAAAACGAATGGGTTTGGAGGATAGAGCTGCTCATAAGCCATCAGAACTATCGGGAGGAGAGCAACAGCGCGTCGCAGTAGCTCGAGCATTGATTAATAAGCCTAAAGTTATTCTTGCTGATGAGCCTAGTGGTAATTTAGACTCTGCCAATAAAGAAGCTCTACATAAGCTATTTTTTGAATTGCGTGATGAGTTTAATATTACTTTTATAATAGTAACCCACGACAAAGAATTAGCGGATTTAGCTGATAGAAAAATAGAGTTGAAAGATGGTTTGATAGTAGGACGTGAAGTTATGTAAAGTGCTTAATTGCAAGCACTATAGCTCCAATAACTGTTAACACAATAATTACTCCGCCTGAGATTTTATTGATCCACCATAATTGTTTAAGACGGAATCGGTGACGAAATGCATTAACTAATGAAGTAAGTGTAATCCACCAGCTGGCAGCACCAGCACTAATTCCTCCTACTAAAATAAGTTGGGATGCCAGATAATTAGCTGAATCGTGAATGCCAACCGCAGCAATTGAGGCTCCAAAGAAGATTACAGTAAGAGGATTACTGAGGGTTAGAAAAAACACTGAAATAAAATCACCAAAAACGCCACCCTGTTTGTTTCGAGCCCTTCGTCTTATTTGTGTAATAGGATTGCTGAAAAAGATTTTGGTTCCAAGCACAAGTAAAACAATTACGCCTATTACTTGTAGTTCTAATCGGTATTGGATGAAAAAGTTTTTAGTGACCGTAAGGCCGAATACTGCAATAATTGCGAATACTGTATCGGCGAATGCTGCTCCAAATCCGGAAAGCATGCCGTAGAATCGACCTTTGTTTATGGTTTTTTGTACGCATAAAACACCAATGGGACCCATTGGTACAGAAACGGCCAATCCGATTATGATACCTTTAATAAATAATATTATTGGAGCAACTGCTTCAGCCATAAAGTTCTTTTATAAAGAGTCAAAAATAAGTAAAATTGCACGAACAATAAAACTATTTAAATAAATGACAAACGAATCACAGATTATGTTGATAAAAGAATTGCTCGAAGAAAAATATGATCAATATAATCGAAAGCGTTTTATTGAAACTGATCCAATTGCCATTCCACACCTTTATTCCAGAAAAGAAGATATAGAAATAGCTGGGTTCTTCTCTGCAACTATCGCATGGGGACAGCGTTCTATGATACTTAAGAAGGGATATGAGCTGATGGATTTAATGGATCAGCAGCCTTATGATTTTGTGAGAAATTATGGAAAGAATGATTTAGAACGATTTCAAAAATTTGTATATCGTACTTTCAATTCACAAGATTTGATCTATTTTATGAAAATGTTAAATTTTTTATTGAAAAAATATACTACCCTTGGCTCTCTTTTTGAAACTTTGTCAAAGGGCACAAATGGTTCATATGAATTATTGTCGAAATTCCATCAGTTGTGTTTTCAAAATGAAAATCCTGGACGAACCAGAAAGCATTTAGCTAATCCTGCGAAAGGATCGTCGGCTAAACGCCTGAATATGTATTTGAGGTGGCTTGTGCGGAAAGATAATCGTGGGGTGGATTTTGGTTTATGGGATTTTATTAAACCTGCTGATTTATATTTGCCTTTAGACGTACACACAGGTCGTGTCGGTCGTAAATTAGGTCTTCTGGAGCGGAAATCAAATGATTGGAAGGCTGTGGAAGAAATTACGGCTAAATTAAAAACCTTCGATGCTGCAGATCCTGTAAAGTATGATTTTGCTATTTTTGGATTGGGTGTTTTTGAAAAGTTTTAATGTATGGGAAATCAATGGTTTCAATTTAAGCAGTTTAGAATTAATCAGGATAAAACCGCCATGAAGGTTGGTACAGATGGCGTCTTATTAGGTGCATGGACCTCTATTCCTGATAAAGGAAGAGTTTTAGATATTGGAACAGGGACAGGTTTAATTGCATTGATGGTAGCTCAACGTAATTCAAAAGTGAAAATTACAGCTATTGATATTGAGCCGGATGCATATAAACAGGCTATTGAAAATGTGGAGGAAAGTAAATTTTCTGATAGCATAGAAGTTATTTGCGAATCGCTCTCTAATTACACTCTCCATGATAATGAAAAGTTTGAATTAGTAGTTTGTAATCCTCCATTTTATAATACACTAAATCCAGGAAATGATAGGAAAAGGGCTATAGCCCGGCATTCAGAATCGCTTGAGTTAAATGAATTGATTAGTATTGCAGCTAAAATACTTTCATCCACTGGAATTATGAGTCTCATACTTCCCTCTGAACAGTTAGATTTATTAGAAAAATTAATTTTTGAAAATGGCCTGCATTTGCATAGACTTACTTATGTGAAACCAACGCCAGTAAAGGATGCTCATAGAGTCTTAGTTCAGATTGGATTCAAACAGATGCCGATTGATATTTCTACATTGGTAATTGAGGAATTTGGACGGCATCAATATAGTGATGAATTTAAGTCATTTGTTGCCCCTTTTTATTTGAAAATTTAATTTGTGTATGAATTTATGGGTCATTATATTCTTGTTTCCAAATTATAAATTGTCAACGGAGAATTGAAAACAACTGTTATACAATAAGTTTTTTAGATTTTTGTGAAAAGACAGTTAGTAATAGCAGTCTTTTTTGTTATTTTGCAATACGTCCATTAATATTTTAATTATATGAAAAAAGCACTTGTTACCGGAGGAGCCGGATTTGTAGGATCTCATTTGTGTGAAAGACTTTTACGAGACGGGTATGAAGTGATTTCGCTCGATAATTATTTTACCGGTGATAAACGCAATATTGTTCATTTAATGGATAATCCATTTTTTGAAGTAATTCGTCATGATGTAACTACGCCATATTATGTTGAAGTAGATGAGATTTATAACCTGGCATGTCCTGCTTCACCAATTCACTATCAGTTTAATCCTATTAAAACTGTTAAAACCAGTGTGATGGGTGCAATAAATATGTTGGGGCTGGCTAAGCGTATTAAAGCAAAAATTTTGCAGGCTTCTACTTCTGAAGTATATGGTGATCCACAAGTGCACCCACAAACAGAAGAATATTGGGGGCATGTTAATCCAATTGGCAGACGTTCATGTTACGATGAAGGGAAACGATGTGCAGAAACTTTATTTATGGATTATCATATTCAAAACAAAGTTGATATTAAAATTATAAGAATCTTCAATACTTATGGACCCAGAATGCATCCTCATGACGGACGCGTGGTTTCAAATTTTATTGTGCAGGCTCTACAAGGTAAGGATATCA
>PKTE01000211.1 GCA_002869335.1 Salinivirgaceae bacterium | reverse complement strand
TGATTAAATATGACTGGGAATCGATTTTTAAGAAGCAATATACTACTAAGTATAATCAATGCAGGTAAAATTAACATGCCTATTGTGTAATAATCATGATCGGCAAAAGTCATGAATTGTAGCAAAATGAAAACTACTATTTCAAAAAAGATAAAAATGAGAGCCAGGTTTAATACACGGAGATTCTTTTTGTAAAATATTGCAATAAATAGTGCTGCTACCGTCAGAAGGGCATGCATTGAAACATGATAGTACTGATACAACCAAAGCTTACGAACTTTTGAAAGAATATGACTGATTCCTTCGCTATCGTAATTCCATATGGGGAAAATGGTGGTCGAAAAATAGGTGCAATCGTGCAATTCATTATAATACCACGCATATGTGGCCCACCCTGCTACTATTCCAATAGCCGCAACTGATCCAAGTATGAATAATAGAGGGTGCTTTATGTTTTTTTCTTTGTTTTGTTCGGAAAGTAAAGGAATATTGTCAAAAATAAATACCCCGATAATGGCAAATAGACTAAAGAATGCAGTGATTTTTAGAGAGGCTGCCAGGAAAAAAAATAGGAGAGACTTAATAAGTAGTTTTTTCTTTTTCTCAGAAATATAACGGATAAAATGATACCAACCTATAAATGATATAGCTAAAGCTGTTGAATTAGTTAGGTAGTTGTTAGCGTAATAAACCAACACAGGCGAACTAAAAAACATAATCACAATGGCTGCTGACCAAAATGTATTTTTTAGTAAATAGTTAGATAATTTAAAAAGATAAAATAATCCCAAAAAGAAAATAAGCGTGTTTAATATCCTGTAAATGAAATCATTATATCCAAAAATCTTATATAGGCTTGCTATAGTGTAATAAAGAAAAGGCATTTCACTTGTCGCACATTTACCTGTAGTTCCCTGATCAGAAGTTAAATTATGGGTTTCTGGCTGAAAAAACTTCATTCCACCCTGATAGTAATTCAATGTGATTGAAGCACAATCAGATTGACGCCATTTGTGCACTGATTGTGGTTTTTTAAAAACAATGTTATGGTAATTGTAAATTACTCCAGTGATGATTAATAGTATTATAATGATAATGCTTGGAGCGTTTTTTCTCATCTGATTTCAAATTTGACGCTAAAATAGTGAAATGATTTTTTGAAAACTAATGTCTTTATATTGTTTACTATAGATGTCATTACTTAGACCTAACAGGTTTTCAAAACCTGTTAGGTCTTTTAACGGTGTCATTTGAAGCGATACCAATAATGATTTTTTCCTATCTTTACCATCATGACACATCCACAGATACTCGTTACAAAGGCCTCCGGAGAAGAGGAACCTTTTTCGGTTGAGAAATTAAAACGTTCGCTCCGGAATGCCGGAGCAGGAGAGGCCATTATTGAAAAAATTGTAGATGAAACCTACAAATGGATTTATCATGGGGTAACAACTAAAAAACTGTATGCACATGCATTTTCATTGCTCAGGCATCAACCTGATGTGTCAGGTTTGAGATATCGATTGAAGCAAGCTATTCTAGAACTTGGGCCTTCCGGTTATCCTTTTGAAACACTTATTGGACAGCTGTTTGAAAAGCAAGGATTTTCGACTGAAGTGGGCATTGTGGTGGATGGTACGTGCGTAACGCATGAAATGGATGTGATTGCAACAAAAAATAAGGAACAGCATCTGGTTGAATGTAAATATAGCAAGCATCAAGGGAAACAAGTGAGTGTGCAAGTGCCTTTATATGTGCGTTCGCGAGTGAATGACATTATAAAAGTACGAAGTGAAATTGCTGCTACCAAAGACTTTGATTTTAAAGGTTGGGTTGTAACCAATACGCGTTTTTCTGAAGATTCAACTCAATATGGAAAATGCAGTGGATTGAACCTTTTAGGTTGGGATTACCCTTATGGGAATGGATTGAAAAACCTGATTGAAAAGTATAAAATTTATCCAATAACGATTTTACATAATCTGACCAAACAGCACGTAACTTTTTTGCTGGAAAAAGAGATCGTAACTTGCAATCAGTTAGCTGCAAAATTAAATGTATTAGATGAACTCCATCTTACTAAACGCCGAATTAAAAGATTAAAAGCAGAGCTTAAAGAAATCGTGTAGTTAATTGTTAATCATTAATAACTAATAATTAAACATTAATCATTAATAAATTGATCAACTACGTATTCTCCAAACGGAAATGCAGCTGTAAATGCCGGTGAAACTGCGTTTAGCACATGTATGCTTTTATTGTCTGACTCAATTACAAAATCCTGCACCAACTCTTTTGTTTTCTTATTGAGCAATTGCGATCTGATTCCCGGAACGGTCCATTTGGTTAGCTTTTGCAGAATACTTTTATCGTGTACAAGTTCTTCTGCCATTTTGAGATAGGTTTTTCTATTATATTTTTTTATTTCTCGGAAAGCTAGGTCTCTAAATCCAAATGCATTACTGAAGAAAAGACGTGCTTCCCATGTTGTAATAGCTGCCAATTCATTAAGCTTAAAGTTTTGTGTACCGTGGTATCCTTCTCTCCAAAAAATTGGAATGGCAGTTGGACCAAGCTTTACATGGCCGTCAACAGCAGTTGTAAAGTGTGTTCCGAGAAAAGGAAATCTCATGTCTGGAACGGGGTAAATATTGCGTTTAACAGGTACATCTCCAACATTGGCATCTTTTAGATAGATACCTTTAAAGGGAATGATCGTAAATGATTTTCCAAAGCCAAACTCTTGTGAGACTTTATCGGCATATATGCCTGCAGCATTAATTATTTTACCTGCTTTGATGGTTTTATTTTGTGTCGTAAGAATTGTATTTCCTTCTATTCTTTTTTTGAATCCGTCCTTGAAAAGAAACCTCACTTTTTTTGATTGCAGGTCATTTTGCATAAAATCACAAATCTCTCTTGGATTTACTGTTGCTGTAGTGGGAGCAAAGAGGGCACTTTCTACAGTTTTTGCAGCCGGTTCCAATTCCTTCAGCTCTTTTTCGTTAACTACTTCAAGTTCAACACCATTTACATCACCTCTTTTTTTAAGGTCAAGGAGGGTGGGCAACTCATTCTTATGTTTAGTTACAACAACTTTACCTGATTGATTTATAGAGAGCTTATTGTCAATGCAATATTGCGTCATCCGAGCGTTTCCTTCACGGGCAAATTTTGCTTTGAGAGAATTAGCTGTATAGTAAAATCCTGCATGGAGCACTCCACTATTTCTACCACTTCCATGTTCACCCACATGACCCTCTTTTTCAATTATAAGTATATCTGCGCCAGAATTTTGCTCTATCAAGGCTTTAGCTATTCCAAGGCCTACTATTCCTGCTCCAATGATTAAATATTCACAGTCCAGATTATTTTTTTGTGGTTCCATATTAACCAATTTTTTATTCCCAATTGAGTATTTCCTCAAATACAAATTCTTCCGGATTTGATAGAAATTCTTTAGCAGCTTCTACGTCTTCTTTTGTAAGATAATGTAACATGTCGTAAACTGATTTTACTTTATGCGTATCAATATCAACCAGACGTGTTTTAATACGGCCATCAGTATTGCGAATGTCATCTAAGAATAATGGAATAATTTCTTCCTCAGGTGATTGAGTGACCATGCATTTAGTGTAACCTTGTTTGAAAAGAGAGTATACTCCACGACCTAATAATGAAGTGTAATTAAGATCAAATCCTATTGGACGAGCACAACGCATGGCATATCCTAATTCAACCGGGCGGCTTTTCTGGTCGAGTTTGAGCTCTTTCATTTTTCTCATGACAAGCTGATTGAAAATATGTGCCTTACTTACCTGATTTAATTCAGGATGCCCATGCTCATCGTATTCGAATTGTATTCCTGTAGCTTCCAGGTCCTCTTTGGTTAGGAAATGAAAAACCCCTTCGCTAATCATCGCTACACCATAACGAATACCCATTAATCTTCTTTTGACAATGCTGGAAATAACTAGTTTGACAATTTTATCAACTGTAATTTTAGTTTTATTGAAAATCTCAGGTATGATAATCATTGGAAAATGGCATGCGCTGGCAATTCCAAAGGCTAAATGACCTGCTTCGCGTCCCATGGCACACATTACAAACCAGTTCTGTGATGTACGAGCATCCTCATAAACGGTTGAGCCCAGCACTACACCTGTTTCTTTGGCGGTTTGATAGCCAAATGTAGGCACTCCTTCAGGTAACGGTAGGTCATTATCAATTGTTTTGGGCACATGGATGCTCTTTACCTCAATGTCTTGTGTATGCAAAAAATCAGCTAACCGTGCTGCAGATGACGCTGTATCGTCACCTCCAATGGAAACTAATAGTTGGATGTTGTTTTCTTGGAAAAAGTTAGTTTTGAATTCACTATCTTTTGGTTTGAATCTGCTCATTTTCAGTGCGGAACCACCTTTACTCCATATTTGATCCGCAAATTCAAAATCGATATCTTCTACATCAGGATTGTCACTTAAAAGGCCTTTAAAACCTTCGTGAACACCAAGTACTTTGTAGCCATTTTTTAAGAATACACGGGCCGTTGTACTCACCACATTATTAATGCCCGGTGCCGGACCACCTCCACAAATGATAGCGATTGATTTTTGCATAGTTTCAATTTTTGTCTCTGAAATTGGAAAAAACGTCCGACAATTTTTTGCCGGACGTTGCTAGAGATTATTTAATCTATTTTAAAGCTTCTAATGCTTCTTTAGTTTTATTCAATATAGGTTGTACAGATAGTGGAGCTCCCACAGCTTCCATCATCCACTGATTTGGAGTAAGACGTCCTTGTTTGAATATGCGCTGAACTTCTTCTGCAAAATCTTTGTCAGCAACGTATTCCTCCAATTGGAACTCAATAATTTGCCCAAATGAGTATGCTGAAAGGTATAAAGGACTTGCAATCATATGTGAATAAATACCTTGTAAGGTTTCATCCTTTTGACCAAATACAGGTGTGTAATAATCATTCCACACCTCTTTTGAAATGCGCATTACAGCTTGTTTGAGTTGTTCTGCATCAGCATTTGGATTGGCATAGAGCCATTTCCATACACGCTGGTCAACTAATCCTACGCCCATTATTTCGTATAACGACCAGCATTTGTCAAGTGTTGTAAGGTGTTCTTTGTCAGGATTGTCGACTTCCATTCCTAAGATTTCCAAGTCGCGACTTTGGAACATAAATGCCAGAGCTTCGGTAAATGCTGTGTTTGGTACTCCATTTAATGTATAATAATCTACATCGTATAAAGAAATGGTTTGTTCTACATTGTGGCCAAATTCGTGAATTGCAATGTTATAGCCTTTGTAATTCATACCCGTTTCAGGAATTCTTGTACGCAAGTGAGCATTTTCACCTTTCATGCTGGCGCCCCATGCATGTCCGCTACCACGAGCAGGGTCCACATCAATTTTGTCTGCCAGATATTTTGATTCTTTTGCACTAAAACCAAGTTTTGCCAGAATAGCTGGCAACTCTTCTTTCATTGCCTGTGCATTTGGAAACCATTTTTCAGTAGCGTCATCAAGCTTATCCTGATCAAGCATACTACGTGTTTTAAATCCATCGTACCAAATATCAAAAGGCTCTAAATCACGACCTAAACGTTTACTAATTAATTGTCCAACCTCTTTAAGTACAGGTGATGAAACATAGTCTACAAAAAGCTTTTCAGTTTCTTCTTGCGAAATCTCCATGTTACCGCTGAAAGTTCTCTTAATATATGTGTTAAGTACAGGATTGAATTCATCCATTGCTTTTACTGCATGGAATAGGTTGAGCATATTTTGGTAGCGATTGTTAGGTTCTGGTTTAGCTTCAACTTTTTTTCCGTCAACCATTACTTCGTTTGTAAATGGATTCCATTCTGGTTTTTCGTTATTGATAACTTTCTCCGGAATAGTCTGATCTACAATACGTTTCATTACACGATAAAGTGTGCGTTGCTTATCTAAACCATGTTCTTTATCAGCATAGTTAGATTTGATTTCATCGCGAATATTCCAATGTGAAAGCAGTTTCAATCCTTCGGGGAAAAGTTTTTCACCAGCTTCATTGAAAAGTTGTCCTGCAAAAATGTTATAATCAGCAATGTAAATATCAGCTGCTGTTTCTGTTTCGCTATATTTCATTTTTAAACTGGCAGGGACACGTGCTGTTAAGTAATCACCTAGACGAGCATAAGCCCATTCTTCGCGATTCCATTTTGCTCCTAATTCATTTTTCTCCGCT
>PKTE01000167.1 GCA_002869335.1 Salinivirgaceae bacterium | reverse complement strand
TTCCTTAGGCGGAGAGCAATGATTTACTGCGTTGCATTTCGATCGGCCTAAGTATTTTCAGCGGGCACCTTCTTACTCGAAGCAACCGCGAAAATAATTTCTGTAGAGCGGATGCGCCCGTAAAATGATAAGAATTTATATCGTTTAAGCATCCGCGAGTTAAATTATTTTAGGGTGCAAGAGTTTAGAAGGTCGCTTAAAATGCTAAGCCAAGCCCTTTTTGCTTCGTTTTTGGGGCATCAAAAATGAAGAGCCCGTCGGCTTGAGACAAAGGAAATTAATCAAAGAAACTTTAAATTTGGGATAGAGGTGTGTTTTTATTTTATCAACCCACCAACTTTTCAATGTGATCCAAAAAAGCCTGTACTCTCGCACAGGCTCTTGTTATATCTTTCTGTTTGTTATTTTACAATTGACATTTCATTGATGAGGTTTTGAGCGTTGGCAAATTTATCTACAATAAACAGCACGTAACGCATGTCGAGCATAATATTGCGGCAAATTTCAGGTTTGTACGTAATGTCGCTCATTACACCTTCCCAGGCTCGGTCAAAGTTTATTCCAATTAAGCGACCCTCGGCATCAAGAACAGGGCTTCCCGAATTACCTCCGGTAGTGTGGTTTGTTCCAATAAAACAAACTGGTACTTCTCCTGTGCTGTTTGTATACTTACCAAAATCTTTTGCGTTATAAAGGTTTTTTAGTTTTTGTGGAACCCTGTAATCATAAATGTCAGGATTATCTTTTTCAATAATTCCTTTTAGTGTGGTTTGATAACTGTATTTTACACGATCTCGCGGCTCATAACCATTGATTTTTCCAAAAGCAACGCGGAAAGTTGAATTTGCATCAGGATAGAATATTTTATCTGGCTGCATTTTGCGCAATCCATCAACATATTTTCGGTCTAGAATATCAATTGTATCAGAAATAGCTGCATATGCAGGTTGTATATTGGCCCGGTAATAATTAACTACTTCTGTGTATAGTATGAATGCTGGGTCATTTTCAATTACTGCAAGGTCTTCTGCTTTAAAATTTTCAAGGAAATTATCTACTTTTTCCTTATTAGCGAAAACAGAATTATCAAATAAATATGCAGCATAGGCCTCAAAATCTCCATTAAATTTTTTATGAAGGCTATCGATTATAGGAGCCCTATATTGCTCAGGCACACCATTGTAATAAATATCAAGCACCTTAGCAGTTATCTCTTTATCAATAGGTTTATAGTAATCTTTAAAATGGCTTTCAGTTCTACCTACTAATCTTTCAATATCCGTTTTAATATAAGCTTCGTTATCTTCTTTTTGAGCATCTCTGTATAAACGTGAAAATTGTCCTGCATAACTTACAATTTCTATATTTAAGGCAGATTCAATTGCGTAATAAAATCCCTCCTGAAGCAATGTTAGTTCTTTGTATTGTTTTTCATACTCATCAACAATGCCATTGTATTTAGGATTCTTTTTTGCCCAATCTTTGAATTTAGCTTCTAATTCTTGTTTGTTTTTAACGGTTTCAAATCTTTCTAATCCTTTATTCTCGCCAATCCATTTTTTCCAACCATTAGAGATGCCAGCATATTTTGAAGCATACTGAATACGCACCGCTTTGTCATTTTCCATATACTTATTCATAACTTCTAGCCTGGTACCTCTTAGTTTGATGCGCAATGGATTAATATGGTCTTTTTTAAGTTGTACTGCATAAGATGGAATGTATTGTTCGGTTGTTCCTGGATAACCCAAAACCATTGTGAAATCACCTTTGTTTATTCCTTTTAATGAAATTTCAAAATGTTTAATTGGTTTAAGAGGTTGGTTATCCTTAGCGTATTCTGCAGGCATGTTTTCCTTTGAGGCATAAATTCTAAAAAGAGAAAAATCACCTGTATGTCTTGGCCATGACCAATTATCTGTATCGCCTCCAAACTTTCCAATGGCTGATGGGGGAGCACCAACAAGTCTTACGTCTTCAAATATCTCATAAACAGATAGGTAAAACTCATTACCAGCAAAGAATTGTTTAATGTTTGCCCGATAGTTTGTACCCTCTTCTGCAGCAGCAATAATAGCTTTTTGGTTTTCCTGAATTTTTACTCCGCGCTCTTCTTCTGTCATATCCTCAGTAATGCCTTCCAAAACTTTATCGGTTACATCTTCCATTCGTTTTAAGAATGAGGCGGTTATCCCGGGATTGGCTAACTCTTCTTCTTTTGAATATGCCCAAAACCCATCTGTAAGATAATCATGTTCTACTGTGCTATGTTGCTGAATGGCTCTGAAACCGCAATGGTGATTTGTAATAATTAATCCTTCGTCAGAAATAAGTTCAGCAGTACAAAAGTGCGAAAACGGTCTTCCGGCTCTTCCTAAACCAACTACAGCATCTTTCAAACTAGCCTTGTTGATATCATATATATCTTCTGCGGTTAGTTTAAAACCAGCTTTGTGCATTTGCTCAATTGTATGTTTTTTCAATAAAATTGGAATCCACATGCCTTCGTCTGCACGGGCAAGTGGTAAAATAATCAGAATAGCTAAAACAAGTGCTAATAGTCTTTTTCTAAGCATATTACTTCTCTTTTTATGATATTAATTTATTTAATTCATTATATAATTTGTGGATGGGAAGTCCCATTACATTGTAAAAGCTTCCTTTAATTTCTTTTACGGCAATCATACCAAACCATTCTTGTATTCCATATGCACCTGCTTTATCATATGGTTTAGAAATTTCCAGGTATTTATTAATAATTTCATCCGTCAATACATCAAAAACTACCTCTGTTTGAGAATGGAAAATGTGAAAACTATCAATTGTTCGGATGCAAACCCCAGTTGTTACATGATGCGATTCATCAGATAATTTACGCAACATTTTGTATCCATCTTTATTATCAATAGGCTTACCCAATATTTCATCCCCAAGGGAAACAATCGTGTCAGCGGTTATAATTATCGTATTTTTATCCGGGTTTGCAAAAGCTTTTGCTTTTTGTTCAGCAATGTATTCTGCAACTTCATAAGGTCTCAGGTTTGAAGGATAAGATTCATCTGTATTGTGGGTTTCAATGCTAAATTTTAAACCTAACTCTTCCAGTAAAGACTTTCTCCTCGGAGACTTTGATCCTAATATATATTTCTTTGTATTTAATTTATCAATCATCTAATACTTGAAACATTATACCAAACTATAACTGAATATAGTAGACCTGTGAACATAATAATTTTCATCAGCTGGCTAATGTGATGAAATTGTTTTTTCTTTTCTGCAAAATGGACCAGATACATGTGTATAAGAATAGGAAGCAAAATGATAGATGATATGTATATCCATGAGAACCAGTCCAGCACAACTCTAGAGGCTATGTAAATAATAGCGGCAATCATGGTTGCTGTCAAAACCTGAACAATCCATTTTGTTTTTGTAATTCCAATGGCAATAGGAGCAGAACTTCTGCCATATCTTAAATCTCCGCGGATATCTTCAATATCTTTAATGATTTCACGGATTAGATTTGTAATAAAAGCAAAAAATGAAAATGAAATAACCCAAAGTGAAATGATATATAACTGATTTTGTAGTCGTCCGTCTCCAATTATTTCTACACCATTATTAGCCTGATAAGTATATTCAAATAAAAGTACCTGCAAAGGCACCATTGCTGTCATTATTGAAACAATTACATTTCCTACAAATAGCATTTTTTTGTATGTGGTTGAATAAAACCAAAAAATACCTGTAACGAATACATAAACTACTGCAACCCACCATAAATGAACTTCCCATGCCAGGTAAAGGCCTATTAGAATAGCAATTGAGTTAAAAACAATATGGAGCGTAATAGCTGTGATTCTGGAGATTTTTTGGCCTATAATTACTTTTGCCGGCTTATTGATAAGATCAATTTTGCGATCAAAATAATCGTTGATTATATATCCTGCTGAACCAAGTAAAATGGTAGCTGCCACCATTAACCAAAAATCAAGATCTGGCATAGCTATTTTCAAATTGCTCAAGTTGAGCATTGGTTCTAAAATAGCATATCTTATTGCTACCATTACGAGTGGTATTATAATCAGATTTGGCCAGCGAATAAGTTTAAAAAATGCTCGCATGTATTTTATTTTTGAGTTACCCAGTTTCCTTGTGCTCTTAATACTTGCTCAATTACGTCGCGCACGCAACCTTCTCCTCCTTTTTTATCTGAAACGTATTTGGCTATTTTTTTTATTTCTGAATCAGCATTGGCTGGACAGGTTGGCACACCAACCATTTGCATCACCTTATAATCAGGTAAATCATCGCCCATATATAGTATTTCCTCTTTTTTTAAGCCACGTTTTGCAACAAAATCTTCAAAATCTTTGACTTTATTAGTAGAGGGCAAGTAGATATCTTTAACGCCAAGATTAGAAAAACGCCACCTTACTGATTCATCTTCTCCACCAGTAATTAAAGCTATTGGATAGTTTTGTTCAGTTGCATGTTTTATTGCAAATCCATCTCTGATGTTCATTTGGCGTGCCTGAACTCCTTCTGGTAATAAAAATAATGTCCCATCAGTAAATACTCCATCCACATCAAAAACAAAGGCTTTTATATCACTGAGCGTCTCTTTAAAATTTTTATTCATTTCCAATTTTATATTTTGCGTTTAAAGATAATAAAATGATTAGGCTTTGTCCATATCTCTGTGCCTGTTTTTAATCCATTTTGTGAGTAATTCATACATTTCTAGCTGTTCTCCCTTAAGCATATCTTTATGTGCTTGAATTGTCTTTATATCGTCTCTTAATGCTGGGCCGGTTTGTATTTTTTCGGGCTGATTAGAAATGGCTTTTTTTGCCGTTTCTGAGATCAGGGGGCGTAATAGATTAAAATCTATATTGTGTGATGTAAGTATGTCGTTTCCAATAGTATACATCAAGTTTGTGAAGTTGTTCGTGAATACGGCAGCTGTATGTAGAGCAAGTCTTTGTTCGCTTGTGAGTTCAGTAATATTATTTGATAATAGTTCTGCAAGTTCTTTAACTTGAGAATAGGTATTTTTATTAGATGCTTCAATACAGAATGGGACGTTTTTTAAATCAACCTCTTTGTTTCTTGTAAATGTTTGCAAAGGGTATAATACACCGGCATTTTTATGGCTTTGAGTAAGCACATTTATTGAAATGCTGCCTGCAGTATGCAATACAATTTGATCTTTTGAAAGCTGAAGAGATTCAGAAACAGTTTTTATTGAACTATCAGTGGTTGCAATTATAATAATATCGCTTTTGATTTTTTTAATATCGCTTGTGGCTTTTATTCTATATTTTTTTGCCAATTGATGTGCAGATTGTCCATTTTTAGAATAAATAAAATCAATTTGTAATCCAGCTTTTAGTAAACTGGGAACAAGGGAGTTGGCCAGATTTCCGGCTCCAATTATGCTCAGATTATTGTGCATCGCGTTCGATTTTACCAAAAAGAGTATTCTTCGATATTACATTTACTTTTTTCAACAGTTTAACGGTGCCTCCTAATGTCGATTTAATATTTGCTTCAATTGTAGGAGTTACTGCTATAAATCCACCTGTTCGGCATTTAATCTTTGCAAATTTTAAATCCAGACTATCTGTTCTTACTTTAGCTCCTGAATGGACAATGGCTTCTAGTTTGTTAGTTTTTCCTTCAAGTTGAATAAAACTCCCTGAGGTTGCTTTTATAGTTGTTTTATTGTTTTGTACCTGCGCTCTTATATCTGCACCGGTTGTTGCAGTTAAGGTTACATCATTTGTGAACATTTTTTGGCTGATTCGGGTTTTAGCTCCTCGATGTAATGTCAGATTCTCAAATGAAGGGAGGTAAGCATCGATACTTACTTTGCCATCTTCAATATCTAGTGGTTCAACACGTATCAGTAATTTGTTGTTTTCATATTTTGTATACACATCTTCCAGTTTTACTTTGTCGGTTTCAATGACTATGTCAACATCTTCTGATTTATGAAATTTGATGGTCATTTTTCCATCAACAACTACCTCTTTCGGAGTGTTAAAGTTTCGAGTTTCTTGTAGCTTTTGACCATAACCCACTACAGAATAGAGTAGTGCTAAAGAAATTATAATTGTTTTATACATATTAACAAAAATTGAAGTTCTATTAATTACAAAAATAATAATCAGATATTGTTTAAACATATTAATATAAATTTTATTATTTGAATAGTATCGTATTAATTTTGGACGTGATTTAGTTAATCTCCTTTAATGATTGTATTCAATTTAAAATTAATTAATTTAGCAGGCTATACTACCTGTTATAATTTCTTGAATTATTATGTCAAGAATAAAGTTTTAAATA
>PKTE01000241.1 GCA_002869335.1 Salinivirgaceae bacterium | reverse complement strand
TTAATTGAGAGGGTGTAGTCCAAAGTCCTGCCGCTGCCATCTCAGGATAAATAGGCCATTTACCTTTTACTTCATTTCCATTTGCTCTGTAACCTGTGGCAGCCAGTTTGTGATATTTTTCAGGTAATGGGTTTTCAAATGTGCTTGCCTTTATCTCCAATGGGCTTAACACGTTTTTCTGCATTGTTTCGGGAAAGGACTTACCATCAATATCCATAATCATTAACTGTAAAAGAGTATAACCACCTCCCGAATACACCCAACTTTTGACTGGCTCCTGATAAACCCGCACAGGATCAGTATTGCCTTTTCCATCCAACACGCCAATAACATCTGGGATAGAATCACCCTTTAAGTAACCCGGAAATCCAGATACAGTTAAACCTGCCGTATGATTTAATATTCGACGTGTAGTAACCTTCTCCGTTGCTGTAAATTCATTATCCTGCAACTTCCAACTAGACAGGTAATTATTCACATTCGAATCCAAATCTATTTTGCCAGATTCTGCCAACTGAAGTGCTCTAATTGCTGTAACCGGTTTGCTAATAGAAGCTGCCAAAAACATAGTTTCAGGAGTTACTTTGCGATTTTCAGATTTGTCAGCCATTCCATACCCTTTTGCCCACTCAATCTCTCCATTCTTTAGCATTGCAATACTGACTCCGGGTATGCCTAATTGCTCCATTCTGCTCTCAATATTAAAGAAAGGAATACTATCTCCTTTGATTTGCAAGTTAGGTTGCAGGCCATTTTCAACCTTAGAAATTCTCTCTTGTAACAATTGTGATTCTTTTTCTGATTGCGAATTACAGCTTACCAAAATCAATGTAATAAACAAAAAAGGAATGATTTGTTTTTTCATAATTTTACTATTAATATTTTTCTTTTAAAGAAATTGCTCCAGTCGGACAAGCCTCCGCACATTTAACGGCAGTATGCGTTAAGCTTTCATTTAATTTACTTCCCAAAGGAGCATTAATCGTTACATCAATTCCTCGTCCTTCAAAGGCCAATCCGAATTTTTCACCTTCACGATTACTTATTTCCACACACAATCCACATTTGATACATTTCTCCGGTTCGTATATAACCAAATCGTGCTGTATTTGTTTGGTCATGAGCTTCCGCTCACCAACCTTATATCGCTTACTATCAACCTCATATTCATCTGAATAGTCGCGTAGCTTGCAATTATCTTTTTTGCGACAATCGCAATGTAGGCAACGTTCTGCTTCACGTTTCGCCTCATCAATTGTAAAACCTGCTTTCGGATTAACTTTGGGATCAACTCTTTTATTATCAGTGGCTTCTTTCAGATATTCAGGTAACTCATCATCCAATAACTTATTAAAACGGGAATTAAATTTACGTGAGGGCTTCTCCCATGTTTGATTTTGCAAATAGAAATGAGCCGCTAAGGCGGCTGTTTTAGCCTGAGCTGTGCTTCGGATAGCCATTTTTTGAGGTTTAATGGCACTTCCACAAACAAATACGCCTTCTATAGAAGTGCTCATATTCTTTTGATTTAGCTCAATACCCGCTTTTGATTGATCAAAAAGCCCTAAAAGAGAATTATCTTTTTGAATATCTCCTGTAGCCACGATTACAGCATCGAACTTCGGTTTTATTTTTTCGTTAAAGACCTCTTTTGTAATAAGTGAATTATACTGAAATGATACTCCAAGAGATTTAATGACTTCAACCTCATTATCAATCACTTCAGGGGGCAAATCTTCGTCAGAAATAACCTCTCTGAGCGTAGCGCAGGCCTTTTCTGATTTTTCAAAAACAGTACATGCGTGTCCAAAAAGTTGTAAGTAATATGCTGCTGTTAATCCGGCAGGACCACTACCAATGATAGCTACTTTTTTGCCAGTTGGCTCGGCTATATTTTTGATTGCAATGTTTTTTTCATCGATACTTTCTGCAGCGGTAAATCTCTTCAACAAACAAATAGCCACCGGCTCATCAACCTGTTTGCGTCGACAAGCATTTTCGCAAGGAGCCGGACAGATGTAACCTAAAATATGTGGCAGAGCAATATCTTCTTTTACAACGTTTAAAGCTTCATCAAACTTACCTGCTGCAATCAAACGGTTCATAAGCGGAATATCCATTCCGGCAGGGCAAGCCAATGTGCATGGTGCTTCGCAATCACCAACATGATCACTTAGCAACATCTCAAGTGCTTTTTGACGAGCCTTTTTCACCTCATCGCTACTGGCTTCAATTTCCATTCCCTCTTTAACCTGCTGAGAACAAGATGCAACTAGCGCATCTCTTGACTTATCTTTTACTACACAGACCATGCAACTTGGATGATTGGTATAGCCTTTCATATAGCACATAGAAGGAATTTCTATTCCGTTTGCTCGTGCAGCTTCAAGGACTGTAGTACCAGCTTTCACCTTTATATTAATATGGTCTATCTTGAGGTTTATCATATTATACAGTTATGACGGCATCCACAGGACAAATATCCCGACAAACATCACATTTTATACATTTATCATTATCAACCACATGTATCTCATGTGGAACAGGCTGAATAGCATCTGAAGGACACTGCTGGGCACATTTTGTACAACCGATACAGTCATCCGTGATTTTATATTGAATTAAATCTTTGCATTTTCCTGTTGGGCACTTTCCATTTATATGTGCCAAATATTCATCTTTAAAATACTTCAGTGTAGTAAGAACAGGATTTGGTGCAGATTTACCCAATCCACACATACTTCCTGCTTTTGTACTATCAGCCAACTCTTCCAACAAGTCGATATCTGATTCTACTCCTTTTCCTGAGGTAATTTTATCCAAAATTTGTAACATTCGAGTGGTTCCAATGCGACAAAATGTACATCGTCCGCATGATTGTTCCTGGGTAAACGATAAAAAATACCTGGCAATATCCACCATACAATCAGTATCGTCCAACACGATCAATCCGCCTGAACCCATCATGGCACCCGCCTCCTTCAACGATGAATAATCAATAGGTGTATCGGCCATTGAAGCGGGAATACATCCACCCGATGGTCCACCAATCTGGATGGCTTTAAATTTTCTTCCGGCAGCTACCCCGCCACCAATTTCTTCTACAATTTGCCTGATAGTAATTCCCATAGGCACTTCAATAAGTCCACCACGCTCTATTTTTCCAGCGAGAGCAAATACTTTCGTACCCTTGCTGTCAGCAGTTCCGATTTCATTAAATGCCTTCTCTCCATGACTGATAATCCAGGGTACCATTGAATAGGTCTCCACATTATTGATAAGTGTAGGTTTTTCCCACAAACCTTTCTCAGCAGGATAAGGTGGGCGTACCGTAGGCAAACCTCTTTTCCCTTCAATGGAAGCAATTAGCGCTGTTTCTTCTCCACAAATAAATGCTCCTGCACCTTCAAATATTTTAATATCAAAGTCGAATGAGCTACTCAATATGTCTTCACCTAAAAAACCTTCATCATAGAGCGCAGCAAGAGCCTCCCGTATTCTTTGCACCGCCAGCGGATATTCAGCTCGAATGTAAAAAATACCTTCACGAGCTCCTGTGGCAACTGCCGCAATCAACATCCCCTCTATAATACGGTATGGATAAGATTCAAGTAACATACGATCCATAAAAGCTCCGGGATCACCTTCATCGCCATTACAAATCACATATTTGATATCAGATTCAGCTTCTTTAACTAACTTCCATTTAGATGAGGTGGGAAAACCGGCACCGCCCCGACCTCTTAATCCGCTATTTTCAATTATGGAAATAATCTCTTCAGATTTCATTTTCAGACTTGAAGTAAAAGCCTGGAAACCACCTTTTGACTGATATTCTTTCAAATCAGAAGGCCGGAGCTCACCTCTGTATTCGGTGGCAATACTCACCTGTGGTGACAAGAATTCTGAAAAAAGCGAATTCTTATCTTCAGGATTGTAATATTGATGTTTTTTAGGAATTTCAGCGTTGACAATGGAATCAAAAAAGTTATAAATACCTGTTCGGGTTTTGTGTGTCAGTCTTTTGGGTTTAAAATGCTGCTTAATTACTTCACGTACCTCTTCGGGTTTAATTTTAGCATATACAGCAGGGGTTTCATTAGGCTTATGGATTTCCAAAATGGGTACCTGATTACAAATTCCGACACAGCCCACATGCTTAACTTCAACATCAATTTTACTATGATTTAAGGCATCTTCCAATGCATTCTTTACATCATTGCTTCCCGTTGCCACGCAGCAAGAGCCCAATCCAATGCGGATCTCACCTTGCATAACCTCTTTATCAATAATAACCTGTGGTTTTTCAGATTTTGGTTGATCCTGACGCGCAAGAAAATCCTTTAAAATACTCTCAGCCTCATCAGTTTTTACGTGTCCATAGGTTACGTCGTCAATTTGTACCACAGGTGCGATAGTGCAACATCCCAGACAAGATACTTTGTCTAATGTAAAAATTTCATCAGCATCCGTGTCCTCATCATCGTCGAGTTTCAGTGCGCGACGAAAAGCGTCGTAAACCAGCATCGCACCCTTTACATGGCAAGCGGTTCCCACACATACTTTTACCATGTGCTTCCCAACTGGTTTTAATCTAAATTGTGAATAAAAAGTAGCAATTCCATGAATACTGGCTGGCGTAATCTCTGTGGTCTCATGTACCCTTTTCAATGCTTCTTCAGGCAGATAATTATACCTTTCCTGAATAGCTTGCAAAATAGGAATGACTTTATCAGCCGTTGATCCAATCTCAGCAATTAATTGGTCGATATGTTCTAACAACTCATCTGTCATTTTCCTATACAGTAGATATTTTTAATTCCTTTCAAATAAATCCTTCCATCAGTAAATATAGGGGTACTACCAGAATACTCTCCCAATGAAGGTTCGCTAATAATTTTCAACTCTTTATCAGGCTCTATAATGTGCATTATACCAGGAACATCCAATACATATACTCTACCATCAACAATCATTGGTGATGCGAAAATATTACTACCAATTTCATATTCCCAGTACTTCTCACCTGTTACAGCATCATAACAAATAAATACGCCATAACTTGTTGCCATAAAAAGATATTTGTCGGTAGCTACCGGACTAGGAATATCTGAAAGATGGTCATCATTTTCCCAAAGTAATGTTGGTTTCTTACCAATTTTAACGGCAGAAAGCACTGAATAATCATTGACCGAATAAACTATACCATTAGCATAAGCCAATGAAGGTCCAACCTCGCCTCCGATACATTCCATTCGCCACAACTCTTTACCAGTATAAGCATCATAAGAAATAACAAAAGGATCTGCAGCCGTCATAATTTCAAGATTTGATCCGGTATTGACCACGATAGGTGAAGCCCATGAAATTTTAACATCTCTATCTACGCTCCAAACCACATCGCCAGTATGAGACGCCAGCGCCATTAGTTTTTGCTCGTTACGCTGATCCCATTGCACAATCACATTTCCATTGGCGATCATCAATGAGGATGAATGTCCATAATGATTATCAGGCAAACCAAAATCTTTTTGCCATATAACTTTTCCGTTCATATCTACAGCAGCCATGTCGCCTGTAGCGAAAATAGCATAAACAAAGTTACCGTCTGTTACTGCTGTAGGCGCTGCAAATCCAGTCTCGCCAATTGGAGTAGGCACTTTGTCGCTACCTCCCACAGAAGTTGTCCAAAGCAGCTTCCCCGTATTTTTATTCAAACAATAAATCTCCTGTTTTCCTTCCTCAGCACCAGTAAAGAACAGTTTATCGCCCCAAATGATTGGTGAGTTTTGTCCCGGAAGTGGCAGCGGCGTTTTCCATATCACATTTTTACCGGAGGCTCCATCCCAGTCAATTGGAATATTTTTCTTTGTAGAAATACCAATTCCGCCTATTCCTCTAAAATTAGGATAATTAGGGGAAGTCTTCATCATATTCGGAACCTCCCTGGCTTCTTTTTGGGGATCTGATTCCGCTTTAGTTTTTTCTTCTTTATTAACCTCATTCTGAGCTATATTGACTTCTGCCGTGTCTTGCTCTGTTGTATTATCAATGTTATCACTTTCTTTTCCTGGTTCATTAGGTCTCACTTCTTTATCAATATTGTTTTCTGCAAGATCATTCACAACCACATTACCCGACTTCACATCTGTTTCAATGCTAAACTCTTTATCCTGTGCTAAAGATGAAAACTGCTTTTCAAGCTCATTGGATGAGAGAAATGCAAACACCGTGGCTGCAACTAAAATTAAGCCGCCACCAATTACAATGCTTCGCCGTGCCTTTTGTCTCTGAAACAATGAATCGTCATCAATACCATCACTAATAACCGGGTTAACTTTTTTACGATATTCGATAATTTGC
>PKTE01000154.1 GCA_002869335.1 Salinivirgaceae bacterium | reverse complement strand
GGATGCTAATATCCGATTGCTTGTCAATAATAATGAGGATATTATACTGAATCAGATTTATGAAATTGATGGAAAAAAAGTGCAAGTCGAATTGCCCATTAGTAGTGATACTGAGGGGCGGATATCTATTTCTGCGCTGTTGATTTCCAACGGAAGAGAGTTTTCATATGAAAATAGTGTGAATGTAATTCCGGTAAAAAGAAAGATTAATATTGAATTTACTTCTATACGGGATAAAATTACACCTGGCAATGATGAAAAATGGTCTCTTAAACTTACAAAAGAGGGTGAGCCTTTAAGAAATGCCGAGGTCGTAACCAGTATGTATGATATGTCCTTGAATATATTCCTTTTACATAAATGGAATTTTCCATATCAAAGACTGTCAATTCTAAATCTATTGCTCCAATCATCTGGTTTTATGAATGGAAATATTTCTCAATATAAACCCGTTGATAAACCCTATGAAAAGCCTTTAAATTGGTATTTAAACAGTCCGTTTTCAACAGGTAGATATTATAGAAATGGAATGATGCCTATGATAGAAGGAGCCAAAGCCGAGCGCTCTTCTATGACTATGGATGCTGTTGTTGATAATGAAGAAGCTCCATTGGAACAAGTTGATGAAATTGTTGGTCAAGATAAAGTAAAAACCGGAGAGTTTATAAGGAATTCTAAGCAGAACGAGAACTTTTCTGTAAGAACAAATTTCAACGAAACCGCATTTTTCTATCCCACATTAAGATCGAATAATGAGGGAGTGGTAGATATTAAATTTTCAGTGCCTCAGAGTATGAGCAAATGGAAGTTGCAGGTGTTTGCTCATGATAAAGAAATGGCCTCAGGTTATGCCAAATATGAGGTCGTGACACAGAAAAAACTTATGGTTATTCCTAACCGCTTACGTTTTGTGCATCAGGGTGATAAGGTTGAACTAAAAGCATTAGTATATAATCTTACTGATGAAGAAATACAAGTTCGTCCTGATATTAAAATTACAAACCCTTATAATGGAGAACGAATTAATGCCAGCACTAAGATGCGTAGCATTAATGTGGCGCCAAAAGGTAATGGAAGTTTCACAGTAGAATTTGAAGTCCCTGAAGGTTTAAATGCACTTACTTACCAAATTGCGGGAGCAGCTGGTGAACATACAGACGGGGAGTTACATAATATTCCTGTGCTGCCTAGTCGTCAGCGAATTATCAACACGCTTGTTTTTTGGAATAAACCAAATAAAACAAAGCAATACAAATTTGCATCGATTGATAAATTAGATAGCGAAACAGCCAAAAATCATGAACTTACAATTGAAATGTCCACCAACCCCGTATGGCATGCTATTAAAGCAATGCCTGCTGTTTTTGAATCTAATAACCAATCGGCTATTCAATTGGCTCGCAACTTCCAGATTACTGCCTGGGGTGATTATCTAATTCAACAAAATCCTGAAATTGAGCGTGTATTTAAAGTTTGGAAAGAGGCTCAGTCGAAAGAACTTACTTCAGCATTAAATCAAAAAGAAGAATTACGCAATTTACTAATTGGAGAAACACCATGGGAAGAAGTTGCAGCAAATGAAGAGCTGCAACACGCTGCCTTAATGGAAATGCTAAATACAAATTTTGTAGATAGTAAAATGAATGAAGCTATTAATAAGTTGAATGAACAACAGCTTGAAAATGGCGCATTCAGTTGGCGTCCGGGAATGCGTGCTTCATTTTATTTTACATTACAATCTGTAATGGTATTATCTGAAACTATTGAATTGCAAAGCTTTAAGGAGTATAAGGTTCAAAATATAATGAGTAAGGCTTTGAATTACTTGAAAGGTGAAATAGATACAAGATATTATAAATTAATGCATTACAGTGCTGATACTACTAAATATTCAACTCCAGTTAGTATAATTCAATATTTAGTTACTCAAAAGCAGCTAAATAATAATTACAAAATTACCTCTGAAGCGGAGAAGTTCTATTACAATCATGCTTTTGATTATAAAAAAATGAATTTGTACCAGATGGCGCTATCAGGAATTTTAGCAATACATTATGGAAATACTGATTATGCCAAATTAGTCGTAGATCGATTAAAGGAGCGCGCTACAGTGGATTCAGAGAAAGGAATGTTTTGGCGCGAGAATCAATTTGGATGGAGTTGGGATGAAGCACCTATGCAAACGCAAGCCATGATTGCGCAATTCTTCAAGAAAATGAAATTGCCAAATAGTGAACTTGATGCTATAAAGTTGTGGATGGTACATGAGAAACAAGGGCAGGCATGGAGAAATACTGATGCGTCTTTGGCGGCTGTAAGAACGCTTATAAATACTGGATCTGATTGGGTGAATGAAAAAAACGCTGTAACTATAAAGTTAGGTGGATTGACTATCGATTCTGAGAAAGAAGCAAAAACAGCAGGCACGGGCTATTTCAGCAAAAAGATTGATAAGATTGATAAATCAATGAAAGATATTACTATCCAGAATAATGGTAAAACTCCAGTATGGGGAGGTATATATCATTCATTTACAGAAAGTTTTGAAAATATCAAATCTAATACGGATGAGTTATCTGTAGAACGACAGTTATTTGTTAAAAAACAAACAGACAAGGGAGAGACTGTTGTGCCATATGATCCTGTTAAAGATAAACTCAAGGTTGGCGATGAAGTTTGGGTTCAGCTTATTATTAAGAGTGAAAGAGCATTGGATTATGTGTGGGTTAAAGCACCTCATGGAGCATGTTTTGAGCCTAAGAATCAGATGAGTGGATATAGATGGGAAAGTGGAAAATCATATTACGTTGAAAGTCATGACAGTGAAAAACGTTTCTTTTTTGATTATTTGAACAACGAAAGCATCGTAATTGCTTATGATTTATATGTAGAAAGAAATGGTAGCTTTAATGCAGGGCCTGTTGAGATTCAGTCAGCATACGCCCCTGAATTTAGCGCGCATACAGCTGGTTTAAAAACAATAGTGGAAGAATAGCGTTGTTGTTCAAGGGTTTTTGATAGAACTTTTTTACTTTTGCAGCCGATTATGAAGATAAATAAACTGTTTTTACCAAATAAAAAGACATTCTCCTTTGAATTTTTTCCTCCAAAGGATTATATGACCGCCGTGCGTTTTGGCATTAATGTAGGTCAATTAATGAGCCTGAAGCCTTCATTTGTCTCGATTACATACGGGGCTGGAGGTTCTTCTCGTGATAATACTTTTGATCTTGTTGATTTTTTTCAAAATGAACTAGGATTAACGTGTATGGCACATTACACGGTAGTAGGTGCTACCCGGGAGAAAATTGCCTACGATATGCGTACATTGCAAGATATGGGTGTAGAAAATGTTATGCTTTTGCGTGGTGACCCTCCCAAAGGCAGTAAGGTGTTTCCAGAAAATCCTGATGGTTTTAACTATGCTTCTGATTTGATTTCGTTTGTGAAAAAGAATTTTGATTTCTGTATAGGAGCCGCTGCATACCCTGAAAAACATATTGAAGCAGCATCAATGGATGATGATTTAGATAATTTGAAACGTAAAGTAGATGCTGGGGCTGATTTTCTCGTAACACAAATGTTTTTTGATAATGATTATTATTGGGAATTTTTGGATAATGCAGTGCAGAAAGGTATAGGTGAACGTATTATACCTGGAATTATTCCAATTACAAGTTATACACAGATAAAGCGATTTGCAGAAATAAGTGGGGCTAAAATACCAGAACAGATTGAAAAGCAATTAGCTGAAGTTCAGGCTGATAAGCAAAAGGTTTATGAAATTGGCCTAAATATTGCAAAGAAACAAAGTCTTGATCTATTGAAAGATGGGGCTCCAGGAATACATGTTTTTACTTTAAATAAATCCAGGGCTGCTGTCGAACTTTATGATCATATTCCAAAAATTTACAAATAGATAACACCTTTTGGAAAGTTAATTGTTGTACTTACAAATTATTTATCATAAATGATTAATTTTGCAAATTCTCAAATAAAGCATATAATATAAAAATAAATAAAACATGGATACAATGGTCGAAAACTTAACTTACCAAATTAAGGATATAAGTTTAGCAGAATGGGGACGAAAAGAACTTGACTTAGCAGAGATTGAAATGCCAGGATTAATGGCATTAAGAGAAGAATACAAAGGAAAGAAACCATTAGCTGGAGCGAAAATAATGGGATCTCTTCATATGACAGTGCAAACTGCCATTCTTATCGAAACTCTTGTTTAATTAGGTGCTGATGTTCGTTGGGTATCATGTAATATTTTTTCTACTCAGGATCATGCAGCAGCAGCTGTTGTTGTTGGTAGAGAAGGTACTGTAGATTCTCCAAAAGGAACACCTGTTTTTGCATGGAAAGGTGAGACTTTAGAAGAGTATTGGGAGTGCACCAACAGAGCATTACAATGGCCTGATGGTAGTGGTCCAAACTTGATTCTTGATGATGGTGGCGATGCAACTATGTTAGTTGTAAAAGGAGCCCAATTTGAAGAAGCTGGAAAAGTACCGGATTACGATCCAAAAGTACACTCAGAAGAAGAGGGCGTATTTTTAGCACTATGCAAAAAAGTACAAGCAGAAGATCCAACACGTTGGAGAAGAACTCGCGAAGCAATTCGCGGAGTTTCTGAAGAAACAACAACTGGAGTTCATCGTTTATATCAAATGGCTGAGGCAGGTAAATTACCTTTCCCAGCAATAAATGTGAATGATTCAGTTACAAAATCCAAATTTGATAATTTATACGGATGTCGCCACTCATTAACTGATGGTATCATGCGTGCAACGGATGTAATGCTTTCTGGAAAGGTTGCAGTTGTTTGCGGTTATGGTGATGTAGGTAAAGGTTCTGCACAATCATTACGAGGACAAGGCGCACGTGTTATTGTAACTGAAATTGATCCAATTTGTGCCTTGCAAGCAGCAATGGAAGGATACGAGGTTAAAACTGTAGAAGACGTCGTTGAATATGCAGATATTTTTGTTACAACTACTGGAAATAAAGATATTATTACTGCAGAGCATATGAAGAGAATGAAAAATATGGCTATTGTAGGTAATATTGGTCATTTCGATAACGAAATTCAAATGGCTCAGTTAATGGCTATTCCTGGAATCAAAAGAACTAATATAAAACCACAATTCGATAAGTGGACTTTTGAAGATGGACATAGTGTACTGATTCTTGCTGAAGGTCGATTATTGAACTTAGGCTGTGCAACTGGTCATCCAAGTTTTGTTATGTCAGCATCATTTACTAATCAGGTTTTAGCTCAAATGGAGTTGCACAATAACAGTGAGAAGTATGATAAGAATGTTTACACTTTACCTAAGCATTTAGATGAAAAGGTTGCTCGTTTACATTTGGATAAATTAGGCGTTAAACTAACCGTAATGTCTAAGGATCAGGCAGATTACTTGGGAGTTCCTGTTGAAGGTCCATACAAAGCTGATCACTATCGTTACTAATAAATACTGTCGGGCAGGAGACTACCCGACTTTTCTTTAATATATAAATTTTAATAATTATGGGATATTTATTTACATCTGAATCTGTCTCAGAAGGACATCCTGACAAGGTTGCTGATCAAATATCTGATGCTTTATTGGATGAATTCCTACGTCGCGATGCTGAATCAAAAGTTGCTTGCGAAACACTTGTAACAACTGGTTTAGCTGTATTAAGTGGTGAGGTTCGTACAAAAGCATATGTTGATGTGCAGGAAGTTGCCCGAAGAGTTATTAAACGAATTGGTTATACCAAGCAAAGTTATCGATTTGATTCAGAATCCTGTGGTGTTATTTCCGCCATTCATGAACAGTCTCCTGATATCAACCAGGGAGTTGTTAGAGAAAAAGAGGAAGAACAAGGTGCTGGTGACCAGGGTATGATGTTTGGTTACGCTAGCAAAGAAACCGACGAATACATGCCTTTATCATTGGTGCTTTCGCATGTGCTTTTGATTGAATTGGCTAAAATTCGCAGAGAAGGTAAAGAAATGACTTACCTAGCTCCAGATTCAAAATCGCAGGTTACTATTGAGTATGGTGATAATAATGAGCCAATGCGTGTTCATACAATTGTTGTTTCTACTCAGCATGACGACTTCGACGAGTAACAAGCTATGCTTAAAAAGATTAAGAATGATGTACAAAACATTCTTATTCCAAGAGCAAAAGCTCAATTCCCTGAAAGAGTTCAGAAATTATTCAAAGACGATTATATTCTACACGTGAACCCAACCGGTAAGTTTGTTATTGGTGGACCTCACGGTGATACTGGTCTTACCGGACGTAAAATTATTGTGGATACTTACGGAGGTAAAGGTGCTCACGGTGGTGGTGCTTTCTCTGGTAAAGATTCTTCAAAAGTAGACCGTTCTGCTGCGTATGCAACTCGTCATATTGCTAAAAACCTTGTGGCAGCAGGTGTTGCTGACGAGGCT
>PKTE01000302.1 GCA_002869335.1 Salinivirgaceae bacterium | reverse complement strand
TTTCTCGTTTCTTGTAGTTTTTGACCAAAGCTTATAACAGAAGAAAGTAATGCTAAAGAAATTATTATTGTTTTATGCATAGTTAATTAATATTGATATTCTAATATTTACAAAAATAATAATCAGATATTGTTTAAACATATTAATAGTAATTTTATTATTTAGAAAGTATCCTATCAAATTCGGACGTTATTTAGTTAATCTCCTTTAATGATTGTATTCAATTTAAAATTAATTAATTTAGCCGGCTATACTACCTGTTATAATTTCTTGAATTATTATGTCAAGAATAAAGTTTTAAATAATGAGAAAGATTATAGTATTGTTGCTCACTTTGTTAATCGTAATCTCGTGTAGTGACGAATTCAGTTTAGCAGAAAATGATATAGATCTAACGAAAGATTGGGAGGAGACAGTTGGTGTTTTCTCAAACTTAAATCTACATGATCGAAAACATTATATCAGAATTAGCAGAGGCTTTGCCGGTAATAATTTTTTCCTTTCTAATACAAATCCTGATAGTATTTATTTTGATCCTTCTCAAATTGAAGTGAATTTATATAAAATAAGAGTTCATCAAATAGTGGATGGTATTATTACAGAAGCAGATACATTGGGTGTGTACCCTTGTAGAGATACTATTTTACCAAAAGATACTTTAGGAATGTTCTACACTGATGAAGTACCGTTGTGGTATGCTGAAACAAAAGCTTTTTCAGTAACTAATGCTGATGATCTTTATGTTGGACTCCAGATAATTACCCCCAATAGAGAGATATCTTCCTTTACAAATATGATTCCTGAAACCGAGTTTGTTTATCCTAATCAGTTCTTACCTCGTTTCCCAATAGAGAATAACACCTTTGATGCTAGAATCAGACTTCCTCGTCTTAGTCAGATTTATAGAGTAGAAGGAAATTGCTCATATTTTGAAATTACTAAGATTAATGGCATTACAGATACAACCTTGAAAACATTTAACTTTTTAGTTGGCTCAAGGCGTATCAATGATCCTGTTGAGGATTACGGAGAAACTTATTTATGGAGAGTTAGTACAGATATTTTTTACAGTGGTATAGAACGTGACGTACTTCAAAATGGTGATACAGTCAACACAATTGCCAGGATCCTGGATGGTATCTCTTTCAGTGGTTATGCTGGAAATGCTGATTTAGCTTTAATTTCTACAGGTTTATCTGTAATTAGCGGATTTAGTGATGAGCCTATACATTTTTCTAACATTAGAAATGGCCTTGGCTATTTTTCTGCTTTTGCACAGTTTAATACAAAGAAATTCCCTTATTCCTATGAAACAATTGATTCGGTAGTGAATGCCTATGGTGGAAAGTACTATTTTAGGAGAGATTACGAGTAATCGTTTTGTGTAACTGTCGATTATTTGTTAAATTTGAGCAAATGACGATGCTATGATTTCTTTCTTAAACTACACAACTAGAATTATTGTAATTCTATTATTATTAATAATATCTTTTGCTAGTTGCTCAGATGAATTTGATCTATTTCGCGATGAAATTAGCTTAATAGATGATTATGAAGAAGTTGCTCTGGTGTATTCGAACATAAATATTTATGATACATTACATTATGTTCGAGTGGGCAGAGGTTTTGCTGTAGAAAATTTTACAGAATATGCTACAAATCTGGATAGCCTTTATTTTGATCCCAATGAGATAACAGTAAATACGTATGTTATCAAAGTCCATGAAATGCAAAACAATACAATTATTGAAGCAGATACTTTAGCAGTATATAAATGTCATGATACTATTATTGATATTCAAAATTCAGGACAAATTGGAAGCACTCAGTTGCCAATATATTATTTTGTAGAAAAGCGCTTAAGTAATTTTGGATTTGATGATACGTATTTAGGTGTAGAAGTCATTACAAGTAAAAAGAAGACCTATAGTCATACAAAAATGGTAGATGGGGCAAAATTTGAATTATCTCAGTATGCTGCAACATTTCCTATCGAAAATAACACATTCGATGTTTGGCTTGTTCCTCCATTACATTCACAACGACTGTTAGTAAAAATGTATTGCCAATATTTTGAAGTAAAAATAACAAACGGGAGGTTAGATACGGTATATTATACATTTGATGTTGATATTACTGATGATACATATCTGAATGAAATAGAGGAGGAGAAAGTAGTTACTTATCGCAATAATACAAGTATTTTTTATAATGCACTGGCAAGAGATATAATAGAGAATGGAGATACGGTAAATACTATATTTAGAAAAATGCATAAGCTATATTTCAAGTCCCAAGCTAGTAATAGAGACTTGATGCAAGCTAGTACTATTTTGAATTTTAATGGTATTGGTTTTAATGATATGCCTATTTATTATTCAAACATACACAATGGGTTAGGTTTTTTCTCAAGCTATGGCGTTTCGGGTACCCGTAAATTTTATTATTCACAAAGAACAGTTAATACAGTTATTGATCTGTATGGACAAAAATATTTATTCAGTGGAGAGTAAATTTATGAGCAAATGATGTTTTCTTTTCGTAATAAATGAAAAGCATTATGAATTTTATACTATCAAATATTAAGTACTTCAAAGTTATTATTTTACTTGTTATTTGTTTCTCAAGTTGCACGGAGGAGTTTGATCTATTTAATGATGACTTGAAGTTAACTTCAGATTATGAAGAGGTTGCGGCTGTTTATGCAAATATTTGTCCGCAAAATGATACAAACTATCTGCGAATTAACCGTGGGTTTGCCGTTAATAACTTCTATACAACAAATTTAAATTCTGATAGTATTTATTTTAATCCAGAGGATATTCAAGTTTTTGCACACAAAATAAAAGGAGACGATACTCTTTTTACTTATAACTGCAAGGATACATTAATGTTAAAAGATTCTGTAGGAGATTTCCCTACTTATAAAGTTTTACTTTATTATTTTATTTCAAACAATTTGCTCAATGATAATGAACAGGATATAGATTTTGGATTAACTATCAGGACTCAAGATCAAAATGTAAGTTCGAAAACAGATCTTGTAAGAGCTGCAGTTCCAACTAACCCAGGTTTATCCTATTTTGATTTTACTGGTTCTACTTATCGCTATAGTGTTTATAGTTTTAGAGGAACTCAGAAAATTCAAGCTAGAGGTATTTGTTCATTTTATGAAAGAAGACTGGTTGGTAATCATTTCGATACTGTTAAAATGACTTTTGATTTTCCCGTAGGTAAAAACATTTATGCAGATCCTCTATTAATAGACTATTACAGGCATGAGTATGGGTTTGGTATAGGTTTATTAACATTATATCTGGAACGTGCAATCAATAATTATGGTGATATAATCAATACAGATAAAAGATGGTTGGGAAAAATTAAGTTTGAAATATTATGTGGCAATGCTGATCAAGTTTTATTTGAATCATTTAACAATAGCATTACTACAGGATTAAGTGAGGAGCCTATAACCTATTCAAACATAGAAAATGGTGTTGGTTTTTTAACTTCATATAGTAAATCATACTCAAGACAACTTTTATTTACAAGAAAAGCTTCTGACTCCATTGGTTATCGAATGAGAGATTATTTTTTTGAATATTAAACATCATTTTGAAGCAAGCAAATCTAGTATGAATAGGGGATTTGTTAAAAATAGATTAATTAATTATTTTTTTTCTTTTTTTATATAATAAAGATTAACTTTGAACAACTTTGCATTTCAAATGTCTTAAAGAAAAATTGAATACATGAATCCCTTGATAATTGAACCTACAGACGAATCACCGGAAGTAATATTAGACAAAGATAATGGTCGTTTTGAATTTGGTGGTAAGTCAATGCCAGAGGATGTTAAAGAATTTTATAGCCCTATTCACTTATGGTTAGAAGAATACTCAAAAGATCCTAATGCTGAAACGAATGTGAAGTTTAAATTTGACTATTTCAACTCTGCATCCGCAAAGCAAATACTTGATGTTCTTACATTCTTTGAAGCTATTATTGAAAATGGCGGAAAAGTAAATGTTGATTGGTATTACATGGAAGATGATGAAGATATGGAAGAGGCTGGAGAATCCTATGGAACATTGATTGACATTCCTATTAATCTGATTGCTTATTAGACAATATAGAAGAATGCGTTTGTACGCTGTTTTCTTGTTTCTTATTAATTCACTTGTGTTGGATGCTCAGGTAACTAATCCCTACACTGGTGAAATACTACCCTTTAAAAATATTGGTGATTACACAGTTTCTCCTGGTAACTTTAATAATTACCCAGCTAATTATGGTTTGTTAAATCATTTGGGAAAATTAAATGCCTTACCATTTATAACAATAGAAAAAGATATTAGCAACCCATGGTTAGTTATATTAAATGGCGGGCCCGGAAGATCAAATTTACGTTTGTCATTTGAGTTAGACTCTATTTTAAAATACTATAATGTTTTAATCCCTGGTTATCGTGGGATTGATGATAAAACCTTTGAAGGCTATGATAATTTAGATTATGATTCATTAAAAATGTTCGTTGCTAACCACCGGAAGGTTTTTGGATCTAAAAATATTTGCGATGATATTGACATGATTACTAATGTATTGAATATTGATACAATCAGTATACTTGCTCATAGTTTTGGTACAATAATATCAGAAGAGTTTGGGACAGATTATCGAAATAGAGTAGATACTATATTTGCATTTTCTCCAGTTGATTCCAGAAAACCTTATCCTTCAGCAAAGAAATTACATTTAATTATTGATTCTATTTCAATTCAATTGGGTTATAATTCTGATGTTATATTAAAAAAAATAGAAAAGCTTTCTAAAGGTGTTACTTCTTCCAGTTATTTCTATATGGGTATAATTTCATCGTTTTATACGAAGGAAAATATAAGCAATTTTATCACCGAGATATATGAAAATAAACTATCATATAAAGACCTGGAAAATAGAGGAGAGAGATTTGTAAATCAAAAATGGTTATTTGACTTTGGTTTGAAGTTTTGTAATTTAGTTCCTATAGATGATAAGTCAGATGACGTTTGTGATAGAATTGC
This sequence comes from Salinivirgaceae bacterium, assembly GCA_002869335.1. Lineage (GTDB taxonomy): Bacteria > Bacteroidota > Bacteroidia > Bacteroidales > Salinivirgaceae > Salinivirga. The sequence continues at coordinate 31,135 of PKTE01000302.1, read as the reverse complement.
AAAAGGGTTTAAAGCAATTGTTGATCAATATGTTATAGACAAGGGGTGTCCAGAAAAGGCTTCTAACATTGATGAATTACCAGTTAAATTTTACATTCCTGAATATGAGCTGTTTTATTGTGAAATTGTGAATGCGGAATTTGTAAAATGTGGATGTGGACATGCTGATTTATGGAAGCAAGCTCCAAAATATATAATATATAATCGGTAGCACATAAAGTTTCTAATTTTGGGAATATGTTTCATATTAGCCTTAGATTTGTTTAATTTTGAAATTTTAGTCCGAATTTTGTAGGCTATACAATGATTTATTAAAAAATTTGAACCATGGATAATCTCATCATTAAAGCGACTAGGCAGTCTCCAGAAATTAGTCTCGATGCAGATAAGGGGATATTAAGATTTGTTGGGAAGTCAAGACCAGAGGATGCTATGATTTTCTATACTCCGGTTATAAAGTGGATTAAAGAATATGTTAATAGCGCAAAACCTAAAACTAAAATAGTTTTCAATCTAGAGTATTTTAATTCATCTACAACCAAAATATTTAAAACTATATTAGAGAATTTTCAAAAAATTATATTACATGGTAAAGATCTTTCATGTGATTGGTATTACGAGGAAGAGGATGAAGACATGTTAGAGGTAGGAGAGGAGTTGTCCTCCTTATATAACCTTCCATTCACATTTATACCCTACAAACCAGATTAAAATAGCTCTTTGTTCATAGTACTAACCCCATAAGCTTCTAACCCTTTGCTCTATGCTCTCTGCCCTCAGCTCTCTGCTCTATGCCCTTTTTACTTACTAATTACAATAGCTTCTACACGTCTGTTTTTGGCGCGGTCTTCTTCTGTGCTTCCTTGATTTAGAGGTTGTGAATTGGCAGCACTACTATAAGTTAAATTTTTAAATCCTTTTCTCATGAGGTAAGTCATAACTGATTTAGCTCTGTTTTCAGCTACTTCTATATTCTCAACTGCTTCAATTGCATCGCAATGTCCAACAATTTCGAGTTCGATACTAGGATTATTCTGCAGAATACTTGCTAAACGGTCTAGTTCAGCCATTGATTCTGGCGTTAAGTTATCCTGATTAGGTTCAAAGGTAATTGCCTGGAGGTTTACACTACTACCTACTGTAATGTAGTCAAGCATAATTTCTCGTTTGATATTTTGGAAAGTTGTAATCTGGTCAGCTGGTAAATTCTCAGAGTAGAACCAATAACCATCAGACATTATTACTAGTTTATATTTTTTACCGGCAAGGTATGATACATAGAATTGACCAGTGTTTCTGTTTGTTTCTGCTGATGTTACTACGTTTCCTGTTTCGCTATCAATAATTCGAATGTTTGCTTTTATTGGTTTAAATGTAGCTGCATCTTTAACAGAGCCACCAAGATTAGTTCTTTTTATTACTCTAACATTTCTTTCCTGGTTATCAAAATCTAAGTTATTACTAAAATTGATTCTTCTTCTTTTTTCATTAAGAATGAAATTTATTTCAAATTGTCTGTAACCATTTAGTTCAACTGTGAAATCATTTTGTACTAAATTAAAATGTTCATAGAAAATATTATTCATGTTAATTTTATACCTATCAACGTTTGGTACATATAAAATAAATTCTCCATTCTTATTTGTTAGTGTTGAATAAATATTTCCTTTACTATCAGTTGCAGTTACTTTAATATTTGACGGATTTATTGTTCCCAGATTTGAAAGCTTAGAACGGTTTAGAATAACTGATCCATATATTTTATTATTCTCTTTGTAAGGAATATACAGTATTTGATCATCAGTCATTACAAACTTTTCAATACTTTTATCGCTAGAGAAGTTTCCTTTCATTTTTCCAAGAGCTACATAATTTACTGTATAGAATCCTGAAGGAATATTATCGTATTTTACAACTCCTTTAATGTCTGAAAGTAATTCCGTAGCATAAAATCCACCTTCATCAAAATTGACAACTTGCTTCATGGAATCATTTACATGATGATCTTTTTGGATTTTTGCTAGTACATTATCTATGCCGGGTTCATCATTCGATTTTTCTCCATCACCATCAAGATCTTTAAAGAAGACAATTTGTAAATCATGATATTGGATTCTTGGTTGATCAAATCCAAATTTTTTCTGCACTCGAAATTCAAAATAAGTACTTGTGAAACTAAATTTTTGATCTTCAAAGTTGTCGTAGGTCGATTGATGGCCCACAGTATTAATTAATTGTAGTCTCCATCCTTTACCTGGATATGCTGAAACAATTGTATTTATATTATATCTGGTTGTTTTTGAGATGAGGTCATAAGTTGCATTAGTTCTATTTGAGAGTTTAATTAAATCATCAAATGCAAAAATGTCGAATTGAGGTAGAATTCTGATAATACGGGTATCTGTATTGCCATATATTCTTTGAAAGTGTTGGTTTAAAGTATATGGTCCTTCAAAATACGTAAAATATAATCTAAAAATGCGACTTCTAATACTAGCGCCTATTTCAATACTTGGATGTTTGAATGTAGATTTATTTGGAGAATCTATTATAGCATACGGATCAAAACTACCAAAAGAATAACCAACTGCAGTTTTAAAAGTGGCAGTAAGCGGTGAATTTAAGCTTCTTAATCTTAATCCCCCTGTTAAGTATGTCGTTGGAACATTAAGGTAGCTTTCTTGATTAAACCCATAGAAATCATTTGAGCTCTTAATTTCTTGTCTTGGACCAGCAAAATATGAAATTGTTGCTCCTTTATGATATTCTATCAAGGCTGCTGAATAAAATGAATTTACATATAATTCATTTGCAAAATCTGTAGATGTTGATTCGTATACTTGTGGTTTATTATTAAATATGTTTGTATTCCAGTTTAATGACAATCGGTTATTGAAAACGTAGTTCATTTGGTTATATACTTGTAATCTGCCTGCAAAAAATCCTTTATAATCTCTATCTGCAAGCAGTACATTTGCTCGAAATTTAAACTTTCTGGTATTATATCCTATTGTAGCTCTACCTCCATAACCTATAATTTTCTCATTATTTAAATCAACAAAGGTATTTTCACTCATACCTCCCCTAAGGTAAATATATAAATTTTTAATTTTTGAAATAGAAAAGCCAAAAACTCCAAGTTTACTTTCATGTCCGAGAACCGGCTCTTTTGATAAAACTCCGCCCATTTCAATGGTAGCATCCTTGAATGGTCTTAATTCAATTAAGCTACCTAATTTTTCACTTTGATTAAATAGGTTTTTTGTGGCACTAATGTTAAATTTCTGATTAAAAACGATAAAATCAGTTTGAACTCCACGACCGTATATGGTTTGATCAATATTGTTACTTAAATCTCCGGCATTGAGGTTGAAGCGTTTATAGTTGTATTTAACTTTCCATCTTGAATAAACCCATGGATCTACATCAAAGAATTGTTTACCCATTGTTTGAAATCTATAAAAAACGCTACCAACTTTTTTAGTTAGAAAACTTCCTGATAATTCAACATTATAAACAGGATCGTAATCAGAGAAAAGGTTTAGTGCTGATCCTTCAATGATGAGTAATCTATTTCTATCTGGAATATAATTTTCATATTTTTGATCAACTCTCTTTACCCATATGATATTTTCAAATGCAGTATCTTTTGTATGACTTTTTACATGAACCCTATAGATATGTAAATTATTAGCATTTGCACTAGCGTTTTTGTTTTTAAAAACATCAAATTTTACAGTTGTATCTCTGTTAATAGGTAATAAGAATTCTGTATTAAAGCTTTTTCTTCTTGCATTTGTTATTTCAATTCCTGCATCAAGTTCAAACTCCATATATATCACCTCATCAATATTTCCTCTGTTTGAAAAATTGAATTCTAATTGTGTTTGGTTGTTATCATTACTGATGTAATAATTTCTTTGTGTAGGTCTATACTTTAATTCACTTTTCTTAGGTATATTTATAAAGCTATATTTGTTTTTGAAAGATCTTCCCTTACTGTCTGTTAGAGAGGCTACTACGGCATATCCAATCTCGCCTTTTGCTTCTGGGGAAATACTTCCACGAATAGGAAGTAATATTGAATCGTTTGGTTTCAGAGTTATGAGTTTTCTATCTTCAACCATTAAGTTCCATCCTCTTGGAAGGGTAAGTTGTGCATTAAACTGCATTCTTCTATCCGTAGGATTTACAATTTTTACGACATTGAAGAAGGATTTGTCTTGTTTACCTTCAATTTTTTTTAATAAAAAATCCATCTCAATGTCCTCATAGGGATCGTCTAAAAAAGAAAATTGCCCGTAAACCAATGCAGGCAATAGAAAAAGAAATGTTATTATAATCTTTTTTAGATTCAATGCTATTGACTTTGAAGAGTAAACATTAAATTAACAGCAAACTCATCATCTGCTGCTACATTTATTTTATTTGTTTTTCCGACGTCGTAGGTTATTAATACTTCTACAGGTGTTCCATCGTTTTCAGGACCTGTTGCTATTGTTTGGGCAATATTCGTTAAAGTATAGGTATTGCCACCTACAATTAGCTCTACAACGTTCAAATCCAGTTTCTCAGCAGTTGTGGTTCCATTTACAAATGCATCCATAGCTCTAACAGTTAGTTCCCAACCTGGCCCGGCAGGAACGCCCAGGTCGGTTGTGTCCGTAAAACTAATACCTAAAGATGTATAATCAGGCAAAGATAGTCCGTTTTGATAATCTGTTAAATGATTAAAAATAAACGTAACTGACGCTCCATTTCTTATATTTAAATATGAATGTACGTTTTGACTGTACCCATACATCATTGGCATAAAAAATAAAACCAAGAGAATAAAAAAGTTCTTCAACTTTGAGAATTTTTAAAATGCACATAATAGACTCTATTATGTGCATTTTGATTTTTCTATATTTTATTGTGGTATAAGCAATAGAGCTACGTTTGTAGCATACCTTGCAGCTGGTAAATTTTGACTAATTAAAGTTCCATTAGAGTTACCTGCTGTGGCTAAAGCCCATTGTATTGTAAATGCATTTTTGTTAATGTCACCTGCAATAGTACCACCTGATGCTTCAACAATATTTGTTGCTGCTGCAGCTAATTCCTGGCCTGTTGCTAATGTGTAATCACCAGCAACACCAGTTGTTCCTGCATAAACAACATCATATTCAATAAGACCTAAAGCCATTGTAGATGCTGCACCGTCTGTATTTCCAACAGGAATAAGAGCGGCATCTTCTGGATCTACTTGTACAATAAAGTCAGTAGAAGAAGCAACTGTGAATGATGTTTCATATTGAGAAGTACTAACAATACCACTTTCATACTGGTCAATGGTATTTACAGTGAATTCAATATTACCACCTGAAGTTACATTTAATCTCAAAATAGAGTTTAAGTTTACAGCAACAGGAATAATTTCGTTATCTGAAACTCCCTGGCCGACTGTTGCAAAACTTAGCAACGCTCCTAGAAAAAATAGTCCGATTTTTTTCATATAATTATTAAATTTAGGTTTGACTTTTTTACACCTTTAAACAACTGCCAATATAACAAATTTAAAAGTGTTTGGTATTCTATTTAACTTTTTGTTGACAATTTTGTTACGATTTTTTGATTAATCCATAAAAAAACTTGACAAATGGCTTATTTAACTGTTAGAAGCTCTGGAGTTAGTTTAAATCCCATAACCAATATGTCATCAATTTGTGCATATGAATCACCCATCCAAGTGTCAATTGTTAATTCTAATATTTCACGTTGTTCTTCCATAGGACGATCATGGATTTCGAGAAGCAAATTTCTGAACTTTTTTGCCATATATTTTCTTCCTTTTGGACCTCCAAATTGATCAACAAAACCATCTGAGAAAATATAACAGTATGTATCAGTATCAATATCTATTTCTTGTAAGGTGAATCTTGGATCGTTTACCAATGTTCCACCAATTGGAATTTTATCTGCTTGTAACTGTTCTATTTCACCATTTTTGATATATACCAGCGGGTTTTTAGCTCCTGCATAATTCAGTTTTTTATTTGCTATATCAACTTGGCACATGGCCAGATCCATTCCATCTTTGTTATCAGTTACATCTTGTTTTAGAGCCACCTGAACCCCTTTATGTAACTGTTCTAATATTAGGTCAGGTCTGCTAATACCCTTATCAGTAATGTCGTCTAATAAATTATAACCAATCATTGACATAAAAGCTCCGGGAACACCATGACCTGTACAGTCTACAGCTGAAATAAGGAAGTAATCATCTTCTTTTAATGGAGAGAATTCTTCTTTTTTGGAGACATTGAATATTCGTTGTAAATCAAATTTCTTTTGAGCCTTTCTAAACCAATAGAAGTCACCGCTTACAATATCTCTGGGTTTAAAGAAAATAAATGAATCTGGAATATATTTATTAAATTCTTTAGGATCAGGTAACATTGCACCTTGTATACCTTTGGCATAGTTAATACTTTTTGTAATCTGTTTGTTTTGTTTTTGAATCTTAGTTAAAGCAGCAGATAATTCATGACTCTTCTCTTCAATTTCTCTATTTTGCTCAGCTAATATTTTATTAGCTCTTTTCTTATCCCTAAATCTGAATAAGAATGATATTGCAGCGATTAACGCTAATACAAGAACAGCAGCGGTACCATATATAACAAATTTTTGATTTCGTTCAATGGCTTGTTGCTCTTTAATTAAGGCTTCTTGTTCACGCTGTTTTGCTTCTTTTTGTTCAATAACTAACGCTTTATTTGCACTGTCCAATTGAAGAACATCAATTTGGGCCGCCCTTTGTTTACTTAATCTTTCAGCGAACTTAAGGGAGTCTTGCGTAAAAGCAAGTTGTATTTGTTGTAATTTTAGTGAATCTTCTTTTACTTTTTTAGCTAATTTTTGTCTTTGAATTTCTGCCATGCTTTCAACCTTCTCCTCTTCAAACTCTTCTCGCATAGTTTGCGCTTGTGCAAATTGTTGAACTCTATCATATTTGTCTTTATACTCACTAGATTTATCATACATGTTCATGTTTCGATAATTCTCAGCAAATAAACCATAGACATTTAATAATAATTGATTATTTCCAATTTGTTCTGCTATTTTATATGCTTCTTCTAATTTTTGGTTTGACTCGTCGAATTTGCTCATCGCTGATAGTATATAAGCTAAGTCAATGAGACTCGAGGCAAGCTCTTCTTGTTTGCCAATTGTACGGGCTAGTTCAACACTTTTACGGAAATATTCTTCAGATAATTCAATCTCTTGTAAATCAGTATATATTACTCCAATATTTGTGTAAATATTTTTTAGATTTATATAATCATTTGATTTTTGATAAATTACCGAAGATTTCAAAAAATAGTCTACAGCTTCTCTATAATAATTATACTTCCAGTAAATAAATGCTACTTTATTAAAATTTGTAGCACCCACAGTATGATTACCCTGTGAAATAGCAGTTTCTGCAATTTCTAAAAACTTATTTATCTTAGAGTGATCATCACCACTAATTTGATTTATTTCTTGTGCGAATAAACCATTGGTGTAAAAAATGATGATAAAAACAAAAATTTTATATAATTTGCAACCTGATTTAAACATTTATTATTGGAATGTTGATATTAGACCAAATTAAAACAATTTAAACGACATTATGAAATTAAAGTTCTTAGTAAGTCTATTTTTTTTAAGTATCATTGGATTTTCTGTAGCTCAAGATTTTGAAGTTGCTCCTGTTCAATTATACTTTAATGCTAACCCTGGAGAATCGCAGAATAAGATTATAACAATAAAAAATCATAGTAGTGTTAAGTCATCATTTATATTAAGTCCTGGAGATTTTGTTATTTCTACTGAAGGAAATATTGATTATAAACCAGCTAATTCTACGAAACATTCAATTTCAAATTGGATAAGTATAAGTCCTTCATTTTTTGATTTAGAACCAAATCAGGAGCGACAAGTAAGTGTTGCTATTCAACCACCAACTGACGAAACAGGATCAAAGTGGGGGGTGATTTATGTCAAAACAACAAAAGAAAAAACATCTTTTCAAGCCGGTGAGGAATTAAGTGCTGGTGTAACTGTTTCCCCAATGATTACTGTTCAAGTTTACCAAACGTCTAAAATGAATAAAAATTTAAAGGCGAAAATTGATCAGTTAAGGGAAATCCCATCAGAGGATTCTACGGAGCGATGGTTTTCCGCTATTGTTACAAATTTGAGTGATATTATTATTCATTGTAAAGTTGTTTTGATCGCTTCTAACATGCAAACTGCTCAAGAAAAACAATATGTGCCTGTTCAATTTGATTCTTATCCTAAAAATACTCAGAAGATTATTTTAAAATTGCCAAAGAATCTTGAAAAGGGTACTTATGCGTTAGCTGCAGTTTTGGATTATGGTAGTAGTGTAAATCTTGAAGGTACACAGATGATAATTCAGGTGCCAAAAAAATGAAGCACTTTTTCTTCCTTTTTTTTTTAATTCCTATTTCCCTATATGCTCAAAAAAAAGAATATATAGAGCATAATTCTAATGGGTTTGCAATATTTGAAGCAAATGTCATTGATAGAGATACAATAAGAAATGGGCAATATCTTTTTTATAAAGATTCTTCCTATTTATTTCAGTCAGGTCAATATGAAAATGATTTAAAAACAGGTAAGTGGATTATTTTTTATCCATCTGGAAGATTTAAGTCCGTATTTTCATATAAAAACAATAAGAAAAATGGGAAATCTCAACACTATTATTTTAATGGAAAGATTTACAAGGAATCATATTATAAGAATGATCTATTGACTGGTCAGCAAATACTCTATAATATGGATGGCTCCATCAGCGAAATAAATCATTACAATGAAGGATTAAAACATGATGTCGATTCAGTTTTTTATCCTAATGGAAACTTGAAAGAAATACAAAAATATGATTTAGGTAAAAAGAATGGGTTATATATTTCTTTTTATGAAAGTGGTGAGATTAATTATAAAGGGTATATAGATTCTTCAGGTTATTATGATAGTCTATATGTATATTATAAAAACGGTAAAATAAAAAGAAAAGCTTTTTATGATCATAATAAAATTGAAGGAGATTTAAGGATTTATTATGAGAATGGAAATTTAGAAAGTATATACACATACCGTAATAGTATTAGAGATGGTATTTTTATTCGATTTTATCCAAATGGAGTAATCGCCGAAGAAGGAACTTTTAAAAATGATAAGAGAGTAAATGTTTGGAAGGCCTATTTTATAAATGGAACTTTATATTCAACAGGATCTTATAACGATAATTTATATACAGGCCTCTGGTACTTATATTATCCAAATGGTTCAGTAAAGCAAAAAGGGAACTATCAAGATGGTAAACCTATTGGTATTTGGAATTTTTATTACCTAAATGGGAAATTACAATCAACTGGAACCTATTTGGATGGCAATAAAAATGGCATTTGGACATGGTATGGAGTAAATGGTGAAATTATAAATAAAGCTATTTACGTATTCGGTCAAATGCTAAAACTTACCCAAGAACAATCAAATTAAAATAAAAAAAGCGACAACTTTTGTTATCGCTTTTCTGTGACTCAACTGGGGCTCGAACCCAGGACCCCATCCTTAAAAGGGATGTGCTCTACCAGCTGAGCTATTGAGTCGTTTTGTAATGGGGTTGCAAATATAACGGGTTAGTGCTATTTGTACAAGTTTTTACTTGTTTAATTTTTCTCAAAATTCGTAAGTAAATTTACGATTTGTTGTAACCTGTTTATTTATAGAAATTAAGTGTTCCTAATATTTGTATCTTTTTTTCCATCTTTTTAGTAATGACTCATTCATTTGGCTCTCGTGCCTGTTATTAGAGGGTGAGTAAATTATCTCCCCATCTAATTTATCTGGTAGGTATTGTTGATCTATAAAATTTTCAGGGAAATCATGACTGTATTTATACGATTTACCATAATCAAGCTCTTTCATTAATTTTGTGGGCGCATTTCTTAAATGCAAAGGCACAGGCAGATCTCCAGTTTCTTTTACAATAGCTAAAGCTTTATCTATGGCCAAATATGCACTATTGCTTTTTGCTGAGTTGGCCAGGTAAATAGTTGCTTCTGCTAACGGGATTCTTGCCTCGGGCATTCCAATTTTATGAATGGTCTCAAAACATGCATTGGCAATAAGTAAGGCGTTAGGATTAGCCAGGCCAATATCTTCTGCAGCAAGTATGATAAGTCTTCGGGCAATAAACTTTATATCTTCACAACCTTCAAGCATTCTGGCCAGCCAATATAATGATGCGTTGGGGTCACTTCCTCTAACAGATTTTATAAATGCTGAAATAATGTCGTAATGTTGTTCTCCCTGTTTATCATATTGTGCAGAAGTTGTCTGTAAAACTTTTGTAACGGTTTCGTCGTTAATCAGCACTGTATCATCATCTGATTGATTTACAAGTAACTCAATTATATTGTAAAGTTTTCTGGCATCGCCTCCTGAATATCTATAGAGAGCATTTCTTTGGTTAATATTAAACTTTTTATCTTTCAGGGCTTTATCTTCTGTTATAGCTCTCTCAACTAATTTATCAATGTGTATTTCATCCAGCGACTTTAGTATATAGACCTGACACCTTGAAAGGAGAGGAGTAATTACTTCAAAAGATGGATTCTCAGTTGTGGCACCAATAAGTTTTATGATTCCTTCTTCAACTGCTCCCAATAGCGAATCTTGTTGTGATTTGCTAAATCTGTGGATCTCGTCAATAAATAATATTGCGCCATCTTGATTGAACATTTGTGCATTACGGGCCTGCTCTATGGCTTTACGGACATCTTTTACCCCACTTGAAACAGCACTTAAAGTATAGAAAGGTCTATCTAATTGATGGCTGATTATTTTGGCAAGTGTTGTTTTGCCTACTCCTGGCGGTCCCCATAAGATCATTGAGGGAATGCGACCCTTTTCGATATTGTTTCTAAGCACTGCATTTTTTCCTACAAGGTGTTCTTGTCCTATATATTCGTCAAGTGATTTAGGTCGTAGTCTTTCCGCCAGCGGTTGCATATTGATTTAATTTTATGCTAAACTACCAAAAATGTTGATTATTATTAAAATGAGAGTAAAAAAAAAAGCAGGAACAAATATTCCTGCTTTAATATATTTTTTGAGTGAATTTAGTTTTTCAAAGCCTTAGCTATAGTTTCACCTAAATGGGCAGGTGATTGTACGACATGAATACCACACTCTTCCATAATCTTCATTTTGGCTGCAGCAGTATCATCTTTTCCCCCAATGATTGCGCCGGCGTGTCCCATACGGCGTCCTTTTGGAGCAGTTTGACCAGCTATAAATCCTACAACTGGTTTTGTGGCATTATCTTTAATCCAACGAGCAGCATCAGCTTCCATATTTCCACCAATCTCACCTATCATTATAATTCCCTCTGTATCATTGTCTTCCATAAGAAGCTTAACGGCGTCTAAGGTTGTTGTTCCAATGATTGGATCACCTCCAATACCTATACAAGTTGACTGACCTAGGCCAGCTTTAGTAACCTGATCTACAGCTTCATATGTTAAGGTTCCACTACGTGAAACAATTCCGATTTTTCCTTGAGAGTGAATAAATCCGGGCATAATACCTACTTTACCAAGTCCTGGAGAAATAACGCCAGGGCAGTTTGGACCAACAAGACGTGTTGAACTACCTTCCATATAGTCTTTAACTTTTACCATATCAGAAGTAGGGATACCTTCTGTAATTGCTACCACTAATTCAACACCTGCATCGGTTGCTTCCATTATAGCATCTGCTGCGAATGCTGGCGGTACAAAAATCACAGAAACATTGGCTCCTGTCGCTTTAACAGCTTCTTCAACTGTATTAAATACGGGTTTTCCTAAATGAATTTCTCCACCTTTACCCGGAGTAACTCCGCCAACTACATTGGTTCCGTAATCAATCATTTGTTGGGCATGAAAGCTACCTTCGCTACCAGTAAAACCTTGTACCAGTACTTTGGAATTTTCATTGATAAGTACGCTCATAAGTGTAAATAGTTTATATCTTTATACCTAATACCAAAATATCGTCAATTTGTTCATTTTGGCCTTTCCAATCCTCAAATGTACGAATTAATATATTCTTTTGTATAGATAATTGCATGTTTTGTATTTCGTAAAGCTTGTTTTTTAAATGACTATACTTAAACTTTTGGGTTTTTTCTCCTCCAAATTGATCGGCAAATCCGTCGGAGAACATATATAATGTGTCTTGTTTCTGAAGTTTCCATGCAACTTTTTCAAAGTTCCTTTGCTTACGATGTTTTAGTCTTCCAATAGATCTTTTAGTTCCCTGAATTTCATGTAATTCGCCTTTTCTGGCTATGAGCAGTGGTCTTTTAGCTCCAGCGATTTCCATGTTACCATTCTCTTTATTGATTACTGCCAATACCATATCCATTCCATTTCCAGCGATTTCAGGTGATGAATGTGTGTATTCTTTAATCAAAAAATCCAGATGATATAATATTTTTGCAGGGTCGGCGATTTTCTTTTCCAATACAGTGGTGCGCAACGCATTATAGCTTAGCATACTCATAAATGCACCTGGAACTCCATGCCCAGTGCAATCAATTACGCCAACAAAAAGGAAATCAGTAGTCTCTTCGCCAAAATAGAAATCCCCAGAAACAATATCTTTTGGTTTATGTAAAACAAAATAATCTTCGAAATTATTTTTTAAGAATTCGTTACGAGGAAAAATACTTTTTTTAATGTATTGTGCATAAGTTATGCTATCTGTTATATGAGTTTTTTGTGCTTGTAATAGTTCTTTTTGTTGTTCAATATGTTTGAGCTGTGCTTCAATTTCGTCTCTTTGTGTTAATATCTCTTCTTTTTGCTCAATGATTTCAGCATTATATAAAGTAAGCTTATTGTTGGCTCTTCTTTTTGAAAGAAAAGCATAAAAGCTAATGATTACCAATAATAACAACAAAGCTCCACCACCAATGGCAAAGTTTCGTGTAAGGGTTACATTACTGATTTTTGCTTTTTGTGCGGTGTTTTCTAATTCTTGTAGTTTATTTTGCTGTGTTAATAATGTAATTTCTTTTTCTTTCTCTGTGAGTTTGTATTTTTTTTCAAGTTCTGTTATTGCTTTAAGCGATTCTTGTGTGAAAATTGAATCTTGCATTTGATTAGAAAACTCATAATATTGTAGCGCTTGTTTATATCTTTTCATAGCTCTGTAGTTTACATACAGATAGTTATAAACAGTATATTTTAGGTCAAAGTCTTCAACTTTCCATAGTCTTTCTTGAGCTTCCAATAAAATTGATATTGATGTAGTATACTTTTTTTGAAAATAAAACAATCTGCTGTAATCAATTAAGCTCCTAATTAGAAGCGGACTATTTTGAAGATCTCTAGATATTTTTATTGTTTGAGCAAATATTTTTTTTGCTTCTTTAAATTTTTTAAGCTTGGCAAGTAGTAATCCGTAATTATTTAGAATAGATACTTTATCTTTATTTAATTCAGTTGTAATTATTATATCTTTTGCATCACTGTAGTAGTTAAGTGCTTTTTTATATTGACCACGATTTTCATAAATCTCAGCCAGATTATTGTATACGCGAGCTATTTCTTCTTTATCTCTTTCTTTATCAAGGATTTGGATTGCCATTAAAAAATATTTAGTAGCCTCTTCTGATTTTCCCCAGTCATCATTTAAAGCACCTAATGAATTATATATGCGAGCCATTTTCGTCGTATCACCAATCAGCTTATAAATATCTAAAGCTTCTTGCAAGCTTTGCAGTGTCAGTTCAAACTTTTTTGTTCGTTTATAAGTTCTAGCTATATTGTACAACCGTAGGGCAATATCGGAACTGTCTTTTAAATACTTACTAATATTAAGAGATTGTTTATAATATTTTAATGCCTTTTCATATTCAATGTTGTCAAAATATATATTACCTATATTGTTTAATGTGGATGATACAGAGGCAGAATCATTATAACTACGTTTAACTTTTAATGCTTTAAGATAAAATTCAAGCGCTGTTTCTATCTCTGATTTCAGTTCATATACATAAGCTTTATTATGCAAGGTTTTGGCTAAAGAAAGAAGATCTTTACTTTTTTCAGCTTCTTTAATACTTAAATCTAGATAACTAATGGCTTCATCGAATTTGTTTTGTCTTAAAAGCACAAGACCAAGATTATTTAAGATGGCTTCTGATCCTTTCCCGTGTGATGCATTTCTATATAACTCAAGACCCTGAATGTATTGTTTCTCTGCTTTATGATATTGGCGCTCGAAAAAATATAAATTTCCTCTAAGTTTATAGGCAAGAGCTACAATTGTATCGTCTTCTGCTATTTCTTCCTGATTTAAAACAAAATCTAAATAGTATAAGACACTATAGTCTTTAGCATTGTACCAATAATTGTATAACTCATAAGCAGCGATTATTTTATCTTCACCTTTGGATTTATTAAATACTGTGGTTAAACTATCGATATTTTGCCCCGATAGACTTGATGCAAGAAAAGTTAATATAAGAATTATGAGTTGTCTCATGGGTGACATTACGTAATTTCTACAATTATGATGCTATTTTAGTGATATTTTTTAAACTTAGCACCTTATTTTAAAGTTTATTTTGTAAATGATTAATAATAAGATTGTTGTTTGTTTTAGTGGGGGCGTTGATAGCCTTGTCTCTTCTTATTTGTTGAAAGAAAAAGGTTACGACGTTATTGCATGCACATTTGTTTTAAATGAAGAGCAAAATAATAAGGCATTTATTGAACATGCTAAAAATATAGCTTCACGTCTTGGTATTGATCATGAAGTAGTTGATTTGAGAAGTAAGTTCAGTCAGACTGTTTTGAGTTATTTTAAAGATGGGTATTTGAAAGGAGAAACGCCTAATCCTTGTGTGTTTTGTAATACAAACCTAAAATGGCCCGAACTTTTTGCATTTGCTAATCGGTTAGGAGCTGAAAAAGTATCAATGGGGCATTATGCTCAAACCATTGATCTTGATGGTAATTATTTTGTCAAAAAAGGTGTTGACCCGGAGAAGGAACAGAGCTTCTTTCTTTGGGGGTTATCTTCGCAACAAATTGCTCGTATAAAATTTCCTCTTGGAAATATGGAAAAGAGCAATGTGAAACAGATCGCGTCCGAAATTGGTTTTGATGATGTTGTTCAACGAAAAGAGAGTACCGGAGCCTGTTTTACAAAGAAAGATTATCGTATTGCCTTGCGCAAATTAATGTCTGAAAAAGAAAACCCCGGCTTTGGGAACTTTATTTCTGAAGAGGGAGAAGTGATTGGTAGACATGAGGGTTACCCATTTTATACTGTAAGTCAAAGGAAAGGACTGGGGTTAAATCTACCTGAAAGAGTTTTTATTAATAAAATTCTTCCAAAGACGAATCAGATATTACTTTCGGGTCCAGAAAAATTATGGCGTAAAGAATTCTATTTGAAAGATTATCATATTGTGAATGAACAGATATTACTTCATAATGAAGTGGAGGTAAAGGTAAGATACAGAAAGCAATTTGTGAAGGGGCGAGTAACATTAAAAAATGATTTGTTAAAAGTGGAGCTGGTTGAAAATGAATGGGCTATTGCTCCTGGGCAAGCTGTGGCTTTTTATTATAATAATCTGTTAATGGGAGGTGGGTATGTAATGCTTTGAGGTAATTTTAATGAAGCTTGTTAATCAGTTTTCAATTTTATTTCTATCAATATATTAGTACCCGATCCATTAAGATCACTTTCAATTTCGAGTATCCCATTCAGTAGATTAACACGGTTCTTAATATTTAAAATGCCAAGACCTTTATCTTTTTTATTATTACTTAATTTGAACCCTACACCATTATCTTCATACATCAGCATTATTTTATCTTTCTCGGTTCCAGTAAATTGAAAATAAACCTCAGAGGCTTGGCTATGTTTAAGGGCATTTTGCACTAGTTCTTGTGTTATTCGATATAAATGTGTAGTTGTTTCGGTATTTTTAATTAACGGCCAGGCATGAAAGTAGACGTGAAAGTTCATTTCATCAGTTGATGCAGTATAGCATAGTTCTTTAATTTCATCATTAAATTCACTGTCGGTAATATTGGAGGCAACAAGTCCATGGCTTAGATTTCTTATGGAATCAATGGTTTGTGTCATTAATTTTTCAAGATCAGGATCGGTTGTATTTACGCGTTGTTTTATAATGGCAATGTTGGCTCCAATTAAATCATGCAGTTCGCGTCCGGTGCGGATGCGTTCTACTTCCTGACTTTTAACAATGGAAAGAAGCAACTCACGCTGATGGTTTTTATAACGTTCTCTTAGTTTGGCTCTTTCGTTATATACTCCAAGAGTTTGTTTGGACATGAGCATCATAAAACTGAATACTTCAATAAAAGATCCAATGAAAAATAGTTTACAAATATAGTCCCCGTCTTCCAGAACACCCATGTTTGGTAAAATGATATCTATAAAAGAAAAGATAATATATAGCGTGTAAATAATAAGCATTATTAATCCATTCTCTTTTTTAAGAAGGGTGTTTTTTGTTAAGAAATAAATTTGAAGTAGCAATACTATACCAGAAACGATCATGATGTAATTGTGCACGATAAGTGTCAAGGAATTTAATCTGATTTCTGGAATGAAAGATAATATTACGAAAGGAACAATGCCGTATATCAATACCATCATGATTTTCCATAATACTTTATTGTTTTCGCGAATAGGAGTTAGGCTATTTAGAAAAAGTGGTAATGATAGGTTAATTAAAAAAGCTCCAATGTAATCTACTGTAGAAGAAATGTCTGTTGGGTCGGAACCCATTATCATTTGAATTTCTCCAATATGACTAAATACATAAAACGAAACTCCTAAATTTAATAAAGCGTAATAGAGAAAACTTTTTTGCTTTAAAAAGAACCAGGCCATTATTGATAATACAATAGCAAATAGATAAAGTCCACGCCATAACCAAAGTAAACTGTTGCTTTCATATAAAATCTCAGAGAACCTTTCTGGATTTAATAAGTACATAGTTGTTCGGAGTGGCCGATATACATGTTTGAATTTTACATATACAGTGCTGACTGTTTCAGAGGGTAAATTTAAGTACGCTGGAAATCCGGCAATTCGAAAACCTTTGTTTTTTATATGGCGTTGAATACCAGTTTGTTTAATAAGATAAATGCTGTCATTGCTTTCCTGATAAATATCTATGGTGTATATGCTATTATATGGTACAAACAGTACTTTTTTGATATTATATTTTTGCTTATTGTCAAGTACTACTTTAAACCAATGTGCAGATTCTGAAGGTTGAAATGTTGGTATTTTTTTAAATGGCTCCCAGTCCAAATTTTTTAGGGAATCAGGCTGAATTGTGTTTGTGTGGTCTTCAAAATAGAAGGCATGCCTGGTAATCACTAATTCATGATTTAACGTATCTAATGTAATTCTATACTTTGTGTTAGAATTGTTTTTATCAGCAAATGCATGCAGATGAGCTATTTGCAATATGAAAAGAAGGAATATTAAGAAAAATAATTTATTCAATTTCTAAATGTTATGATCTGATAACTAATTTGTTAAATACAATTATCGTGAAAATATTTAATAAGTTCAGCGGTTGAGTTTAGTTGCAATTTACTATTAATATTTTTTCTATGTGTTTTAATGGTATTTATACTTAAAAATAGATTATCTGCAATTTCTTGATTGTTTTTACCCTCCACCACAAGTTTTATTATTTCTCTTTCTTTTGGGGTTATTATTTTTTCTTCTAAATCAGAGATATTGAGTTTATTTTTGACTTTAGGTGAGTAATAAGTTTCACCTGTAAGTACTTTATGAATTGCAGTTTCTACTTTATCATGATCATCTTTTAAGATATAACCCTTTACTCCAAGTTCCATACATTTTTTAATTACATGTAATTTATTGTGCATAGAGATGACAAGTATAGGAATATCTGTAATTGTTTGAAAAAATGTAAAAACATCTTCTTCGGGTAATTCAATATCGCTTATTATTAAATCGATTTCTGAATTTTGAATATCAGATTTTTGAAAATTTTTGATACTGTTGAAATAACGAACTTCTGTATCAGTAAAGTGGTCTGAAATTATTTTGCATAGTCCTTGAGCAAATAGCGTATGATCATCTATGGTTATAATTTTTATCATTTCATTGCAAGATAATAATTTTAAAACAGTTGTCTGAATCGTAGTCAACTGTTTCAAAATTATATGTTTATGTTATTTAATTATATAATGTGATTCCAAGACTGGCATTAATAAACAATGGTTTGTCGTTAATAGGTGGTAGTACAAATAATGAAAATTTATATCCGGGTTTTGGTGCAATTTTATTCATGGCAGAATTAAAACTTGCACTGCTTATATCAATAGAGAAACTTGTATAATTGAAGTATGGATCTGATTCAGAGTCGCTTATTGTTGCGACCATAGTCGGTTTATAATGAATGCCAAACACAAGACCTTTCCATTTGGTTTCTGTTAAGTAGCGTCCAATTCCTTTAACATATCCTAATTGCAGAGCTAAGGTTAGCGTTTGGTATTCGCTTGTTATGTCAGGGATTTCTGCCATTTCAATGGTAGATTTCATTTGTGAAAATTCAATACTTTCAAAAAGTGAAAAAGAACTCCATGTTGATCGTCCAGTAGTATATTGAGGGGCTTTGAACTTATAAAAACCTCTATTAAGACCTAAATTAAAGCCGTTTCCTTTCATTGAAAACCCATCATTGTTGTATGATAAGTAGCTTATTCCTCCGCTAACTGTAGTACTGTATAGTTTTCCTCCTTTCAATTTCCACTGTTCTCTAATGGCTTCTGAATTTCTTAAGAGGCTATTTGTATTTAAATTATTTTGGTTGTTTGTATTATCATTATTATCAGAAAGAGATTCTGTCTTGTCCGGATTATTTTGAATGGGTTCATTTATTTTTTGAAGAATTAAATTCCTGTCTTGAAATATTTGCATTTTAATATCTTTCATAGCTTCCTGCATCATTATATAGGGTATATACCTTTTGTTTTGTGGATTGCGAGCTCTATTGCCATAAAAAATTCCAAAAATTTTACTTGCTTCTTGGTGGCTGCTGTACTTTTTAATAAGTTTTGGATTTGGTGTATTTGTGTATAATAAAATGTCTACATCAAATGCTGCATCTACAGTTCCCAGAGGAAGCCCCGACATCATAAATGTAACAAAAAACATACTTGTTAAATGCTGTTTATTTTTTAATTCGTTAATTTTGATCTTAATAATTAAGTCTGAATCTTTTTATTTTGATGTACTTGTAAATATTTCATCCATTTCATTTAACATTGTATGTTCAATGTCTTTTATGATGTTTGGGAATGTTGTCTTTTGACCGAAGACTCTCAAATTGTTAATTTCTACATTGGTAGACGCTGAGGCTTTGATTTTATTCTGGTTTATTGGTTCTGGAGTATAGCCAAATTGAGAAACTGTACAACTGCTCATTAAAACTAAGGCTAAAATAGAGAATAGATAGATTTTATTTTTCATGATGATTCTTTTAGATAGAAATTGTAAATTATATGAAGGCAATGTATCAAGTGAAAATCATAAAAAAATCACCCCAAAGGGTGATTTTATAATTAATTTGCATTTGTTTTAAACTAAAGAGCTGATTTAATTGTAGAACTTTTATCTTCACCCTTTTAATTAAAACTATGAATTTTAAAGGCGTAATATTTGATTTAGACGGAACCCTTGTAGATTCTATAGAGGACATAGCCGATGCCATGAATGAGATGCTAAGATGCAATGGATATGCTACGCATGATGTATCTGTTTATAAGTTATTTGTAGGTAGTGGAATCAGAAACCTGGTTTATAGAGCATTGCCGGCGTATGCCAGAAAAGAAGATATTGTAAATCGTTGTTTCACAGAGATGATGGCGCTTTATCGAAATAACTTTGTGGATAAAAGTGAATTATACCCGGGTATAGCTGAAATGCTTGATAGATTTGTGCAGCGAGGTATTAAGATGAGTATTCTTTCCAACAAAGCAGATGAATTTGTAACTAAAGTTGTTGATGTGTTACTTCCAAATTGGAAATTTGAATCCGTCATGGGTTTAACCAGTGAGGATGATAAAAAGCCAAATCCAAAGTATGCCTTGCAAATGGCCCAGCAAATGGGATTTAAACCCTCTGAGATGGTTTTTATGGGTGATAGCAGTGTAGATATGAAAACTGCTGTCAATGCTGGAATGATTCCGGTGGGAGTATTGTGGGGATTCCGCTCAAAAGATGAACTTGTTGAAAATGGTGCAAAATATATATTGGAAAAACCTTCTGATTTTTTTAAGGTGTTAGAAAAGGGGTAATTGGTATTAATTCTTTAAAAAACTTGTAAAGAGACTGTCATAATTGGACAGCCTCTACCATTAAAATAACTTTTACAACCTGCTACTTATTTTATACCACTGATAAATCTTTTTATCTATATTGTTGTATATGACCAGGTTGTTTGAATTTACTATTGTTATAGTGCTGCCAATAAACCATTTATTGTAAACTGGTTTTGTGAAACTGTTGGCAACATAAAAGTTGTCTTTTATTTTTTTGTAAAACCCCCAGGATCTCTTATTTACCAAATTTCTTGTTTTTACTCCTTCTGAAGTTTTGACAATTTCAAATTTACCACCCGAGGAAGATTGCCAAATTCCAATAATATCATCAGCATTATATACTGCTGTGTTATTTTTTGAATATGCAGAATTAGAATTATTTTGATTCCCTAATTGTGTGTTTTTTTTGGTGTTTTGCTTATTGGCAATCTTTTGCCTTTGTTCTTCATATTTTCTAAAGTATGTTCTAAGTTGTTCTAGTTTGGTTTGATCGGTTTCATAGTTAATATGAAAATTTATTTTATGATTTAGAAAAAGATTTGCTATTTCATCATACGAGCTGAATTGGTATGAATCAAAAATTTGAGGATAATGAAAATTCGTAAGTTTATCGTTAATTTCAAAAGAAGGGTTCATCGGGTATTTAGTTGTAAATTTTTTATTTTCTATTTCTCCATAAAGTAATTTAACATCGTCTCGTGGAAAGTATGGAAATAGATTCTTGAGTGTTTGTTCCATTGAACTGCTTTTTTCAACTCCACTATCATCAATTAAAGTAGGATAATCAATTGATTTGTATAATTCGCCATCAAGCATTACATAGTCATAATCGTAATATGATGCATTAAGGTTGATTTTAACAAAGATATGCTTGTTTTCAGTGCTGGAACTATTATATTCCTCTATATTCCAACTTACGTTAAAATCTATCGCAATACCATTATCGTCAGGGATCCATTGGATTGTTTGTGAGCCATTTAAGGTGTTGTCTTGAGAAAATGATGCGATTACTAAAATCACTGAAAATGCGAATGTGAGTAAAAGATTTTTTTTCATTTTAGGAAATAATTTTTGTGAAAAACATGTTGACCAATTTATCAATCCAAATTCAAAAAAAAATCACCCTTTAGGGTGATTTTTGAGCATAAAAAAAGCTGCTTCAACTGAAGCAGCTTTGATATATAATTGATCTTTGTTTATTCGAACTCTTTGAAAGCTTTTTTGATCAATTCCATAGCTTCACGAAGTTGTTCTTCGTTAATTACTAATGGAGGA
This sequence comes from Salinivirgaceae bacterium, assembly GCA_002869335.1. GTDB lineage: Bacteria > Bacteroidota > Bacteroidia > Bacteroidales > Salinivirgaceae > Salinivirga. Next base: position 9,395 of record PKTE01000302.1, on the reverse strand, counting down.
GCAAAGCGAATGATATCTCCGTGTGTAGGTTTAGCTAATAAGCCATATTCAGCCATTTTAACGCAAACATCCCAGGCAGTTTTGCCATTTTTGGGCTTGATAATCACTGCGTTTAAAAGACCTTTACCGCGTACTTTTGCAATCATATCAGATTTGATACTGCTAAATTCGTCACGGAAAATTTGACCCATTTTCTCAGCGTTTTCAGCAAGGTTTTCTTCTTTGATTACTTCCAATGCAGCCATAGCAACTTTAGCTCCCACAGGGTTTCCACCAAATGTAGAACCGTGCTCACCTGGTTTAATTACTAGCATAATGTCGTCGTCTGCTAGAACGCAAGAAACAGGATAAACTCCACCAGAAATAGCTTTTCCTAAGATTAGGATATCAGGGCGAACGCCTTCGTGATCTACAGCTAGCATTTTACCTGTACGTGCAATACCTGTTTGTACTTCGTCAGCTATGAAAAGTACGTTATTAGCTTTACAAAGGTCATATGCTTTTTTAATAAAACCCTGATCTGGTACGTTAACTCCAGCCTCACCTTGAATAGGCTCAACTAAGAAACCAGCTACATTAGGATCTTCTAATTCTTTTGCTAAAGCTTCAGTGTCGTTGTAAGGTATAGTTACAAAACCAGGAGTGTAAGGTCCGAAACCGTCTCTTGCATCCGGGTCAGTTGACATTGAAATGATTGAGATTGTGCGTCCGTGGAAGTTTTCAGCACAAACAATTATTTTTGCTTCGTTTTCTGGTACTCATTTTTTCTCGTAGGCCCATTTGCGACAAAGTTTTAAAGCTGTTTCGTCAGCTTCTGCACCAGTGTTCATTGGTAATACTTTATCGTATCCGAAGAATTTTGTTACATACTCTTCAAACTCACCTAATACGTTATTGTAAAATGCGCGAGAAGTCAAAGTAAGTTTTTCTGCTTGTTCTTTAAGGGTGTTAATTATTTTAGGGTGGCAATGTCCTTGGTTTACAGCAGAATAAGATGACAAAAAGTCAAAGTATTTTTTTCCGTCGGTGTCCCATACGTAAACGCCTTCGCCTTTTTCTAAAACAACAGGAAGTGGATGGTAATTATGTGCACCATACTTATCTTCCCTAGCAATGTAGTCTTGAGCAGTCATTTTTGCCATTTGGTATAAATTTTTTGGAATTACTACTATAATCTTTCGGCAAAAATAGAAATGTTTTATCTCAAACCAAGGAACTTTCTGAAAATTCAGCTATGTTTTTTAACTCTTTTTCTCATGACAATTAAGATTGTTTCGATTAATATCATAAGGAAAGCTAATAGTGTAAACCATTTCCAAAGTTTTTGAATAGGAGATAGTATGGTATCTGATGTATCTGTTGATGAAAAGATTAATGTGGCTGATTGATTGAAAATTTGATCTTGTAAATATTTTTCATCGTGAAACTTAAGCTGTGATTCTTTGCTAAGATGGTTAACAGCAATATAATTTATAGTGCTGTCTTGAACATTCAGTGGATAGTAGCCAGGTTCTGAAAGTTGGTTTGATCTTATTGAAATAACGGTATGCTGCTGTTTTGTATAATAAAAAGGAATAAAAGCATTTTGATTTTTACCCACCAGGATGGAAGAATATTCAGGATCATCAATTTTACCAATGTTAAATGTGCCAGGTTTTGTACATTCTATTTGAGATATGATATTTCTGTTTGTAATAACAGATGCATTGTACATGGTAGGGATGAAAAGAGGATCAAGTGCAAAATTTCTTATAAATGGGTTAAAAGTAAATACGTAAATATTACCATTTCCTATTCTTCCTGAAAGTAACATTGATTCGTCAAAATCATTGTAGATTAGTGGAGTAAGAGAATTATTGCGCTCAACTTTCAAATATTTTAGAATACCCGGAAATTGTGTGTTTTCTTCAACGTTTGTGATGGCTTCACTGTAGATTGAATGATTTAAGTTCAATTGCTTGATAACAGTTTTTTCTTTTATTGCAGCAGTGAACTTCGGGATGTTAAATTGCGCAAATTGCTCATTCAAACTATTTATACTCAAATTTTCATTTGGAATGATAATTACATTAGCTCCCTGACCAACAGCTTTGTAAATTGCGGAAGTTATGCCGGAACTAATTTTAGCCGGGCGATTTATAATGATCGTATTGGCATTCTGTATATTAGATAATGTAATCTGTTGCGGCTTAACACTACGGAATTTAAATCTCTTTTTTTCGTTAAAAAGTGCTTTAAGGTAATTTGATGATGAATCAGCAACCTCAAGAATATTATATTGAGACGAAAGATAAATACCCGTATAATAATTATTGTCAAAATTGACCGGTAGATCTTGAATTTCAGCTTTTATTTTAATAAAGCCGGTTTCTGCAATTTGAATTTTTGTTTTAAATGTTTCCGTTGCATTGGCTGCAATATTAACGCTTCCAACTGATGTGAGTTTATCATTTATAAATAACTGCACAGGGATGTCTGTCACGGGTTTTTCATTATAATTTTTTAGCTGTACGCTAACTTCGGTCTCTTCATTTGGAATATGCACCGGTTTGTCGAACCAAATAGTGTCTATACTAATATTGGTATTTTCTCCTTCAAACATAACCAATGAAGTCTGCAGGGTTGAGTCATTGAAAATTGTATCTGGAAATACAATATTTTGTTGAAAATCTGACAGTATAATAATTTGATTATCAGTATTATTGGTCCCTAATGGTCGAACTATATCGTTAATGGTTTTGTTTCCATGCTGCAATTTCGATTTTTGGATAATATCTTGAGCCTTTGTAATAGTTTGGTTATTAAATGATTCCCCAGTAGCCAGCATATGAATGCTGAGCGTATTATTACTTTCAAGGCTTGAGGTAATTTCTAATGCTTTATTTTTAACCTGATCGTAGAGATTACCTTTGCTATTGCTATTCTGCATGCTAAAAGTATTGTCAATAATCATATGGATTTGTTTATTTCCAAGTGATTTTTCATTTTGAATAACCGGGCCTGCAAATGCAGTCACAATAGCACCAATTAATATTGTTCTTGCCAATAATAATAACCATTCATAAATCTTTTTAGATCGGGAAGTTTGTTGTTTTATACTCTTAAGAAACCATAATGAGCTGAAATACATCTTTTTATGTTTCCTAAGATTTATCAGGTGCAAAATCAGGGGAATAAGTGCTAAAAATAGTGCGTAAAGTATATTTGGAAATAAAAATTGCATAGTCTAATGGTTTTTGGCAAAAGTAATTGATTCGATGAAAATACGCAGAAAATTCTGATTAAAGAATTGGGCTGAAAATTCTGGCGATGCTACTTTGTAATTTCTTAACTATCGGGTTTTTTACCCAAAGCTCCTTTGTTACCAACTCACAGTTTTCAAGGTCTTTTTCGAATGAGTGAAGCAGGGTAGTGGCTGTTTTTTCATCATAAATAAGTGCATTAATCTCAAAATTGATTGAAATACTTCTATAATCAAGATTGGCTGTACCTACAGATGACAGTATTCCATCAATAATCATAGTTTTACTGTGTATAAACCCATTTTTGAAAAAATACACTTCAATTCCAGCGCTAATAAGTTCATCGACAAAAGATAACGAGGCGTAGGAGACCAGTCTTGAATCACTTTTTTTAGGTAATATTATTTTGACATCAACTCCCGACAGTGAGGCGGTTTTCAATGCTGTAAGTATTGATGAATTAGGAAGCAAGTAAGGAGTGGTGATATAGATATATTTTCTGGCAGTAGCGATACTTAGAAAATATGTTTGCATAATTCCTGCCCATGAACTATCTGGGCCACTGGAAACGATCTGTGTTATTCCTTCTTGGGTGTTTTCAATCTTTGGAAAATACTTTTCTTCAGTGGGAAGTTCTTTGGTTAGAAAGTACCAGTCAGTAAGAAAAACTGTTTGCAGTGAGTGGACAGCCTCACCAGATATTTTTAAGTGTGTATCCCGCCATTTGCCTAGTTTTTTCGTTCCGAAAATGTATTTGTCGGCAATATTCATTCATCCAACAAAACCCACTTCTCCATCAATAACGACAATTTTGCGGTGATTACGGTAGTTTACTTTACTGGTGAAATAGGGGAAGTTTACCCGCATAAAAAGTTTAATAATTACACCTGTTTTTTTAAGCTGCTTTATTTTCCGTTTGGGGAAATGCCAACTTCCCACGTGGTCTATGATTACTTTAACTTTGACGCCTTGTTTTGCTTTATCTTCCAAAATTGAAATAATCTGCTTACCAATATTATCATATTCAAAAATGTAATATTCAATGTGGATATGATGTTTTGCTTTATTAAGTGATTCTATTAGTTCAGGGAATTTTTCTTCGCCATTATTGAGAACTTTGATTGTGTTATTTCGAGAAACTATTGATTTACTGTTGTTTAGAAGTAGTTTGATTATGTGCTGTTTTTTGAATACAGGCTTAATATTTTGAACTTCAGGTGTGTCAAGTAGTTTAAGTTGCTCGTACCGCATTTTGTTTAATTGCCTGAAGTCCTGTATCCCTTTACGCGAAAATATTTTTTGTTTACGATAGTTCTGACCAAAATAGAGGTAGAAAATTAATCCAGCCACAGGTAGAAATATGAGCACCAGTATCCAGGCCATAGTTTTAGCCGGATTCTTATTGTCAATAATAACAAGGATAATAGATGTTGCAATAATAAATACATATCCCCAGTATAAGAAAATGTAAATATGTGGCCAGACATCCTGAATATATTGCCAGATACTATATAGCATGGATTCATTAGTTTGAGTACTAAATTAATGAAATTGTTTCATTTATAATGCTCAATTTTCAAATCAAAAAAAAAAAGCCTGCATCGTAAAATGCAGGCTTGCTCTGATTCAAATATTTTTACAAGAAGCTTTTATCTCTTAGGGCTACAAAACCATTAACAAGTAAGTTTTTCTTGTTAAAGGATAATTTCTTTTGGTTTTCAGTGCTAATGAATTGAAAATCGAGTTGGTTTACGATTCCAAATCCTGCTGCTATATCCCATTCCATGCAAGGTGAAAAGCGAGGGTAAATATGTGCTTTGCCCTCGGCTAATAAACCAATTTTAATAGCACTACCTGCTGATGTTGTTTCAACTTCGCGAGTTTGTTTTAATTTATCTATATATTGAACAGTAGTTTCGTCCAAATGTGAGCGCGAAACAGCTACTCTTATAATATCATCTTTTCCAGGATCTTCAGGTTTTAATGGTTTAACTTCTTTAAATATGTCATTTACATTTTGAGTGTTTTTCGATAAAACAGACTTGAATGAGCCATAACCACTTTCACCAAAATAAACAATGTCGCTTGCCGGAGCCGCAATTACACCTCCAATAGGCACATTATTTTCAATCAAAGCAATGTTGATTGTAAATTCTCCATTCTTTTTAATGAATTCCTTTGTGCCATCTAACGGATCGACCATCCAGAATTGTTCCCATTGAAGTCTTTCCTCATGGTCGGGTATAGGATGCTCTTCGCTTAATATAGGTAGTCCTGTCTCTTCCAGTACTTTTCTAATGACCTTATCAGCCTCTTTATCAGCAATTGTTACAGGACTTTGATCTGCTTTTAGTTCTACCTCTACTTCTCCGTCGTAATACTTCATTATAACTTTAGATGCCTCTAATGCTGCTTCTAAAGCGTGTCTGATTAGTTCCATTTAGTTTTGTAATTTGTTGGTTATTTCAATCTCTCCGTTATTAATCTCAAATACGTGCCATTTCAGCCCCTTTGGACCTCTTGGTATTTCAACAGTTCCCAAAAACTCGTTATTAGCAAATACCTTAATAGTAGCTTTTGATTTGCTTAACCCTGAGGAAGTTGGGTCATTTCTGTCTGTATAGTTATGCACATAATATTCATAGTGTGCATTGTCGTCAATATCATTAATTGTAATTGTTTCAGGTCCATTTCCATCCAGGTCATCACGGTCTAATTGTCCGGTGCCATCGCTCAGCACTTTTGTATCCTGATATGAGATATGGTAGCCTCCTTGTTTTACAAAGTGTGCATCAAGATCGGGTGGTGTATCTAGCCAATCCAGCACGATTCGGATTGAACCCAAATCAAGTTTTGGTGATACTGAAAAGCGGTTGAAAAAAATCATATCGGCTACAATTTCCACGTCAAAATTACAAGTGATGTATCCCTCTTTTTCAACTTCTACATTTAAATAGCCATCTGGTTGGTTTGGAAAACGCACTTTACCTTCCTCATCTGTGGTGTACTCTCCAATATCTTCAATATTTACAGATGCTCCCTCTAATGGCTCACCAGTTTCTGCATCAAAAAAGCGAAGGGTTTGGTTGTCGTTATCCATTATTTCCATTTCGTCATCCAAAACGTTCATCATTTTATCTTTCTGTCCGTAAAGGGTAGTAAGAGATACAACTAATAATGATGCGATTAATAAATGTTTCATGATTACATGATTTTTTTTATTCGTATATCTTTCTTTTATTCAAAGCTCTTCTGTAGCGGTTCGCATTTTCAATATGTTGTCTATGTGTTTTTGAAAAAACATGCTTTCCACTAAAATCATCTTTCGCGCAAAAGTAAAAATATTTGTGAGATTTTTTATTTAACACGCTGTTAATAGCCTGAATTGTTGGTAAACTTATAGGGCCAGGAGGTAGTCCTTTGTATTTGTAAGTGTTATATGGTGAGTCAATTGCAAGGTGTTTAAGTAGTACTCTTTTAATGGTAAAATCTCCGGCAGCATACACAACTGTGGGATCAGCCTGTAATTTCATCCCTCTTTTAAGTCGGTTGTAATATACTCCAGCTATTTCAGGGTATTCTTCAATAAAGCTGCTTTCTTTTTGTACAATGGAGGCTAATATGCTAATCTCTACGGGTGTTAGCTTCATCGATTTGGCTTTTGATTTTTTCTCTTCGGTCCAGAATCTAGTATACTCTTTGTGCATTCTATCAAAAAGCTGGGTTGTTGAAATATCCCAATATACTTCATAAGTGTTTGGAATAAACATACATAAAAAAGATTCTGAATCGAAACCATATTTTTTTGCAATTGCACTATTAAATAATAGCTCGGCAATTTCAGCACTATCTGGTTCAATTTCCTCGCTTAGTCGCAAAGCAAGTTGCTCCTTAGTTCTTATATTGTTGAATGTAATTCTGATTGGTGTTTGTTGTCCAGATCGTAATAGCTCTATTAAATTGCGGTTATTTAAATTAGGTCGTATTAAATACCTTCCACTATAAATGTGGTTTGGCAAATTCATTTTTTGAGCTACCCAGTCAAATGTTTCAATATCTTCAACAATATTTTGCTCTACTAACTTTGATTTTATTGACTCATAGTCATCAGTATGACGGATATAGAATGATATCTCCTTTTGAATAGCTGTGTTAGGTTGATATACAAATTTCCATGCCAGGTAACCACTAAGTCCACCTGCAATTACAATGATTAGTATTATTATAAAGAGTATGCGTTTCATTTTACCGATTGAAATATTTTTGTTTTAATTAATGAAAATTATGTAACGTATTAATTCAATAAATGATTTGCAGAATTGTTTAGAAATTAGATAAGTATTCAAATATATTCAATAATTTCATTGCAAAAAGAATAATTATAAGAATTAAAAACCATCTGATGAAGCCTGCTCCTTTTTTAATGGCTAATTGTGAGGCAACTATACCACCAATTAAATTTCCTATGGCGGCAATTAATCCAAGGTGGTAATTAACTTCTCCATTTAGCATAAAAACTGCCAGAGCAAATGGGGCATAAAGAAATACGGAAAGTATTTTAATGGCATTGGCTTTTACCAGATCGTATCCAGCTGCCAAAACAAGCACTGCCAAAAGAATGATACCAACTCCAATGTGTATAAACCCTCCATAAATACCGGTAAGAAAAAACAGAAGATATTGCCACCATCCGAGTTTTTTATTGTTCAGTTTTGCTTGCCCTCTTATCCATTTTGAAGGGTCGAAGAAAATAAATATCACCATAAAAATGAGAACGATAGCAAGGACTTTTTCAAATACATCGTGTGGAATGCTTACCGCAATTTGTGCACCTACTATTGACCCAATTATAATAGGTAGCGAGATAAATACACCTTTTCTGACCTCCAATAGCTTTGCTTTCCTAAAAGTAAGTGTTGCTGCCAATGTTTGCATAATTACTCCAATTCTGATTGTGCCATTGGCTACATTAGCAGGTAATCCCATTAGCATAAAAAGGCTATAGGTAATTACTGTGCCACTGCCAGCTATCGTATTTACAACTCCTACTAAAAAACCAGCGGTTATCAGAAGAGAAATAGCTTGCCATGACCAGGGATCCAGATTTGCGAAGAATTCAGTGAACATGTTTTTCAGATATAATAAAACTTCGCAACTATTGCTGCGAAGTTTTACATTGGGTTCTTTATTTGATTACTTCTTTTTAGGGATTTTTGTCAATGTATCAACAAGTAAATCCCAGAATTTTTGTGTTGTTTCAATATTTATTCTCTCATCTGGTGAGTGTGCACCTTTAATTGTGGGACCATACGAGATCATATCCAGATGTGGATATTTTTCGAGGAATAAACCACATTCTAAACCAGCATGTATTGCTCTTACGATAGGCTCCTTTTTGAAAAGTTTCTCATAAGAAGTTTTTGTGATATTTAATATTTCAGAGTCAGTATTAGGAGCCCATCCCGGATATCCATCGGTGTGTTTAACTTCAGCTCCAGCTAATCTGAAAACTGACGCAATGCTTTCTTTTGCATCGTTTTTACCTGATTCCACTGAACTTCTCTGAGAAGTAACAATCTCGATCGTGTTGTCTTTATTCATTTTTATACTGGCAAGATTAGTTGATGTCTCAACCAGTCCTTCAATATCTCTACTCATTTCAAAAACACCATGTCGTACTCCTTGCAATGCATCGATCAGCTTATACTGTGTTTTTTTATCAATTAGAAATGTTGGCTTTTGATCTTTAACCAAAGCAACTTTTAGTTTTGGTTCAGTAGTTTTAAGCTCATTTTTAATGTCGATTTCAAATTTGGCAAAAAACTTCTCAAGGTCTTTGATATATTTTTCATCAATAGTGAATACCAAAGCTGATTCTCTAGGAATAGCATTTCTTAGGTTTCCACCATCAAAGGATGCCAGTCTGGCTTTGAACTTCTTTTGAGCTGCTAGCATAAAGCGAGTGGCAATTTTTACGCTATTTCCAAGACCTTTGTGAATTTCATCACCGCTGTGTCCACCAAGCAGACCAGAAACATAGAAAGTGTAGGGTATATGATTTTTCTTAATTGCTTTTTTCTTGTATTTCATTGTTGCCACAGTATCGATTCCACCTGCACACCCAATAAATAATTCACCTTCGTCTTCAGAATC
>PKTE01000219.1 GCA_002869335.1 Salinivirgaceae bacterium | reverse complement strand
TGAAGGAAAGCCAGGTTAGAGCAACTGCTACTAATGCTGATATTATTGGATATCAGGTTGGTAAGGCTGTTAAACCTAAAAGAAAAGGGGGCGAAATTACTGTAAGTGTTTATGCTACTATTGATGGACAACAAAAATTTATTGGTAATAACACTTTTCGTGTAGCACAAATTCCACCTCCAATACCAAGGTTGAAGCCATTAAATTACAAAGGAGGAAGTGTTCCTAAAGCAGAAATGCAGATTATGGATGGTATGGATGCTGTATTGGAAGGTTTCATTATGGAAAATATTAAGTATGAAATTACTAGTTTCACTGTTAGTACTGTTGTAGCTGGAGGTTTTACGGAAGAAGAGAGGGTTACTGGTTCCAGATTTACTAATGGTGTTCGTAATATGATATCAAAAGCTAAACGAAACCAACGTATTACATTTGACGAAATAAAAGCTAAAGGTCCTGATGGTGTGAAGGAACTTGGTGCTATGGTATTTAAAATCGATTAAAATTTAAACATATGAAAAAAGTATTGCTTTTCTCATTCATTATTGCCTTAGCTGGAATTATGATTCCAGTAGAAGAGGCAAATGCTCAGGTTCTTGATGGTATATACGAAAAAGAACATGTGCCAAGTCGAAGACCAATTCCTTATTCGCAGTTGCGAGAAGCTGATGTGATGTGGAAAAAGAGGGTTTGGAGATGTATTGATTTACGTCAAAAAATGAATTTTCAATTCTACTACCCAATTACCAGAATTAATGAAAGAATGAACCTTACTAATCTTTTAGTATATGGTCAAACACATGAAGGTGTTGTGTTGTATGATACTGATAACGATAGGTTTACTTCTATTTTGACAACCTCTGAAATTGAACAGGCTTTTGATGCTGGTATGAAAGAACTTAAGTTTGTTGATGATGAAGGTAATGAGATTACTAAAACTGTAAATCAGGAGATTAATTACGCTGAAGTAATGCAGGTTTGGTTGAAGGAAGAATGGTTCTTTGATAAACAGCGTTCAAAAATGGAGGTGCGTATTCTTGGTATAATGCCTATTCGTTTTGCCGAAGACAAGAATGCCACAAGTACTGAACCTGTTATTGAGAAGAAAAAGTTATTCTGGGCTTATTTCCCAGCTGTTAGACCTATTTTAGCTAATCATGAGGTTTTTAATCGCTATAATGATGCACAACGAAGAACTTATGATGATATCTTCTTTAAAAGGTTTTTTGATAGTTTTATCGTAAAGGAATCAAATATATATGAAGATCGTTTAATTAGTGATTTCCGTGATGGTCATATGGCTTTATGGGAGGCACAAAAAATTAAAGGAGAAATTTTTGATAGAGAACAAGACCTTTGGTCTTATTAGAAAATATTCCATACAAAAAAAAGGAGGCCAATCAGCCTCCTTTTTTTATATATGGTCTTCACCTTTTTTGAACTTTATATCGTTTAGAATTTTCCTTATTTTGTATTCTTCTTCCTTTTTGCAAATCAGCAACGCATCTGGTGTATCAGCTACAATATATCCATCAAGCCCTTGAATGGCTGCTATTTTATTCTTAGGAACCTTTATAATGGAGTTATTGCTTTCGTAAATCATTACATTTTGCTGATTTATAATATTGTTTGATTCATCTTTTGGCAAACAGTCATATAATGTATTCCATGTGCCAAGGTCAGACCAGCCAAAATTGCCGCAGTATACATATACGTTTTCGGCCTTTTCTAAGATACCATAATCAATGGATATATTTTTGCATCCAGAGTATATATTTTGAACTGCTTCAGCCTCTTCTGGGGTGTTAAATTTTGATTTGAATTCTTCAAAAAGCTCCGATAACTCAGGTAAATGCTTATCGAAAGCATTTGATATTGATTGCAGTGACCATAAAAATATTCCGGAATTCCATAAGAACTCTTCGCTTTCAATAAAAAACTCAGCAAGTTCCAAGTTAGGCTTTTCGGTGAAGTTTTTAACCTTTATGATATCTGTAATGTCTGAAGTGTCTTCGATTTGAATATATCCAAATGCTGTTTCTGGTCTGGTGGGTTTTAGTCCAATCGTGAGCAGAGCATCATTTTTTTCAATGAATTCAAAGCCTTTGTTAATAACTTCAAAGAAATTTTGTCGGTTTTGGATTATATGATCTGATGGAGTTACTATTATTTGTGCTTCTTCATCGATTTTCTTAATTTTTTCGTTAGCATAAGCGATGCAGGGAGCTGTATTTCTTCTAGTAGGTTCTGTTAATATATGTTCTTCTGGAATATCAGGTAGCTGTTCTTTAGTAATTTCAAATAACGCATTAATTGTGACTACAAATATGTTTTCTTTTGGGCATAGTTCGCACATTCTCTCGTAAGTATCTTGAATAAGCGTTTGACCGGTTCCAAGTAAATCAATATATTGTTTAGGAGCTTTTTCTCTGCTAAGTGGCCAAAAATGCTTTCCTGTCCCGCCAGCCATAATTATGCAGTACCTTTTTTCCATACGATTATTTTTTGTCTTTTTTCTCAGGTTCTTTCTTGTAAAAAGCTTCTTGTGATAATAAGTTCCATCCCGTGTTACGGTTATATCCCATGCGCTGAACAATTATCTGTCTTTTCTCAAAAAATAATCTGATAAAAACACTTTTAAATGTATTGTCCCCAGTGCCTTCCCATGAAGGCATTGAATTGAGGTTTTCTTCAACATCAAAAGGTTTTCTTAATGTATTAAATTTTGTGTCGTAGCTTATGAGGCAAGGTTTGCCAATTGAGTCTATTATTAACTGTGCCGCTAATACTCCTTTTAATTTGAATATTTGGTCTACATCTGATTCTTTAATGATATCAAGTATCATTATGCTATCTCCGGTTTTGTATATAATCTCAATTTCTTTTTGCTCAAGTGTAAATTTAGGGGAGCAGTTATCAAGCTTTTCTTCAAACATTTTTTGACCCCACATATTCATGGAAAGGATTGTAAAAATAATTAAAAAGAGGTTCTTCATTTTAGATCAATTTATAACAAATTTAATGTTTATAATTGGTTTAGGCAATTTTCCTTTTTTTAGAATTTGAGAAGTTGATTGTTTGCAAACGGTTGCGCAAACGATTGCGGTAATATTTTGGTGCAAGTGCTTGATATTAAAGAGTTATTGTTGTAAATTATTTAACTTTTTTACATGAATAACCTTTAAACCTTGAACACTGGATTTGCGTAAAATATTCAAAGTATTTTTATGAAACGGGCATACTTCATATTTTTCATCTTAATAATATCTTTAGACTTCTCTCAGGTATTATTTGGACAAATATATGAACCAGAAGGAATAAATATGCCTGGGTCATGGGATTCTTGGAATCAACCTCCTAGCGTAAGTGCTTTGGCAAGTGAAGGACAGGCTACTGGTACTATTGTATATCGGGATATGGGAGTAGATAATTATCACACAATTATCGCTGTAGCAGCTTCAGGTGCTGATATTGTTGGAGGCACATATGATTGGCTCTTTACAAGTGGTCCTACAATTGGCTATTATAATAATAAATGGGGTAGTGTGACAGTTTCCATGAACACAATTCAATCTTATACGAAAGAAGGAAGTAATAATTCAATTACAGTTGCAAATGGCAATTGGTATATTATGAATTTTCAGGACAATAATTATACTAATACCAATGCCATTTTCATGGAAACCAGCGCTGCACCTGTTACATTGGATGCTTTGTCTTATTCACCAAGTGGAACTATTGAGCCATGGGATGAAGTTGAAGTTACTATTACAACAAGCGCAGCTCCATGTGCAGAAGAGAATGTGTTTGTGAGATATACCACAGATGGTTATAGTACCTCAACTTTACTTGAAGTGGCTTTTGTTGGCACTACCGGTACAGCAACAATCCCCGCATTGCCAGCTACTACAAATGTTAGTTTTTATGCCTATTCCACAACCTTGGCGAGTGGTGATATTGGAGCAAACCATGATATGGTAACTATAAATTATATTAATAATAGTGGAAGTAATTATAGTTACGTTGTGAATGATCCTGATTCATATCCAAGTGCTCAAGCTGGAGATTTCTCTGATGTCAATACATGGGGTGGAGCCAGTATCCCGCCTTCAGAAAAAGCTTTGGTAATAAACCATGCTATTGTTATGGATGCAGATTATGCCGCATCTGAAGTGACTATAAATTCGGGTGGAGAATTGTCATTTAATGGGACTGAAACATTGACAATTCGTGGGAACGGATCGTGGGTGAACGATGGTTCTTTTTCTGCTGGTAATGGTACTTTAGTTTTTCAGGATAATGTAAGTGTGGGAGGTACAAATAATTCTGTATTTAATAATGTAACCGTTTCAGGATTAAATGTGGATTTTGATAATCCGGTGACAGATATTAGTGGTGTGCTAAAAATCACCACCGGAAGCGTTTTGAATGCACCGGAATTATTATCCGGATCGACTTTGCAATACGAACAAGGGGGATTTTATAATAGAGTTACTGAATGGAATAATCCGTATAATGTGTTGGTGGCTAATAATACTGATTTTGACTTGAATATTGATGAACTTGGTAGTGATATCACTGTACTTGGCGATTTAACGATTAATTCTGGATCGAGTGTGGATATGGGTGTTGTTACAGGTGAGTATGATTTAATTGTGAATGGTAATCTTGATATTGAAGGTACATTAGCATTATCTAGTATTTTTGGATCAGACCTACAATTAAAGGGGAATTGGTCACGAACTGGTATCTTTACTTCAAATACAAGGAGTGTTTCTTTAAATGGCACTTCAAATCAATCTATAACAGGTGCAACAACTTTTGATTATTTGATTGTGGACAAATCGGGAGGTACAGTGAACTTGAATGATAATATTGAGGTTAGTAATATATTGACACTTACAAATGGAATAATTGATGGTAATGGGAATACGATAACAATTAGTGATGACGCCACCAGTGCTATTGCTGGTGGTTCATCATCCAGTTATTTTGTTGGAACAATGGTAAGGGGAATAAAGCAAATTGCAAAAGATGGAAAATCTTCCAAAGGTGATGTATATTTATTTCCAATTGGTACGGCTACTTCATATAATCCGGCAACCGTTGATTTTACTACTTTGCCTTCTTCGGCAGGCACTATAACTGCAAGTTTTTCTAGTACCTTAGACCCTGCCTATGAATCTGGGCTACCTATGACTGATGGTAGTCAGGAAATTGATCATTTGGCCGATGGTGGTTACTGGCAACTTACACCTTCGGGTTTGGCTGATTATACTTATGATTTAACAATTCAGGGAAGCGATTTTGTAGATGATCCTGCCTATGAAATAACTAATGCAGATGGTTTAAGATTACTTGTTCGTGATGATTTTAGTTCTGCATGGCAGTTTTTAGGTTCCCATGGAAGTGGTGTTGCGGACCCACCCAGTGTTTCGCGCACTGGTATAACAGGAGCTATGGGTATTATTGCTATGGGTGGATTATTCTCAGAAAATCCTTTGCCAGTTAGTTTGTCCTATTTTACAGTTCAAAAATCTCCCAATGGGGTAAAATTGCAATGGGAAACATTATCAGAAAAGAATAATGATAAATTTGAAGTATATCGTTCAACCAATTCCATCGATTATACAAAAATTGCTACTATTGATGGAGCTGGCTATTCTTCTGAAAAAATAAAATATGATTATATTGATTTCACGGCGCGTGAGGGTCTAAATTATTACTTTTTAAGGCAGATGGATTTCGATGGTCAATTTACAAATAGTGATGTAAAGGTTATAGACAATCAGTCAGATGATAGTTTTGACTTAAGCATTTTGAACGGGCAAATTAAATTGCAATTAAATAGTGATGAGAATAAATCATTACAATATCAGATTGTTGATATGAAGGGACTTATAGTTAAAGAAGGAATGTTGAGAGTCGATAATAAAAATTCAGTTATTGATATTCCGAATTTTAATGAATTGTTTTTAATTCGTGTTTACTCAGATTCGGGATTTAATTATGTGAGAAAGATTTCTACAATTGGAATAAAATAAAAATTATAAATATGAAGAGTTTTTTTACAATGCTTATGAAAAAGCAAATTGCAGTTTTATTTACAGGACTGCTTTTATTTTGGATGTCCATTAATGCTGTAAATGCACAAAATTATGGAATTAGAGATGATGGAGGTGTAAATTTACCAACTGTCACATATTGGTATACAGGAGCTACTGTTGATTCTACAGTGCAGGGAGCAGCCTTTGATGGAACTGATTTTGGTGTGGTGAGTGCTTTTATTTTTAAAGATGCAGATATTAAAACATGGAAGTCTGATGGAGGAGACGTGACAGGAGCTCAGTTTAATTATAAGGTTTGGGAGAAGGGAGAAACAGAGCCTGCATCTTATACTGTTCGTAATATAGGTTGGTCTGTTGATGAGGGATGCGGAAATCAAATTTGGGGTTCATTTGGAGATCAAATTGATGTGGCTTCAGGACTTGTTGCAGGCACCTATAATGT
>PKTE01000360.1 GCA_002869335.1 Salinivirgaceae bacterium | reverse complement strand
TGTATCATCAATATAGATTCGGACACTATCAGGTGTAACTCGCATATACTCTACCGGATCAGCTTTTGTACCACTTAAGCCTCCAACTGCAAAACCTCCTTTGACTCCTTTAATAGACTCCTTGAAATTTACTTTTACTTCGTTTTCATACACAGCAAATATCACATCACCACTACTATTTTTAACCTCAAACAGAGGTTCATCTGGTGCAATAGTTGCATCGCCTTGCACAGTTAGCTTGGCAATAGGTGAGGCGGTTCCCACTCCATATCGTTTACCAATGCCTGTCACATAAATACTGTCATTATCAGTTTGCCAAATAGACGGCGCATCCAATGGACTCCACATACTGTTGGTGCAAACGTAAAATTGTTTCTCTGTTTCATCATAGACAAGAAGTCCATTTGCAGGAGAAACAATGGCCTCACGCTCAGCAGTTGTCATACGTGGCACAAGCAATCCTTTTGTTTTTGAATAAACATCAAGCATTGCACTGTTATTACCACTGTAGCTATCGTCGTCCGTAACAACTGTGTTTTGACTCCAAAGATTTGAAATCAATAAATTCAGTATTAATAGCAAGACTATTGTAAATTTCATAATTATTTATTTATCTCTGTTCTTTATTGCTCAGAGATTAATTTTTCTAATCGTTATATTCTAGTTTTAAATTCTTGATTTTCTTTTTTTAGTAATTCTATTTCTAATTGTTGATTTTCATTCTTTTCATTGAGTTCCTGAACTGCTTTAACAAGAGGAATAGTAAATTCGGCATACCTCAAACTGTAATAATCTGTTTTGTTTTTTGGCTTATCAATTCCGCTAAACTCAAAACCTAATTCATCAGCCACTTTCTCAACATCTTGAGCAAAAAATCCGATAAATGTTTTGCTTTCTAATTGAGATACCTCCTTAGGGTCATAAGTTGATTCAGGAATTTTAAGGTAATTGTTTAAAGCAGTTATATCATATTGATAACTAACAGGCTCTAGCTTCAATATAAAATCTAGGCCATGTATTTCAAGTTTATTCTCCCTTTTGAATCGTTTATCTGAAAGGGTTGACCATCCCACCTGACCGCCAATGCTTGATACACTGGTATTTCCAATTCTAACTTGATTATCCGCAGTATTTGTTGCTCCCCTACCTAATGCGGTAGCATTATCTAAATGAGTATAGCCATTTCCAGGTCCGGCAAAATAACCTAGTGCAGTATTCCATCTACCTGAAACATTGTAATAACCGGCCTGATTACCTATAAAAGAATTATAACCGCCAGTAGTAACTACACGACCTGTGTATGCTCCTATAAATGTGTTATTAAAACCTGTTGTAACATTTGTACCTGCCTCCTGACCAACAAATACAGCTTGTGCGACATTTGCACTTGCGCCAGCTGATTCTCCAATCATTACATTTGCAATATAATTGGTATTACTACTTCCAGCCATATTACCTATGAATACATTATTGTATCCTGTAGTATTATCTAATCCGGCACTATTTCCTACAAATACATTTTGTTTTCCGGTTGTATTTGACCAACCTGCTTTATTTCCAAGAAAAACATTTAAACCCCCATTATCTGGCAATGTGCTTGTTCCGGTATTATAATAACCAGCCTGGAATCCTATAAATACATTTTTCCTTCCATATGTTGTTGAAGATCCTGCAGATTCACAACTATACACGTTTTGCTCCCCAAGCGTGGCATTTTCTCCAGCTCTACTTCCTATATAAACATTACCCCCTTTACTCAAATGACTATTTCCAGCTAAGTAACCAATAAATGTATTATCGCTACCAGTGTTGGTATAACCGGCCTGGTAACCCATGAATGTATTAAAATTACCACTTTGACCAGTAAACCCTGTACGGTAACCAATCAAAATATTATATAGGCCAACAGTATTATTAAGTCCAGCTTCATAACCAAAGAACTGATTATACTTTCCTTCTACAGGAGCATCATTAGGTTGCGTGTTTGCCCCAGCACCCTGTCCTATAAAATAATTCTCAGGAGTTAAATCAAGAAAATTTGTACCAGCCTTGATACCTGACAATCCTCCCACGGCAAAACCTCCTTTTACTCCTTTTGCGGCATCATTTATATACATACGAGCACTATCACGTTCTATCGTTAAATAATCTTCAAATCCTTTTGTACCCGAAAGACCTCCTACAGCAAAACCACCTTTTACGCCCTTTGCTGGTTGTTTTAAATAGATACTAGCACTTTCCTCATCTAGTTTAAAGTATTGATTGCCTCCTTTTGTACCTGACAGCCCCCCAACAGCAAAGCCTCCTTTCACCCCCTTTGCAGGTGTATCATCAATATAAATACGTACACTATCTGGCGTAATACGCATATATTCTACAGGATCAGCTTTAGTTCCGGATAATCCTCCAACGGCAAAACCCCCTTTAACACCTTTGGCTGATTCCTTAAAGTTGACTTTCACCTCATTTTCATAAACTGCAAAAATGACATCACCTGCGCTGTTTTTAACTTCAAACAGGGGTTCATCTGGTGCAATTGAGGCATCGCCCTGCACAGTTAATCTGGCTAATGGCGAAGCAGTACCTACACCATATCTTTTACCATCTCCAGTAATAAAAATAGTGTCACTATTCTCTGACCATAATGATGGCGCATCAATTGGGTTCCATACGCTATTGGCAAAGTAATAATACTGATCTAAATTAGTGTCGTAAACCAATAATCCATCTGCTGGTGCGGTAATGGCGATGCGCTGTGTAGAAGTTAATCTCGGAACGAGCAATCCCTTTGACAATGAATATACATCAAGCATAGCACTACTATGAGGAGTATAACTCTCATTATCTGTTATTGCTGTATTTTGTCCATTGATTGAACTATTTGATAGAACAATCAACAAAATAATCAATGAGCAAATTAAGATTTTGGCAGATTTCATGCAGTATTAGTTTTGTATTATTCGATTCTATTATTTATTTGACATTTCTTTTTCAATTCTTTCAATTTTCTTATTCAATTCTTCGATATATAAATATGCCTTTTGAAGCTCATTCACTAATCCTTCAATTTGTTTAGAATAGTTAACTCCATTTGCATTAATATCTTCTAAGCTCTGTAAACCTGGAAGATGTCCCAAATCTTTTATTTCTGACACATAATCACCAAGTGGTACAAGCTCATAGTTTTGTTCAAATAAATCTGTTTTGTAGCTAAAAAATTTTCCACCGGTCAATGTCCCTGTAATATTTACATCTCCATTAAAAACAAGATCATTTAATGAAAAGTCACCATATATTAATGGTGCTGCAGTAGA
This sequence comes from Salinivirgaceae bacterium, assembly GCA_002869335.1. Classification (GTDB taxonomy): domain Bacteria; phylum Bacteroidota; class Bacteroidia; order Bacteroidales; family Salinivirgaceae; genus Salinivirga. Next base: position 3,224 of record PKTE01000360.1, on the reverse strand, counting down.
TGAATTATCGATGTATAGCTTATCGGATCCTGTCTCACTGTAACCAGCCATTTTTCCTAAAAATATATTACCACTACCAGTCGTCATACTGCGTCCAGCTTGATACCCAATCATAACATTGTTTGATCCCGAAGTATGACTGAGTGCTACCTGATGTCCCATAAACACGTTGTAATTACCCACAGAACTAGTTGCTGCCTGCCCCCCAATTGCCACATTATATGATCCATTACCACCGGCAGAATATCCAATATAAGTATTGGTAACTCCTGTACTCGACCATCCGGCATGCATTCCAATAAATGTATTATAGTAACCCGTTAGATTTTGGTAACCTGAATAGCTACCCACAGCTACATTTCCACTGGAGTTACTACTTTTACCTGCATTAAATCCTATATACACATTTTCGAAACCATCAATATTACCTGAACCTGCGCTAGAACCTAATGCTATATTATATCTTCCTGTTGTATTTGAATATCCGCTTTGTAAACCAATAAAAGTATTCTCCTCCCCGCTAATATTTGATAATCCACTTTCATTACCAAAAAACATGTTATTATACCCATTAATATTTGAGTAACCAGCTTTTCGACCAATAAAAACATTATTAAATCCAGTGGTATTAGTATAACCAGCTTCAAAACCAATGAATGAGTTATTAACACCGGTTGTATATTGACCTGCATTATGTCCAATAAAATAATTATCAGGTGTCAGATCGAGGAAATTCACACCTGTCCCTTTAGTACCAGATAAACCTCCAACAGCAAAACCACCTTTTACACCTTTAGCAGGATCTTTTAAATAAATACGCGCACTGTCATCATTTATCATGAAATATTTATTGGCAGCGTTTTTAGTACCAGAAAGTCCACCAACAGCAAATCCGCCTTTTACTCCTTTTACGGCAGCATCATTAATATAAATGCGAGTACTGTCAGGCGTAATACGCATATATTCAGTTGGAGTAGCTTTTGATCCGGAAAGTCCACCAACGGCAAACCCTCCTTTAACGCCTTTTGCACCTTCTTTGAAGTTTACTTGCACTTCATTTTCATAAACAGCAAAAATAACATCCCCTGTACTGTTTTTTACTTCAAACAAGGGCTCGTCAGCTGCAATAGTTGCATCACCCTGTACAGTAAGTTTAGCTACAGGAGAGGCTGTACCAACACCGTATCTTTTTCCAACACCGGTAATATACACGGTATCGCTATTCTCCGACCAAAGCGAAGGTGCATCAATTGGATGCCATGCAGTATTAGCAAAATAATAATAAGTGTCAGCATCAGTATCATAAACCAACAATCCATCTGCCGGAGACGTAATGTTAGACCTTTGAGTTGATGTTAATCTGGGAACAAGCAATCCTTTTGATAAAGAATAGACATCTAAAATCGCACTGCTATGTGGGGTGTAACTTTCATTATCAGTAACAGCAGTATTCTGTCCCATCACTGAATCAATGTGGATGATAAAAATCATCACAATAACTATTAAAGAAATTAGTACTTTTTTCATTTTCATATTGTTTTTAACCACATAGCAATTTTAAACTAATGCAGTTTTATATATTGTCAATTAATTCATTTGTTTGCATATATCTTCATACCTTATTTATTCATTAAGTTTTCAAGCTTTTCAAGTCTTTTTTTCAAATCTTCAATCTCATTTTGCTGCTCTTGAATGGCTTTAATTAAAATTGGTGTCATTTCTGAATAACGAATACCAAGAGTTTGATTTGGATCATCTCCAACGTTTACAACTTCTGGTACTATTTTTATTAGCTCCTGGGCAATCAATCCAATCTTTAGCCCCTTAGCCTTATTATCTTTCCAGTAATAGGTAACAGGACTTATGCTTAGCACATCCTTCAAACCATATTTTAAAGGCTCAATCTCTTGCTTCAATCTTTTATCTGAAGTTACAATTGTTCCGTTAGTCGCATAAACATCATCCCATCTATATGCGCTTGAACCTAAATCAAATTGATTATCCATGGCTGGCATATGATGCATTGTTACAAAGCTACTTATACCTGTAGAAGTGCTGTATGCAATTGCCGCCAAAGGCCCTCTATCAGTTCCATCGTAATGAGCATGCCATTCAAGCCTATTAGTCCCGCCATCATATCTCATTGACATATAACGTGCTCCAGCATTATCTCCAGCAAGCATTAATTCAGCATCATCGCCACTAACGGCTTCATTAGGTGAAATCATTAAAGAACCTAAAGTGGCACTACCCACCACATGCACGGTGGCCTGCGGGGCTGTTGTATTCACTCCAACCAATTGATTATCAAACTCCCCGTATATCAGCGGAGTTACATTATCATTAGCAATGTATAGTTTATTGCTTTCCGTTGTTAATGCATACCCTGCCTTATATCCAAGAATAACATTGTCCGAACCAGTCGTTAAACCATATCCAGCCATATATCCCATAACGGTATTACGATCAAATGTAGCGCCGTTAAAATCTCCTCTTGCAGCATAATTTCCAACCAGTGCATTTTGCTCCCCATGGTGATTATAATAACCGGCATAAACTCCTAAATAAGTGTTATTTGAACCAGAATATGACTCATATCCTGCACGATATCCATAATATGTATTATAATAGCCAGAAGTATCATTTTCACCAGCACTATTACCAACAAATGTGTTAAAGTTCCCTGATAATTTATCTCTTGCTGCTGAATATCCAACGAACACATTCTGCAATCCTGACTTTATGTTTTGACCTGCTTTTGCTCCAACATAAGTGTTCCAGTTTGCATTACTCTTTTCACCAGCAAAACTTCCTATAAACGTGTTGTTGTTGCTTGTTGTATCAGTAAAACCTGTACGATAACCTAAATATGTGTTATTATCTCCTTCTTTATTTTGATATCCACTGGCAACACCAATATATACATTCCACATTCCATTAGTTTCCTGTCCTGCATTATTTCCAATGACTATATTTTCTCTACCTTCAACTCCATTTTTTCCAGCTCCATTCCCGATATAGATATTTTTATAACCTGTAACATTATATCTCCCTGCTTCTGTACCCATATAAACATTGAAGTCTCCATCACTACCAGCTCCACCAACATTTGAATATCCGCTATACCAACCAATAAATACATTTCGGTATCCATCCTCATTACTGTAACCACTATAAGGACCTATAAAAACATTACTTGAACCACTTGTGGTGCTCAATCCTGA
>PKTE01000007.1 GCA_002869335.1 Salinivirgaceae bacterium | reverse complement strand
TGGCTTTTTTCACAAAGCAAACTAATACAAAACTGCTTGCAATATCACTGGGATTTTCTGCTGGAGTTATGATATATGTATCGTTAGTTGAAATATTTCCTAAGGCACAATCTGATTTAGGTCTTGTCTTTAGTGAAAAAGCTGCTGCCTGGTATACAGTAGCTTCATTTTTTGCCGGTATTTTATTTATTGCATTAATTGACAAACTTATTCCAAGCTACGAAAACCCTCACGAGGTAAGAAGTATAGAAGATATTGATGAAAAAAAGAAAAATGGCAAATTGATGCGTATGGGCGTCTTTTCAGCAATTGCTATTGCAATTCATAACTTTCCAGAAGGTATGGCTACTTTCATGGCCGGGCTATCTGACCCATACATAGCTTTACCAATTGCCATTGCCATCGCTATTCATAATATACCGGAAGGAATTGCAGTAAGCGTTCCTATTTATTATGCTACAGGCAATCGGAGAAAGGCGTTTATGTTATCATTTTTAAGCGGATTAGCGGAGCCTGTTGGCGCATTAATTGGTTTCCTTGCCATTTATTTCTTTTTCGATTCTTTTAGTCCTGCAATTTCAGGGGTCATGTTTGGAGCTGTTGCAGGCATTATGGTATTTATATCCCTTGACGAACTTTTACCTACTGCAGAAGAACACGGTGAACATCATTTATCAATATATGGATTGGTTGCCGGTATGGCCGTCATGGCTTTAAGTCTTTTGTTGTTTTTATAAAAAACCACACCATGAAAATTCATCTCATTGAACCACTCAACGTGGAACAAACCATTATCGACAAATATATTCCTGAACTTAGAAAGTATGGGTGTGAATTTAAGCAATGGAAAGATCGGAAAGAGGATGCTGAAAGCATTATAGAAAGATGTAAAGATGCTGAGGTAGTTATCGTTTCAAACATTCCCTTTACCACAGAAATTATTGATGCTTGCCCAAACCTAAAAATGCTTTCAGTGGCGTTTACAGGAGTTGATCATATAGATATGAAAACTTGCCGTAAGCGAGGAATTATAGTTTCAAATGCAGCCGGTTATTCTACTCAATCAGTAGCTGAACTTACTATTGGTTTAATGATAAGTCTTTTGCGAAAAATTCCCTATAACGAACACAAACTGCGCACTCTACATGGACGTGATGGATTTACGGGGAGTGAACTTTTCGGGAAAACAATAGGTATTATTGGTGCTGGTGCAATTGGTCAGGCTGTTGGAAAAATTTGCAAACTGGCTTTTGGTTGCGAAATTCTATATTACAGCCGCACTAAAAAGCAGGTCGATGAAGGACGATTTGTTAGTAAAAAAGAACTACTGGAGCAATCTGATATTGTAAGTTTACATGTTCCATTAAATTCTGAAACGAAAGGATTGGTTGGTGAAGAAGAATTAGCATTGATGAAATCAACAGCATTGCTGATTAACACGGCTAGAGGTCCTGTCCTCGACACACATGCATTGGTTCAGGCATTAAAAAAAGATTCTATTGGAGGTGCAGCTATTGATATGTATGAAATGGAACCGCCTTTACCAAAAGACCATGAAATACTTTCAGCTCCTAATACTATTCTGATGCCGCACATTGCATATGCCACAAAGGAGGCATTTGTTTTAAGAACAAAAATTGTGTTTGAAAATATTTTGAAATGGCATGCGGGTGAACCGCAGAATGTGCAGTAAGATTTATTTCACGCAGCGAGCGCAGTGATTCTCGTTGCGCCCGCTGCGTGAAACTTTTATTTGAATTCTTCAATAATCCCTTTAATCTGATTTACCTTCTCATCTAGCAACTCTTTGTTAGTTGCTTCAACTAGTAAGCGAAGATAAGGCTCAGTATTTGACGGGCGAATGTTAAACCACCAGTCTGCGTATTCCACACGGTATCCATCAAAATCATAAAACGCCTCCGGTTTTTGTTGATCAAAGAAAAAGTTTTTCACCTTTTCCATAGCCTCAGCTTTCTGCTCAATTTTGAAGTTGATTTCCCCAGAATTTTCAAACTGACGAATATTGTCGATTAATTGTGAGAATGTGAATCCTTCGGCCTTTTTGTTTTTCAAAATACGCATCACAAGAATAGATGCTAGAATACCACTGTCTGAGTAGAAGAAATCACGGAAATAGTAATGGCCTGCTAATTCGCCACCGAATACACCATCAATTTCTCTTAATTTTAATGCCGCATATGCTCTTCCAACTCTCCACATGTGCATTTCACCACCCATATTTTCGATATAATTCTTAACAGCTTGTGAAGTTCTAATGTCTTGCAATACACGTCCTTTCTGACCTTTTTCTTCTATAAAGTAATGTCCAAGAAGAGCAATTATTAAATCTGGTGAAATAAATTTACCCTTTTCATCCACAAACATTACACGGTCTCCATCACCATCTTAGATAATTCCTGCGTCAGCATTTTTAGCCAAAACCGTTTTTTTCAAGTCTTCTACGTTATCCTCGATCAATGGATTTGGCTCATGGTTTGGAAAAGTTCCATCTACATCTTCGTAAATATATTCAGGAGAGTTGCCAAAAATTGTGCGTGCAAATAATCCTGCCACACCATTTGAGCAATCAATTGCCATATTTAGCCCATCATAATCAATGGTATAACCATTAAGAAAGTTAATATATGTGGTTTTAACGTCAATATCTTCCACTTTACCTTTTGGCTCAGTCACAACGGGTTCTTGTTGAATCATTTTCTCTAATTCAGCTAATCCCGAATCATAACCTACAGGTAGTGCTTTGGAACGTGAAATTTTCATTCCGTTATAGTGTGCCGGATTATGCGAAGCAGTAATCATTACCGATGCATCAAATTCAAAATGCGCAGTTCCAAAATAAATCAGCGGAGTAGTACAGATACCTGCGTTATGCACATTAGCACCGCTGTCAGTTATTCCTTTAACTAAATACTCATAAATTTCAGGTGAAGATGTTCTGGCATCGCGACCAACCAATACTTTTTTTGTATCTAACAATTGAGGTAAATAGAAGCCAATCCGGTAAGCGTCTTCTTTATTAAAATCTTTGTCGTAAACTCCTCTAATGTCATATGCTTTAAATGCTCCCATATCATTATTTTTTAGTGGACGACAAAAATAGTAAAATCATCTGTTTATTTTACAATTTAAATGATCAGATGAAATAGTATGACATAAAATAATTGCCTCAAGTGTGTGGTTATTATTATTTTAAATGTATATGTTTCGTTTAATTAAATGCCCTTGCTGACGATAATTTAGAATTTAAAAATTTTAAAGTAACAAGGCCTTGATTGTTTTAATTTGTTGAAAAAAAGCTTAGATTTGTTTTCTAAAGCTGAATTATTGCAAAATGTACAGAAAGTTTATTGGTTTATTCTTGATTTCAATGCTTCTGTCCTCTGTGATTTATGCCGCTTCGCTTAAATTGGAGGGTGTTTATCAGGGAAAGAATTTATATGTTATGAATCCATTTGCTTCTGGGGGTATTGGTTTTTGTGTAACGAAGGTTACAGTTAACGACCAAATTACTACAGATGAAATTGGAAGCAGTGCATTTGAAATTGATCTTTCTGTATTTGAATTTCAGCCAGGCGATAAAATTGTTATTGTTATTGAGCATCGCGATAATTGCACTCCCAAAATTTTAAACCCAGAAGTACTTAAAGCTAGAAGCACGTTTAAAATTAAAGCTATAAAAATCAACAATTCTAAGAATACATTAGAATGGACTACAACTAATGAATCAGGTTCCCTTACTTATTATGTGGAACAGTTCCGTTGGAATAAATGGATTCGGCTTGGTTCAGTTGAAGGAATAGGTAAACCTGGCGATAACAGTTATAGCTTTAAAGTACTGATTCATTCAGGATTGAACAAATACAGAGTTCGCCAACGTGATTTTACAGGAAAAGATAACCTTTCGCGTCCTACCCCATATCGATCACAAAAACAACCGGTTACTTTTGAACCTAAAAAACCAGACGACAAGATAACTTTCTCGGCTGAAACGCTTTACGAAATATATGACATGTATGGTGTTCTAAAAAGAAATGGTTATGGGAAAACTGTAGAAGTTAAAGACCTGCCCAAAGGAGATTATTTCCTAAATTACGATGCCAAGACAGAGGTTATAAAGATTAAATAGATATTATATAACAGATTTTAGATTTCAGAATTTGGGTACATTTCCAAAATATTCAGCGTTGATACAAACTCCTCTTCATCCCCACATAGATTATTGATTTTAAGTTGCTTACAATAATGTGATTAGACAACAGCCTTGTGGGGTTTATTGTTGATTTATTTAATAACTTACTAATCTAAAAACCAGGCAACTTATAAACTTATTCAAAAAGTGTAACCAAATCTACTTCTTGTGGTTTATGCAATCCCTTGATGCCAGACATTTCTGCAGCTTCTACATTTTGCAGACTATCATCAATAAATATGGTATCTTCAGCATTTATTTTTGCATCTTCTAATACCATTTTATAAATCTTTATATCTGGTTTTCTTAAACCCATTTCAAAAGAGAGATATGTTTTATGAAATACGTCTTTCAGATCGCTAAAACCGTATTTTTCTTTCAGTAGGTTATTGTAGTGTTGATAGTGAATATGACATGTATTGCTTAATAAATAAATGTTATGTGTTTTTTTAAGCTCTATCAGCAACTTAAGTCTTTCTGAAGTATAATCGAGTAAAAGTGCGTTAAATGCTTCATCAAACTTTTCATTTGTTAACTCAAGATCGAGTTTATCATTTAAAGCAACACGAAAATCAGCATCGTTGATTTTCCCTTTTTCATAGTCCATTAACAATGTCCCGTTTACGATTTTCTCATACATTTGATTGATATCTCCGTTACCTTCTTTATATGCATAATTGGCAAAAGCTTCAACTGCCTTTAACGGATCAATGTCAATAATCACTCCCCCCAGGTCGAATATGATGTTTTTGTAAGATTTAATATCCATTTTTGTAGTTTAAGATGAATAAAGTAGCGCAAAACTACTAAAAACATACACTCAAAAAGAAAAAAAGTTGTTGGAATCGTAAAAATTATGTAATATTGCACTCCGATTTGCGGGGGTAACCCTGAAGATTGAGGGCCCATAGCTCAGTTGGCCCCGAATTTACAAAAAGCTTTGCTTTTTATGTAAATCCGAGGGTCCTCGAAACAAAGCAAAATTAAAAATTTTGATTGTTTCGGGATTAGAGCACCCTCAGTAAAATCGGGCCCATAGCTCAGTTGGTTAGAGCACCTGACTCATAATCAGGTGGTCCCTGGTTCGAGCCCAGGTGGGCCCACATCAAGGTCGTCATTTTTGTGACGGCCTTTTTTTTTGTTCTAGTCCCTGGTGCCGAAAAAACAAAAATCTCTGATTTTGTATTTTTTCGTGCATCCACGTAAATCTAAAAATTCAAAGAATTTAAGATTTTCGGGATTCGAGCCCAGGTGGGCCCACTTGAAAATCAAAGCCTTACAGAAGTAATTTTGTAAGGCTTTTTTATTTGCCCCACAATTTGCCTTTTTCCTCTATTGAAAGGTTTAACCTATTTAATTTTAAAATAATTAGCTTTGTAAAAACGAAACCATAAAAATATGTCTCTATTAAAAACTTGTGAAAAAGCCGTGATCATTGTGGCTGGGGGAAGCGGAAAACGATTTGGTAGTGAGGTACCCAAACAATTTCTTGAAATTACTGGGAAGCCGGTTTTGATGCATACTATTGAAAGGTTTCGTGAGGCTTTTACAAATGTTAAAATAGTTGTGGTTTTGCCTGAGGTCCATCATGAAACTTGGGAAAATCTGTGTAATGAGCATCAATTTGAAATAGAACATGAGGTTGCCAAAGGAGGAAAAGAACGGTTTGATTCTGTTAAAAATGGTCTCGAAAAGGTGACGGATTGTGAACTTGTAGGAGTGCAAGATGGAGTTAGGCCTTTGACTTCAGTTAAACTTATACAAAGCTGTTACGATACGGCTTTTAGTTATGGAGCTTGTGTGCCTGCTATTCCTGTGGCAGACTCGCTTCGTAAAGGAAATAAAACGGATAACAAACCGGTTAGCCGTGAGGGTCTTTTTAGAGTCCAAACACCTCAGGTTTTTCGATATAGTTGGTTGCTAAAAGCTTATGAGCAGCCATTTGATTCTTCATTTACTGATGATGCTTCAGTCATAGAAAAAGCAGGGCATAAAATTATATTGGTTGATGGCGAAGAATCCAATATTAAAATCACAAGACAGGAAGATTTGCAACTTGCAGAATTCTATTTGCTTCAACAGGATTGAATTGCATTTTCTTCTTGACCGCAAAGCACTATGATTACTTAGGGCTTTCTGGCTAACACTTCTTTATTCTTAGGTGCGTTTGACGGGCAAGGTATTTTAATGTATATCTCCAAAATTCATGCACTTAAAATGTGGAAAAAACAAAGTATTACACCGATACTGAATTAGAAGTGTATTTTTCAGCAAGCCCTACTTATTCGCATAGCAATACAAGCACCTATGCCTGCACGTATTATATTCTCCAATATCTCTTGATGGAATGCAATGGCAGTTTTTTCGTTGTGAAGGATCGTCT
>PKTE01000193.1 GCA_002869335.1 Salinivirgaceae bacterium | reverse complement strand
TCATAGGATAATGCCAGGTACATTATTGGTCTAATAACTACTTCACCTTTTACGGCAACAGGGCGTTCTACAATATTATGCATTCCTAATATACTTGCTTGAGGAGGATTAATAATTGGTGTGGAAAGCATAGATCCAAAAATACCACCGTTTGTAATACTGAATGTACCTCCTTGTAATTCATCAATACTTATTTTTCCGGCGCGTGCTTTATTAGCTAATTCTGCAATTTCTGTTTCTAATTGTGCCAATGATTTATGCTGTGTATCTCTGATAACAGGCACCATTAAGCCTTTTGGTGTTTGAACGGCAATTCCTATATCAGCGTAATTGAAAGAGACAATTTCGTTACCATCAATCATGGCATTTACTTCAGGATAAGCTTTAAGTGCAACAGCCGCAGCTTTAGTGAAAAATGACATGAAGCCAAGCTTAATACCGTGTTTATCAACAAATTTTTTCTGATATCTTTTACGTAAATCTATTACAGCCGACATATCTACCTCGTTGAAAGTAGTAAGCATGGCGGTTTCATTTTTAACCTGCACCAAACGTTCGCTAATTTTTTTCCTCAAGGTAGACATCTTTTGCCTTTCAGAACTTCTTTCAGGAATTTCAGTACTTGCAGGCGCTTGAGAAAGTCCTTCCAGCCCTTTTTAAACAGCATTTTTATCCAATCGACTAAGGCCTTTTATAATGTCGTCCACTGATACTCCATGTGCATTCATCATTTGCTCGGCAACCGGTGTTGTTTTTACATCGGATTGAGTATTTGATTTCTTGCTTTGGGTTTCTGATTTATCTTCTTTTTTATCATCTGTTTTGGTTACATTTTCTGATTTCTTTTCCTCAACAGAATCTTCTTTTTTAGGGGCAGGAGTTCCTTCTCCGGCTTTGTCTGTGTCGATAGTACACGCTATGCTTCCTACCTTTACAGGCTCTGATTCAGGGGCTTTAATAGTAATCTGTCCACCTTCTTCAGCTGTAAGCATTAGGGTAGCCTTATCTGATTCTATTTCAGCTATTTCCTGGTCTTTTTCTACAATGTCACCATCGCTTACTAACCACGATGCAATTTCTACTTCTGTAATAGATTCTCCGGGCGTTGGGATTTTTATTTCGATGATCATAATACGTTATGTTTTCGTAGTTCTAAAATGTAATCTCTTTGTTTCTTAATTTCTTCACGGGCTTTTCCGGTAACACATTGAAGTCCGCAATATTTATTATTTAAGTCACAGTTGCAAGGTTTGAAAACCTTTTTTACAATTTCATCTTGTTCTGTTCTGTGAATGGCTCCTAAACCTGTAGCAGGACTTCCACTACGTTGTCTTGAAACCAGTTGAATTGGAATATTTTTAAATTGATCTCTTACAAATCCCCATGCTCCCATGTTTTCAGGTTCTTCCTGTACCCAAAGATATTGCAATGCATTTGGATATTTCTTTAGTATTTCTTCAATCTGTTTTTCAGGGAATGGATAAATTTGTTCAAGTCTTACAAGAGCAATATCATCTACTTTAAGTTCATTTTTTCGCTCAAGCAGATCATAGTATACTTTACCTGTGCAGAATACAACTCTCGAAACATTTTTTGAAATTGTGTTATTATCATCAATAACTTCCTGGAATTGCCCTTCGCTTAAATCCTCAATTGTTGAGTTAACTAAAGGATGACGAAGCAAACTCTTAGGAGTAAAAACAATCAATGGAAGTCTGAATTCGCGATGCATCTGTCTTCGTAATAAATGATATAGACTAGCCGGAGTAGTTGGGTTAGTGATAACCATATTATCCGATGCGGCCATACTTAGGAAACGCTCCATACGTGCACTACTGTGCTCGGGTCCTTGTCCTTCATATCCATGTGGCAAGAACAATGCTAGTCCGTTTTTAAGTCCCCATTTTTCTTCAGCCGAGCTAATATATTGGTCAATAATTACCTGAGCTACATTGCTAAAATCGCCAAATTGTGCTTCCCATATGGTTAGTGTTTCTGGTGCTGCTAATGCATAGCCATATTCAAATCCCATTACACCATATTCTGATAGTAAACTGTTGTATATCTCGAATTGAGTGGGGTCTTTAGCAATTTTCTTATGTGGAAAATAGTGCTTTTCACCCTTTACATCAAGAAACGCTGCATGACGATGGGCAAAAGTTCCCCGAACACTGTCCTGACCACTAATGCGTATTCTGTAGTCTTCGTCGAGCAAGGTAGCATAGGCTAATAGTTCTCCCATTGCCCAGTCTAGCTTATTGTTCTCGATCATTTTTCTTCGATCATTGACAATCTTTTCTGCTTTCTTTAGAAATTTATATTTATCTGGCATTTCTGTTATAGTTTTTGCCAGTTCCAATAAGCGTTTCTTATCAAACTTAGTATCTATATTTTTTGATATTAACAGACTTGTTGGATAAGGGTATTTTGTCCAATCTTCTTCTAAAAATAGTTTTATATCTAAAGATTCTTTCTTTTTAGCTTCGTCATAACTTTTATCGAGTGTTGCTTCGAAATTATCTTTTACTAATCTTAGTTCTTCTTTTGTACTGATATTTTCCTCAAGCAGCTTTTTTTCATAAATGTCACGTATGTTAGGATGTTTTGCAATTATATCATATAATTTTGGCTGCGTGAATCGCGGTTCATCGCCTTCATTGTGGCCATATTTTCTGTATGATAAAATATCAATGAAAATATCACTATGCCATTTTTGGCGGAATTCCATAGCCAAATTGATGGTGTTCACCAAAGCTTCTACATCGTCACCATTTACATGAAACACAGGGCTACGCGTTACCTTGGCAATGTCTGTTGAGTATGTACTTGAACGACCTTCCAGATAATTAGTTGTAAATCCTACCTGATTATTAATTACTAGGTGGATTGTTCCTCCTGTTTGATATCCTGGAAGTTGCGACATTTGTATAATTTCATGTAATATTCCTTGACCAGCTATGGCGGCATCTCCATGAATTAAAATAGGGGCAACATGATTATAGTTTCCTTGATATTTTTGATCAATTTTCGCACGAGCAATTCCTTCAACAACTCCATTAACTGCTTCAAGGTGAGATGGGTTAGGGGCAAGATTGAGTCTTACCTCTTTACCTGTGTCTGTAGTTACTGTATTGCCATAACCAAGGTGATATTTTACGTCACCAAGGCTGATGCCTTTTTCGTATGATTTTCCAAGAAATTCTCTGAAAATATTGGAATAAGGTTTCATTAAAATATTACTTAGAACATTTAGCCTTCCACGATGTGACATTCCAAGAATAAATTCCCTGATTCCTTTTTTTGATCCCGTTTCAATAATGGATTCTAGTGCAGGTATGAGTGCTTCTGCTCCTTCAAGAGAGAAACTTTTTTGACCTATGAATTTTTTGTGCAAGTATTTTTCAAACCCAACTGCCTTCACAAGGTGCTTATAGATATGTTTTTTTTGTTCAGGAGTGAAGTTAGGTTGGTTTCGAGTGCTTTCCATATGCTTTTGTAGCCACTCAACCACTTCCGGATGACGGATATACATATACTCAACACCCACGTTATCTCGGTATGTTTCATCCAAATGTTTTATAATATTTGATAAGGTGGTAGAGCCCAGTCCAATTATATTACCTGATTGGAATGTTGTATTTAGATCCTCTTCTGAAAGTCCAAAGTTTTCTATGTCAAGGGTTGGGGTGTATTTTCTACGTTGCCGAACAGGGTTGGTTTTTGTAAAAAGATGTCCCCGCTGCCTGTAAGCATGTATTAGGTTAATTACTTTAAACTCTTTATTTGTTACCTCTGATTCTCCATATTGCGCTTTCGAGAAATCAAATCCTTCAAAAAAATGACGCCATGATTCTTCAACGTCATCAGGATTGCTTTTATATTTCTGGTATAACGCTTCTATACTTGTTATTTCTGCGTTACCCAAAAAGGAGTGTTTGTCCATAGGTGTTGATTTTTTTCTTTGTTTAGTAACAATTGAGTGTTTCCAATGTTTGCAAATTTTACTCAATTTTATTTGTGTATACAAAAAAAAGCCGTTTCATGCATTGAAACGGCTTTAAATATATATAGACTATTTGATTATCTTTTATAATCCTGCAACATTTCCATTAATTTTTTTCTCGCAATAAAAATGCGACTTTTAACTGAACCAATAGGTAAACCTAATTCTTCAGCGATTTCTTTATACTTGAACCCTTCAGTGTGCATTGTAAAAGGTTTGCGGTATTCGATTTCTAATTTACCAATAGCTTTGTTAATTTCTTTAACAGAGAAACTGGCATCTGGCGAAATAAAACCACTATCCTGAGGTACATTTAGAAAATGAAGTTCCTTGGTTGTATCTAAAATCGTTTGCGAACGTGTTGCACGACGATAGTTATTAATAAAGGTATTCTTCATTATAGTAAAAGTCCATGATTTTAGGTTCGTTTTATCCTGAAACTTGTCCTTATTACTTAAGGCTTTTAACATAGTTTCTTGTAATAGGTCTTCAGCATCTTCAGCGTCAGTTGTTAATCTGTAAGCGAATCTGTGAAGATTGTCTCTCAGATCTGTAAGTTGGGTGTTAAATTCAATTGCAGTCATAGGTGTCGATTTTTGATTTATTTGTTTAACAAATTTAAGAAGTAATTGAACAAAAACCAAATAAAAGTATGTTAAAAATATCTTAATATTTAGAATTATTCTAATTAAGAATAAGGTAAAAAGTTGATATTTAAGAAGATGAGGTGTTAATAAGTTATTTTTTACACCCATAATAAAAGAGCATCAAATCTTAAAATATTTTTTTGCGTTAAACAAAAAAATATGTCTACCGAAAGGCGCATTCTGTCTGTATTTTATGACTTTTGTCATGTTTTTCTTCATAGTGTATGAAATAGATATAAAATTCTATAAATCAATGAATTGAATGTTTTTTGTAGTTGGGTAATTTTTTTTTCGTTAAACAATATTTTTATGGGGTAAAAAGGTCATTTTTTGTTCTTTTAATGAAACTTTAACATAATTAGTGAACAACATATTTATTAGAATTAAACATTTCTTAAAACTGTGTGTTTGCAACAAAAAAACATTTCGACTATGCAGTACACAGAAATTTTTGACAAGTTATGGGACGCATACGCTGCCCAAAATGTCTCAGCCAGAAAAGTTAAAGAGCTTTTTGAATCAAAAGGAGATACAGTTGTGAATGACCATATTGCATTCAGAACTTATAATGACCCTCGCGTAAATATTGATAAGTTAGCCCGTATATTCATAGATGCAGGTTATGTAGAAAAAGGTCAATATGATTTTGAGGCTAAGAAATTAAAAGCAAAACATTATGAATTGCCGGGTGTAGAAAATGCTCCTCGTGTTTTTATAAGTGAGTTAATGCTGGAAGAATTCAGTGATGAATTGCAGCAAACAGTTAAGAACGCCTTAGACAGCGCTAATCAAGCTGTTTTAGATGACAAAGAATTGATTTTCAAGGGCAGACCTTGGGCAGATGTTAGTCATGCAACATATCAAAAACTACGTGAAGAATCTGAATACGCTGCCTGGGTTTATGTATATGGATATAGAGCAAATCATTTTACAGTTAGTGTAGATCATCTCAATAATATTGGTAGTATAGAGGATGTGAATCAGTTACTTAAAGACAATGGTTTTGCTTTAAATACTTCTGGTGGAGAAGTAAAAGGTACAAGAGAACAACTATTAAAGCAATCAAGTACGCTTGCCGATATTATTACTGTTGACTTTAATGACGGTAATTATGAGATTCCTGCATGCTATTATGAGTTTGCTGAGCGTTTCGAAGATGAAAATGGTGAAAAGTATAGTGGATTTATTGCAAAATCTGCCGATAAAATCTTTGAGTCTACTAACTACTATAAAAGCTAGTTTATAGGACTATTGTATTTGTTTGAAAGACCCAAAGGTGCGGGTCTTTTTTTATTTGATGGTTTTACAGTTTAATTAGAGTAATTAATCTTTTATGCACCGAACTGAGAATCCAAACTCTTTAAATTCATGGTAGTCATATAATTGATCATAACTATAACCCATAGAAACATAGTGGCCATAATAATTTAAGTATTCAGTAGAGCTCCACCAGTATCCAAAATATCCTAATCCCCAAAAACCACCTAAAATTTGACCACCTGGTAGAGCAGTAAAGTCATAACTATCTAGTCCATTTCCCATTTTATAATCGTCCCATCCAGTAGTAGATTTTAATGCTTTACCCACATATTGTCCATGACCATCTGAGGAAACAAAATCTTTCAAGGTTAACCATTCTGCATCACTTGGTATATGCCATCCATCAGGACATAGTTTTTCTGTATTAACTGCATACCAATTATAGAGTGCTCCATATATGTCCGCATTTTGATCCTCATCAAAATCACTATAACAGTAAACCCCCTCTTCTCTATACCAATCATGCTCATTTGTAACTAATATAATGGGGGTTCCATCATTGTATGTTTTAGTTTTTAAATTTTCCCCCATCCAAATTTGATCTCCAATTTTTATAGTAGGATATTCATTACCATCACTATCTGTTACCGTGCCATTTATTTTAATAAATACATCGTCATACTTTGAAACTTGCTCCTTATCAATTGCAACTATTTTAATAGTGTGCGGGCCAAAATCATTTTCACCAGCAACCCAATCTATTTCATAGGGAGAGTTATACAGAGTTGTAATTTCAATATCATTAATATAAAAAACTACTTTTTCGAGATTATTA
>PKTE01000115.1 GCA_002869335.1 Salinivirgaceae bacterium | reverse complement strand
TCCTCAATCACAATTTGCTTATTCTTATAAAGTTTTCCCACCGCTTTTTTGAATATTTTTTTGCTTACGTTGAAAGTTTTAGCAATTAACTCGGGATCACTTTTGTCTGTTATGTTTGTAGAACCGCCATTATTGCGAAGGTATTCTAGTAATGTGTCGGAAAAATCTAGCACAGCCTCATATCCTTGTTTTTGTAGTGTGAGGTCAAGTTTGTTGTCTTCGCGCACTTTTTTCACATAAGCTTCTACTTTTGCACCTCTTTCAAGTTTTTGAAAAACCTCGTCGTGGTAAAACATACCCCAAACATGTTCGTTAACAAGGGCGCGATAACCCATTGTGTTTTTAAATGCAATGTGAGCAGTTACTTTATCGCCCTCTTTATATTCAATCTCATCCGTTTTTAGAAACTTATCTGTTTTTGTGGAGGCCACAACTCGGTCTGTTTCTTCATCAAGATAAATGTAAACAAATAATTTATCTCCAATCTCCGGGCTTTGTCTTTGCTCACGATAGGGAACCATTAGATCTTTCATAAGCCCCCAATTCAAAAAGGTTCCATAGCGGTTGATGGCGACAACTTCCAATATTGCAAACTAACCAACTGTTGCCAGTGGTTTTTCTGTAGTGGCAATAATACGGTCTTCTGAATCATTGTAAATAAATACGTCAATTTCTTGATCCGGTTCTGCACCTTTCGGCACATAGCGTGTTGGTAATAAAATTTCGCCATACTTTTCTCCTCCATCCAGGTATAACCCGAATTCAACCTCTTTTACTATTCTGAGCGTATTATATTTACCGATTTCGACCATTATTATTGATTATTTTGTAATTCGTTCATTTGTTTATCTGGACAAAGGTAATTTAATTTTATAAATATTATTTTTATTGGTTTTAATGCACGGCCTGTAGAGACACACGACCGTGTGTCTCTACTACGGCCGCACAAATTATTCATATTCGAATTAATATGTAAAAATTACCTATCTTTAATCAAGAATGGAAACACAAACAGAAAATATAATCACTTATAAAATAGGTAAACCACCGATGAATCTAGTTATGGTTGCCATAATGCTAATATTTGTTGGTGGAATGGTTGGCTCAATGCTATGGTATGTGGGACTTCCGCTAGTACTTTTGGGGACTGCAATTATTACAGCGCGAGATCGTATTGATGTGGACTTTCAAAATCAGCGAATACGCAAATATGCGCTTATGGCGGGGTTCAAGCTCGGAAAATGGGAAGATGCCCGTAAAGCTAAATATATTTCACTTGTGCGTATTAGGATGCGGAGAAATGAAAATTTTATAAGTATTTCAACAGAGCGATCACAAAAGATGATAAAAGCCAACTTGGTTTTTCCGCAGCGTAAGTATATACCATTGTTTAAAGAACCTACAAAAGAAATTATCCCTAAGATTAAAGTTATTGCTACTGGATTTGATCTACAAATATTGGATTATACTACTGGCCAAAAACGGTGGATTCACCCCAATGTTTTACATGGTGATTTTGACTCTAGAGAAATTATTCAAATTGAAAATGGGGATAAAAAATAGTTATTTACGAAGTGAATAGCAATTTTCGCAATGCTCTTAATTCCTCATCGGTTCCCATGGCAAAAAGCTTGTCTGAACATTGAACCACAACATCTGGAGAGGGATTGAATACAATAGTTCCATCTGATTTACGCATGCCAATAATATTTGCGCCAGTTTTAGCACCAACATTCATTTCTTTTATGGTTTTATTTAAAAAGCACTCTGAAAGATCTTCGCAAAAAATTTGTTCTAAATGCACGTTTGCTTGTTGATTTAATAGTGTATCTATAAATTCCAGTGTTGTTGGGTGGGTTACTCTTTTCGCCATGCGACTTCCACCCATTCTGTCACTCATAATTACGTTGTTGGCGCCAGCTCTCCTGAGTTTAATGTCTGATTTCTCACGAACCGCCCTGCTTATTATTTGGATGTTTGGGTTGAGTTTTTTAGCCGTTATAATAATCATTAAGTTGGCAGCATCGTTGGGAAGAGTTGTAATAATAGCACGGGCTTTTTCAATACCGGCTAATGTTAGCGCCTCATCAGTAGTGCTCGATTCCATAATGTATGGTCCGTATTTTTTGGAACGTATGGAATTGATTCGTTCTTGATCTTTTTCAACAATTACAAATTGTGTATTATGTTTATTAAGTTGATCAACAGCTCTATGACCAGTTCTACCCCAGCCCACAACAATTACATGACTTTGCATGCGGCCTACAATTTTTCGCATTTTAAAGTCATAATAGTAATTCCGGAAATTTCCATCGAAAACGAAGCGTGTCAACGTGGTTAAGGCATAGGCAAAAAGCCCAAAGCTTAGAATAATAAGAAATGATGTAAATATTTGTCCCGCAGGATCCATCTCGTGAACCTCTTTAAACCCAACAGTAGAAACCGTAATTACTGTCATGTAAAAGGCCTCAACAATAGTAAAGTTTTCAATAAAAACATATCCAGCCACACCAATTAGCATTATGGCAATTAGTAGCGCAAGAGCAATTCTTATATTTTGTGGTCCTGAGTACATTTTATTTCTCTCTTATAATATATCCTCCAAGCCTACAATTTAAGCATTTTTGTTGAATACAATACTCATTATACAATTCTATTAGCGCTTGTGAATCATATGCTGAGGTGTTTTCAGCACCCAGCAATTGCCATTGTTTTGTAATGTGATTTATTTCTGGTGGGAGAGCTTCCATCCAGCGAAACACTTTTTTTTCTGTTTCATTATCGTCATAATATTTGGCAACTTCAAAAAGAAAAGGAAATATGCTATTTATAATGATGTTATCAATGGAAGAAGTACCAAAGTTTTTTCTTGATTTTTTAGCTGGTTTGCCAAATGTATAATGTGTTTGCCAATATTCAGAAACATGCGCATCAAAAAGATTACGGACGTCTTGAATTTGAATCGCTTTTTTAAGATTATCTGTGAAAGAAGTTGATCGAGATAAAATATGAGCTAAATGAGCCAGTCGGATTGTGGGAAAATTGACAGGCCTCATTCTGGCGAATTTCCATATTACCGGATCCATTGTCTGCAAACCAAACCGGTTGCTTAAGTGTAAATATTCAGTTGCAAGAGTTTTTTGATATTCATCAGCAGGGCTTTGTAAAAAACCGGCAATTCCGAAAAGCAACGCTTCTAAACTTTTAAAATTGTTTCCAATAGACCTAATTATGCGAAGATTAATACTTCTTGCAAGTTGTTCAAAAGGTTGTTTATTGGTTTTAAATCCCATATTTGAGCATAGCAATTTAAAAAACACTTCGTCGAAATCATTATTGCTTTCTGCTAAAAGGGATTGTACTATTTTACTTTTTCGCAGCAATCTTTGAATTAAAAGTGTTTCATTCCACATATTTCTCAGCAATGGATCAATTTGAGCATAATAATCTTCGCAGGGAACCCACTTTTTTGAATTTATAAGTGTCTGATAATTAGATGTTAATTTTGAGTCAAGATTAAGCTCAATGGTGGAAATAGATATATTATTTGACGTGATTACAGGCCCGTCGTTGTGTGCAACTACATGAAGTATAACATTGTTGTAAGCGGAGTCTTTATCGTGACCGTGTTTAAACCAATCGGTACTTTTAAGGTGAATTTCAATGCTACCGGCCCATTCTGTTCCATCTATTTTTATGCGACCATTGAAAAAGTCCGGTCCGGCATTGTGGTTGTGTTCCCCAACAGAAATTATTTCAACAGGCAGACCATCAGTAGTAAAAATCTGAGATTTATTAAATAGCTTATGCTTCCACAGGTAATGGAGAAACTGTTCATTCATGACTTTGCTGTTTTTGTTTGAGAAAGAACGGGAACCCAAAGGCTCCCGTTTTATATCTAATCTTCTAATAAGAAATCGAAATCATCGCCGGACTTCAACTCATAGAATTCCTTGCCATATTGGAAAATACGACAGGTTCTGTCGCCTTTGTGAGAAAAATCACTGTCTTCTAAAATAAACATACAGCCTTCTCGTAGACCGACAACAGTAACATCCTGATTTACTTCAAGAAACTCTTCTATTCGTTGCTGACGAGTCTCCCCACCATGACCTTGAGCATTTTTGTCTAAGTAGTGTGGGTTGATTTGGAAAGGAATTAAATTTAATGCATCAAATCCTTTTGGATCGATAATAGGCATATCGTTGGTTGTTTTAATAGTTGGGCAAGTGAGGTTTGATCCAGCACTCCAACCGATATAAGGTATATCATCTTTTACACGGTCACGTATTGGTTCGATAAGGCCATTTGCACGTACTTCGTGTAACAAATGCCAGGTGCTTCCACCGCCCACAACAATTGCTTCTGCTTCTTCAACAGCTTTAACAGGATCGTTAAATTGGTGAATTGACACAACATCGTGGCCAACTTCATTAAAGCGTGATTTTACTTTGGCTTCGTATTCGTCGTAAGTCATTGTTACCCCTGCGTATGGGATAAACAAGGCTGTTACTTTTTCTTCTCCAAGAAATTCTGCAATATCGTTTTTACAGTAATCTAAATATGGCTCTCCAGCCATGGTTGAGTTGCTAATAAGTAGTAATCTCATATTTTAAAATTTATAATGTTTAATTATTCTATAATTTCTATGTCCAAATATATCTCTTTTTTAGGCCAGTCCTGTCCATCTGTTTCAACTTTTGAAATTTCTCGTGCCACATCCATTCCGTTAATTACCTGGCCAAATACAGTGTGTTGATTGTCTAAATGGGCTGCACCACCCACTGTTTTATAGTAATTACGCTGTTCTTCGGTAAATTTAAAACCGTTGTCTATTTCAATTTGATTAAGGTCTAAATCATTATATTTTGATCCTACCACAATATAAAAATCATAAGTTGAGGATTTTTTTTCGGGGTTGTCTTTATATGGTCTGGCCATACATAAAGCTCCTACTTTATGATAAAGAGTGTTTGGATACATTTCCGGAGGGATTTCATAGTGACCTATTTGACGTTTAATCTCTTTTCGGTCTGATGCATCAGAGTCTCCTCCCTGAATAATAAAGTTTTCTTCAACCCGGTAAAAAACGGTATGATCATATACTTTTCGTCTGGCAAGCATTAAAAAATTAGCTTTGTGCAGAGGTGTTGCATCAAATAATTTTACTTTAATGTCGCCTTTTGAAGTTTTAATAAGAGCGTAATCAGCATCATTTTCTTTTAAATATTCTGTTAGAAATGATGTTAGGTTTTTGTTTGTAAGCTTAGGAAATTTCTTCTTTGCTTTCTTAGTCTTAGATGCTTTCTTTTTCTGGGTTTTTACAACCTTTTCTTTTGCGGCAACATCGTTTGTTTTTGAAGAGTTATTTTCGTTGCAACTAGTTGTAAATGCTATAATTATTATTGTAATTAAAAGTTGGTATAAGCGCATAGATTGTGCTTTTTTAATTTGCGTAAATATCTTTTCGGTATTTATCTCCTTCGTCACCTTCCATAATGGTAAGGTAGTTTTCATAACGGGTAAATGGAATATCATTATTTTCCACAGCCTCTTTTACAGCACATCCGGGTTCGTGAGTGTGTGTGCAGTTATGGAATCGACAGTTTTCACTTAATTTGAAAATCTCAGGGAAAAAGTGTGAAAGTTCTTCGTTTTTATCTACTTCAACCAAACCAAAAGATCGTATGCCAGGAGTATCTATAATGTCTGCACCAAAATCCAAATGATGCATTTCAGCAAAAGTCGTGGTGTGTTTTCCCTGCATGTGTGTTTCAGAAATGTCTCCAACTTTGAGTTGCAAACCTGGTTGTAGTTTGTTAATTAGAGTGCTTTTCCCAACACCGGATTGACCAACAAAAACGCTGGTTTTATTTTTCATTCTGTTTTTAAGTTCATCCAGATTAATTTCTTTTTCAGCAGAAATTAATAAAACTGGATATCCAATGCTTTCGTACATATACTGGTAAACTTCGGCAAGCTCTTTTTGGTCGTCGTTAAGCAGGTCGGTTTTGTTAAAAAGAATGGTTGCCGGGATGCGGTATGCTTCAGCGGTAACCAATACCCGATCAATGAACATTAATGGTGTTTCTGGCTCCACAAGCGAGGCTATTAAAAACACGGTGTCAATGTTTGATGCAATTATGTGGGCTTCTTTTGAGAGTTTTGTTGATTTTCTGATGATATAGTTCTTGCGTGTCTCCAGCTCAACAATTATCCCTGTATTTTCATTTATGTTTTGCTCAATTCCTACGCGGTCTCCTACAGCAATTGGGTTGGTGTTACGGATACCTTTGATTCTGAACTTTCCTCGAACGGTACAATCTATTTGATTGCCGCTGTCTGTTTTAACGGTATGCCAACTCCCGGTAGTTTTTATTACTGTGCCTTGCAGTTTACTCATGTTGCAAAATTAGTAATTTTCGATGTTCAGTTCAATTTCGTAACCATTGTATTTTCTGACATTTAAAACTTGCCCGTCTTCAAATATTAGATATTGCCCCCTGATGCCGTGCAATACGGATTTAAAATCTGGGGTTTTATCCAGGTTTACTGATTTTACTTTTACGGGATATTTTTCAACAGGATAGGTGATTTTGGTAATTTCTTGCTATTGTGTAACATATTGTGCAAGTTCTTGTGGCAACTTGGCGACGGCGCCCTGTTTTGATGGGATGAGGTCTGGTTCGCCCTCTCTTTTGTCTGTGAGCATAGCTCGCCAGTTTGTTTTGTCGTTAAGGTACTTTTTGAGTTCAACCTCAACTTGTCCGGCAAGATTCCGATGAGGGGTTC
>PKTE01000026.1 GCA_002869335.1 Salinivirgaceae bacterium | reverse complement strand
TCCCGTTGCTTTTTGTACATTTGGTGGAACATTATAAAAAACTATGACAGGTACATTAATAAATACAGCGGCAGTAATTGCAGGAAGTCTATTGGGTTTACTCATTAAATCGCGCATGCCAAAGAAAATTAATGAACGCGTATTTCAGGCAATTGGTATTTTTACATTATTTTTTGGCATATATATGGCTTTGAAAACGGAGCATATTATTATTATGGTTTTTAGTATGGTACTCGGAACTATTATTGGCGAATTGTTAGATATCGACAAAGCATTCAATAAACTGACTGAGTCTTTTCGTAAGCGATTGAAATCGAAGGAGTCCCATTTTTCGGAGGGTTTTATTACTTCGTTTCTGCTTTTCTGTATGGGCTCAATGACTATTTTGGGGGCGTTTAATGAAGGATTAGGGAAAGGAGCCGATTTACTTATGGCTAAATCAGTTTTGGACGGCTTTTCATCTATAGCTTTAGCTTCCTCAATGGGCATTGGGGTGCTTTTTTCTGCTATTCCTTTGTTCTTGTTTCAAGGAGGGTTAACGCTTTTTGCTGCCTATTTAGCTGATTATTTAACAGATCCAATAGTAAATGAACTCACAGCAGTAGGAGGATTACTTTTACTGGGTTTAGGTTTAAATATTCTGGAAATAAAGAAGCTGAAAATATTGAATATGTTGCCGGCCTTGGTTGTAGCCGTTCTTTTAGCGCTTATTTTGCTTGATTAGTAGTTGTCAAATCCATATAAAAATTATACTTTTGCCACCGCTAAATTGATCCTATCGGGATATGCCCCCATAGTTCAAGGGATAGAATAGCAGTTTCCTAAACTGTAGATCCAGGTTCGAGTCCTGGTGGGGGTACCAAGCAGTTACGAGAGACAACTTTTTAAGGTGTTGTTTATGAGAAAAAAGAAGGGCTGCAATTTCCGCAGCCCTTTGTTTTATAACGTTTCTTCAATATTTTACGTTAATTGGAGAATTTCTTATTCTTCTTCATCGTCTTCGTAATGCTCATCATTTTGCCCTAATGCATTTGCTATAACTTCACGTATTAAATCATTTTTCTCAGATGCAATTGCATTTGGATGAATGGCCGAAATTGGATCATGCTTACCTTCAGCTCCGGTAATAACAGAAATATTATCAACAGGAAAGAATCCAAGTGTTTCAGCAAATGGTCCAATCAGTCGCTCAAAGTTTTCGATGAGGTAGGTTTGTTTACTTTCTTCTCCACCTTTCGCGAGGATTTGAATGGTTTCTTTCAACTCATCTATTTCTCCCTGGGCTTTACCAACCACTCTTGCTGCTTCCTGTTCAGCTTCCAATATATTACGTTCTTTTGTGGCAATGGCTGGCGTAACAATATCAGCTTCAAACTTCTGCTTTAACATCTCAATACGCTGCTTTTCAGCCTCAATTTTCGATTGCATACCCGAAACGTTAGCTTTAGCACTTTGCATAGCTTGTGCTACTCCAACTTTTTCACGTTGAATTTCTTCTTTTACGCGTACTTGTGTTTGAGCCAATAATTGCTCCAACTCATTTTCCAGCGCACGTACTTCAATTTCAGCCCGACGGTTCTCATTTTCTTCCGTTGAATTGGCAAGGGCATCGGCGCGAGCTTTTCGGGCTTTGGTTTCCGCATTAGCGGTTTGAACACGTTTTAGTAGAGCAATGTATAGCTCAGGTTCGTCTACACCTTTTAGTCGGTGATCGTCCACATCGGCAATGTTCATTGTAGTAATCTCAAGACCAATGTTTTCAAGGTCACTTTTACATACGTTAATCATTCGTGCTACCAAGCCGTCTTTATCCATCATAACTTGTTCGGGTGTCATGGTGGCAATGGAATCACGCAAGTGACCTTCAATGATATTGCTGGCAACATCTGTAAGCATATCAGTATTGGTAGTCATTTTTAGAATACGTGTACTGGCTCTTTCACGTCCGTTAATGTTCGATGCTACTGCAAAACTTACAGTTGCTTTTACATTTAGTGGTACAACACCATCTGCAATGGCACTGTCTACAACTACTTCAATAGTATAAGGAGTGAGATCAATTTTAGAGAATTT
The DNA here is from genome assembly GCA_002869335.1 of Salinivirgaceae bacterium. Classification (GTDB taxonomy): domain Bacteria; phylum Bacteroidota; class Bacteroidia; order Bacteroidales; family Salinivirgaceae; genus Salinivirga. The sequence goes on along the minus strand of PKTE01000026.1, from coordinate 4,754 downwards.
ATGAAGCAATGGGATAGTAAAAATACGTCCACCGCTGATCATTTTAAAGCGTTTTTTACCACCTTTTCCTGAAACAATTCCAAGTTAATTACCTCCAACAATTCGCATGTTGGTTATCAATTGAATAATTATGGTAATGACTATTAATCCTATAAGTGATGATGCAAATATTATCATGATTTTACCTCCTTAGCTTTTGCATTTGATGTTAAAAAATCTTTGATTTTCACTCCTGTAGCATCCTCAAAATGGCTTAGGAAGTTTACAAATGCTTCTGGTCCACGATTTACTGCTCCATTAAATCCCTTATCGTCGTCCATAATCACAAGCGAATCAACTTTAAATCCTGCTGCGTATTGCTTATAAGACTTGAAAAGGTTAGGAAGCTGTTGCTGAATGAATAGCACTGTTGCTCCAACACTACCGGATTTGGCTAACATTTCAACTTTTTGCTTCAAGATTTTATTTCGAGCTGCTTCAATTATTTTAGCGCTCTCCAGCTCTCCTTCTGATAAGATAGTAGCGCGTTTTTGCTTCGCTTTTTCTTCAATAAGAATCTCAGAATCGTTTCTTAGTTTATTCAATGCAACGTTGAGTTCTTCAACTTGTCGCTGACCTTCGTTGATAGCTCCCTGAATTTTATTGTCAGCTTCCTGCTTGGCTTTGTCAATTAATCCATCACTTTCGCGACGGTAAACTTCTAGCTTTTCGCGAGCTTCCAGTATTCTTTCATTGGCCCGGCTTCGGGCAACTTCAATTCTACGCTGGGCATCAGATTCCGATTTTTCAGCGATGGATTGTAATCTGGCCTCTTCAATTTGTACTTCCTGTCGTTTCTGTGCTAGTGTGCGTTGCGCCAGGTTGGCGATGTAATTTGTGGTATCCCATATTTTTTGCAACGAAACAGATACGACCTTCATTCCAAAACTACTGATATCGCTATTGATATCGTCTAGGAGGGCATTGCGAAACATGGCTCTTTCACCTTCAGAAGAGGTTACTTCTTCGTGCACTTCTTCTTTTGGTTGATCATCTTCGTCACCGGAAATTATCTTACTTTCCTGCATCCCAATAGCCTCCAGTGGGGTTGCTTTGTTTAATGCTCCACGGAAGTTACCAATTAGTGTTTGTTGCACCTGGTCTTTAATTTCCTCCTGACTTTTACCCATCAAACGTTCTACAGCAGAGTATAGCATCGGATCGCTATCGTCATCGATACACACGCAGGCTGTGGCATCGGCTCCTACGGTAATCCCATTTGCGGAGTTTACACCTTCAACTTTTACATTGATGGGTAAAATATCAAGGGCCAGTTTATCTACACTTTGGAAGTAAGGAATTACCATTGTACGGCCTCTTTCGACACTAAAACCATAAGTTTTACTGTCTTTTACCTTTTTTCTACCGGTTACTACCAACAGGTTATCCGGTAAGGTTACTTTAATGAGCGATTTTAGTATCCATATCAATACTAAAAAGGCTACAATGCCAAGAATCCCGGCTATTAGGCCGTTGTTTCCCAGCATTTCTTGTGCTTGATCCATAGATGTTTATTTTAATAGTTATTAGTTAATTAGTGATTTTTTTATTCTACCAGAACGTATTCGCTTGTTATGTCTACAACTCTTACTTCTGAGCCTTTTGGGTATTCTAAGGCCGGATTTGTAGCTTTGGCATAACGGTCTACGTAGGAGCTGCCAACTATGATGCGGATTTTGCCCATCTGGCCTTTGTTAATAGAAACTGTAACTTCTGCTGTGGCCATTAAAATCTCTTCATTTTTAACTTGAGAATCTAATTCGTTACGTTGCAATTTTCTTAATACTTTGGCTAATACTGTAATAATCAATCCAACAGATACCGACCATATTAAGCTGACAACAATTCCTTTACCCATATAAACGGCGAACCAACCCATGGCTCCAAAACCAAATGAGAAATATACAAAGGTCCGTAAAGCTGCTATTATACGGAGGACAATGTTTCCACTAGATCGCTTTGTTTGTGTCATGTATGAGCCATCATGGGCTGCATGACTTTCTCCAGAATGGTGGTGCCCACCGTCATCTCCACCATGGTCACCACTATGATCTCCGGCAAAATCTCCATCACTATCGCCGTCAATGTCTCCACCATCATCTCCATCAAAATGTCCATCGTCACCTTGACCTGCGTCTGCATCACCATCGCCATGACCATCGTCACCATCTGTTGCACCGCTTACAGCGCTAATGAGATCAATTAGTACAATTCCAAAACCAAAAATAGCCGAAGCTACATAAACTGTGTATAAGAAGTCCATGATAATCAGAAATTTAGTAATTTTTCATATGCAGCCTTCAAGTTACTAATTTAACTGTTATCGAAGTGCTAAGATGGTGTGTTTTTGAATCAAAAATATATTATTAATCGTAAATTATTAGATAAGAGTAGATTAAATTAAATATTGAGAAGTTACTCAAGTTAATGATATTTAGGTTGTATATGTATTAAACTAGAATACAAAATCTATAAATAGCTAGATATTTTAATGTATAATTTACATACCCTAAATTAATAGTTGTATTATGAAAAAAATTATATGGATCTTATTAGCACTAACTTTTACCTTTCTTTCATGTGAGGATGATGAAGAGCAAAATTTTACTATCCCAGATGGATTAGTTGGTACATGGTATTTAGAATCACCTGATGCCTTTTTTTGTCAATCAAAAGAGTATTCTTTGCTGACCTTTACTAAGGAAAACTCTCAAAATGGATTTTTTGAAGATTCTTACATAGGTGATTACCTTACAGAAAATGTATTTGTCGTTTTAGAAGCCACAAAAGGATCGTTTACCAGAAAAGACAACAAACTTTATCCAATTCCTTCTCATTATGGATCACAAATAGCATTTGATGAAATTTCTACTACGGATACGACAGTATGGTGGGGGCCAGAGGATACTCTTTTTGATAATTTTGAATACTACCAGGAGGTTTGTTTTAGACTTAATGGTAGTATATTAGAAATTAGTATAAATGATAACCCATTTGAAATTTATACGAGAATAAGTGAATAACATGTTACTATAATTTCTTGAATAGGTTTTATTTCTGTTTGTTTTTTTATTGTAGTTCGCTATTTAGATTGTGTTTATAGTAATTCTGTGCATATATACATTGAGCGTAATTATTCTAATAGGTTAAATATTTAGCAATAATTTAACAAAGTGAAGTTTATATTGTTGATATCTTTATATTATTACTTTGGAATATTTATGGAAATTTTATAACTTAAACCACTGAAATAAAATTCCTTTGAAGATCCCCGAGGTTCAAGAAGAACGGTAACTCTTAATTAAAGGACAAGTGTAATTCTAAAGTTTGAATTATGTTACCAACTGTTCTGTTTCGCCATTGGGTAAAATCTATTATAATAGCAACCCTTTCTCTTGTTTTATTAAATAATAATTTATTTGGGCAAATTCCAGCGGGCTATTATGATCCTGCTTCTGGATTGTCCGGAGAAGCATTAAAGACTGCTTTAAATGATATAATTAGTGGACATACTGTTTATCCATATACTTCAACAAGTACAGATGTTTGGGATATACTTAAAGAATCCGATCGAGATCCTAATAACTCATCAAACGTTATTTTGCTTTATACCGGTTGGTCAGTAGATGCAGCACAAGAATATAATAGTGGTTCAGGATGTACAAGAGAACACTGCTGGCTTAAAAGTCATGGATTTCCATCAGAATCGCAACCGGCCTATACAGATTGTCATCATTTAAGACCTGCTGATGTGAGTGTGAATTCGGCAAGAAATAGTCGATGGTATGGAGAATGTAATGAGGAATATTACGATGCTGGTGGCACAATTCCTACAGGATCTTACACAAGTTCAACAGATTGGGTGTGGAAACCCAGAGATGAGGTGAAAGGTGATGCAGCGCGTATGATTTTTTATATGGCAACCAGATATGAGGGTGAGTATAATAGCGTTGAAGGAATTACTGAGATTGATCTTGAAATAGTTGATTATATACCTGCCGATAATTATTCATCTTTGCCTGAGATGGCCGTGTTAAGTGATTTACTTGCATGGCATCTCGAAGACCCAGTTGATGATTTTGAACGCAATAGAAACGAAGTTGTTTATGGTTATCAGGGAAATAGAAACCCTTTTGTAGATCATCCTGAATATGTCAACTTAATTTGGGGGGATTGTACACCTCCAAGTACACAAGCGACTAATTTCAGTTCAAATACTGTGACAGAAAACTCAATGAATATTTCTTTTACAAGAGGTGATGGTGATGGAGGAGTTTTAGTGTTGGCGAAAAGTGGATCAGCCGTTGATAGTGATCCGATAAGTGGTACAACTTACAGCGCAAGTTCAACTTTTGGGAGTGGCGATGAAGTTGGGTCAGGTAATTTTGTAGTTTATAATGGCAGTGCGAACGGAATTAATTCAGCAAGTGGAAATATACCAGTGAGTGGATTAGCTCAAGGTGTAACCTACCATTTTGCTATATACGAATATAATTTAACAGATATTTGTTTCAATACAGAGGAGTTAACTGGCAGTGAAACTACAATAATGAATTGCAATACTCCAACTATTCATGCATCTTCGATGATTGTATCTGATTTAACTACTAGCTCAATGAATTTGTCGTGGACCAGCGGAGACGGCGAATCCCGGATTGTAATTATGAATACTGCGAATTCTTATACTGAACCTACAGAAGGTTCAGATCCATTAG
>PKTE01000348.1 GCA_002869335.1 Salinivirgaceae bacterium | reverse complement strand
TTTGATTGTGCAGCCAATAAAAATGAAAGATTATACTAAGAGTGAGCTTTCCGATAACTTTAGGTTTTCTTCTGCAGTAGCCGGTTTTGGAATGTATTTGAGTAAATCGGAGTTTTTAAAAGATATCGGATTAGATGGATTGATACAAATTGCATCTGGGTCAAAGGGAATAGATGCAGAAGGGTATCGCAGTGAGTTTTTACAGCTAATGAAACTTACGAAGGATTTATAACTATTACATAGTTTTATTCTAAGTGAAAAATCGTTAAACATGGGTTTAGCGTTGCAAATCCTCCATTTCAAAAGAGTGGGGGATTTGTACTATTGTTTTTGTTTTTCGAGGTCTTCTTTTAGTTCGGTGAGTTCTAGCCATCTCATTTCTTTCTCTTCAAGCTCATTCAAAACAGATTGGTACTCTTCAGATTTTGCTGTAATTGAATCTGCGTCTGAGTTAGGATTTTCCAATTCTGCTTCCAATTCTGCTTTTAATCCATTGAGTTTTTCCAATTCACTGTCAAGTGATTCAAGCTCGCGTTGCTCTTTGTATGATAATTTTTGTTTGGCTTGTTTTGGCTTTTCTTGTTTTGGAACATTCTTTTTCACAGTCTCTTTTGCTGCTTTTTCCACTTGTAACTGAGCCTCCCTTAGTTGACTATAATTACCAGGAAAATCTTTTATCTCTCCGTTTCCTTTGTATTCAAAAATATGATCTACAATACGATCCATGAAGTATCGGTCGTGAGAAACAATTAATACAGTTCCTTCAAAAGCTTCGAGGTATTCTTCCAACACATTAAGCGTCATGATGTCCAGATCATTAGTCGGCTCATCGAGAATTAAAAAGTTTGGATTTTGCATCAATACCGTCAAAAGGTATAGTCTACGCTTTTCTCCACCACTGAGTTTCTCAACACGTTGGTAATGCATTTCATTTGGGAAAAGAAACTGATTTAAAAACCGTTCTACAGCCAATGTTTGCCCATTGCCAAGTATCACAACTTCTGCCACATCACGAGCAACTTCTATCACAAGTTTATCATCGTCAAATTCCAACCCTTTTTGCTCATAAAATGCCATGGAAATGGTTTCACCAATTTCAATATCTCCTTTGTCGGGTTGTATTTGTTGTGAAATGATATTAAGTAATGTAGATTTTCCCGCACCATTGGGTCCTACAATCCCTATTTTCTCACCTTTTAAGAAATTGTAAGAGAAATCATTAATTAGCTGAAGCTCTTCGTATTGCTTGCTTATATGATGAAGGTTGACTACTTTTTTTCCTAATCGCTGTGACGCAGTTTTTATTTTAAGGTCGTCTTCTTTTTGAATGCGCGAAGCTTCTTTTAGTTTTTCTACCCCATCAAGTCTGTATTTAGCTTTAGTTCCTCTGGCTTTAGGCATTCGATTTGCCCATTCCTGTTCTACTTTTAGTTTACTTTTCGCTTTCTCAGCTTGCTGACGTTGGGTTTCAATCCGTTCTACTCGTTTATCCAGGAAATAATCAAAGTTTCCATTATAACCATACATTTGTTGTTGGTCGAGTTCTAATATATGGTTACAAATTCTATCTAAAAAGTAGCGATCGTGCGTAACCATTAATAACGTAATTTGAGACTTTGATAAATATTGCTCAAGCCACTCTATACTTTGTAAATCTAAATGGTTGGTAGGCTCATCTAGTATTACAAAGTCAGGTTCGTCAATAAAAGTAGTGGCTATCGACAGTCGTTTACGTTCCCCACCAGAAAGTTGTTTTACAAGTTGATTTGTTCTATGTAGGTTCAGGCTACCCAGGAGTTGTCTGAGTCGGGAGTCCATATCCCAGGCTTGTTGTGCCTCCATTGCTGTAATGGCATAATTAATAGCTTGCTCATCACCAGAGTCGAGAGCTTGCTGATAATTTGAGATGACCTCACGATAAGGTTCACACTTCTCAAGTACAGCATCTAATACGGAAAGGTTTTCATTAAATTCGGGCTCTTGTGGTAAATATCTTATTTGCACATCTTTTGACATTACAACCTGCCCTTGATCGCATGTCTCTATACCGGCAACCATTTTTAGTAGAGTAGTTTTTCCAGTGCCATTTTTCGCGATAAGTGCTGTTTTATCACCCTTTTCAAGTGAGAATGAGATATTTTCAAATAATACTCTTTCGCCAAATGATTTACTTACTTGCTCAACCTGAATATAACTCATAATTGCAAATTTACATGCACAAAAATACGCTCAAAAACCAACTATGCAACAGCAATAGCATTTTAGTTTTTATTTCTGATTTTAAGAAAAACTATTGAGTTTCAATTTTATGAAGAAGGTTCAATGCTAAATCAATATCTACTGGTTTGTAGATGTACTCTGTAGCACCAATTTCTTTAGCTTTTAAGATATCTGCCTGCTCAGTTTTAGCACTGATAATTATAACGGGAATATCTTTAGTTTTTTGATTTGAACGAATTTCAGTCAATACTTCAAATCCTGATTTTTTAGGCATCATTAAGTCCAAAAATACAACATCGGGTGTTTGTTGTTCCAAAATGTTGATCGCTTTTTGTCCATCTTCGGCTACCATAACTTTATAGCCATTTTCTTCTAGAAAGCTCTCCATTAAAAAGGTTGAGGTAGAAGAGTCATCAACGACTAGTATGTTTCTTACTGATTTTGGCATAGTACAAAATAACAAAAAAAATGTTATTTATTAATACAATCTAAACCGAAATTAGTTGCTATCTATTTGTGGGGTTGAGATAGGAAATTAGCTGAGTCGGCTCATGTTTTTTTATGATTTGATCGCTAAACCACGTATATTTGACCTTGTTTTTACAAACTTTTGATTATAGATTTATCGAAATTTTACATGTATGTTTAACGCTTTATTTGAAGATCAGAGATCGATAAGTTATAAAAAGGGCGAAACCTTGTGTAAACAAGGTACGATTGCTTCACAGGTTTTCTATATTGAAGAGGGATTTGCAAAAGTTTACATTGAACACAAGGATAAAAACGTCATATTACGTATTTTGAGTAAAGGAGATATTGTTGGGTTTGAAAATTTGAATCATGGTGAATATTACGACTATTCTGCTGCAGCTTTAGCTGATTGTAAGGTTAAGGCTCTTAGTTTTAAAGTGCTACATGAACGTATGTCAAATAACCATGAGGTTAAAGATAAAATCCTGGGATATACAAACTATTGCATATCAGGTTTTTTTAACCGGTTTATTAGTCTTACACAAAAACAACTTCATGGCAGATTAGCAGATGCTATCTTGCATTTGGTCAATGATGTATACAAAAGCGATGAGTTTGAATTAGACCTTACTCGAAAAGATATGGCTGAATTTACTGGAATGTCTACTGAGAGTGCCATACGAATAATGAAAGAATTTCATAACGACAAAATTATTAATCTGGAGGGTAAAACACTTAAAATTGTTAGTCTAAAACTACTTGAAAAACTAAGTGATTTGGGATAGAAGAGAATGAATTATTATGAGTGATTTTGATTTATACCGTACGATTAAGAGTCCTTCTAAGGGTTCATTTAAAGATCGGGGAAGTAAGTTTTTTGCGTTTGCGTACCCCATTGAAACAGAGGATGAGTTTAAGGAGAATATGCAAGTATTGAAAAAAGAGTACCATGATGCGCGTCACCATGTGTATGCTTTTAGATTGGGTTCAGACAAAAAAACGTATCGTGCCAGTGATGATGGCGAACCTTCTAATTCTTCGGGGCCTCCTGTATTGGGGCAAATTCAATCGTATGACCTCACAAATGTGATGATAGTGGTAGTAAGGTATTTTGGTGGCACTAAGCTAGGGGTACCGGGGTTAATTAATGCATACCGGAGTGCTGCCGCAGATGCTATTGAAAACGCTAAGATTATTGAGAAAACAGAAGAAAAAACGGTAAGGATACAATTTGAATACCCTGATATGAATAATGTCATGCGAATTATCAAAGATCAGGATTTGAACATTATAAATCAGGATTTTCAGTTAGCCTGTATCATTGATTTATCAGTTCGCTTGCGCGATATTGAACAGGTATTGGAAAGAGTAAACAAGTTAGAAAAAGTGACGGCAAAAACCCTTTAAAATGGATTTATTAAAACAACTTTGCAACATACATGCTCCTTCAGGTGAAGAGTATAGGGTAAGGGATTTTATAATTGACTATGTTAAAGATAATAGTAAGGACTGGGCTCAAAAGCCAAAACTAATTTATGGTGATGACTATCAAGATTGCTTGCTTTTGGTGTTTGGTGAACCTAGTTGTGCAGTAATGGCCCATATGGATAGTGTAGGATTTACTGCGGGTTACAATAATGAATTAATACCAATTGGAAGTCCGGCTGTGAATGAGAGCAGTGAAATTCGTAATGAGGATGGTAAAATTGTTGATGTCTATTTTGATAACTCTGCAAAAGAATGGAAACTAAAAAAAGACGAAACGCTTTCTCCTGGATCTACCTGGACATGGAGGCCGGGTTTTAAAGTAATAGGTGATCAGGTTATAAGTCCTTTTTTAGATAATAGACTTGGAATTTATACAACGCTTCAAATTGCTCCATTATTGAAAGATACAATTATTGCTTTTAGTACATATGAAGAGATGAGCAAAGGAGGGAAAGCAGGTTTTTTATCCCGGATCATGTATAATAAATACCAAATAAATAAAATACTTATCGCTGATATTACATGGGTTACACCTTATGTTAAATTTGGTGAAGGCGTTGCTATTTCTATGAGAGACGTGGGTATACCGAGAAAGAAATTTAGGGATCATATTGTTCAGCTTGAGAGAGAGTCAGAAGTTCCATTTCAAATTGAGGTTGAAAAGGCAGGTGGAAGTGATGGTACTATTATTGGCGCTTCAGATTATCCGATTGATTGGATATTTATTGGTGCTCCTGAAGAAAATCCTCATGGGCATATCGAAAAGGTGCATCAAAAGGATATTGATAGCATGATTGAAATGTATAAGTATTTGTGCCATAGGTTGTAAGTTGTGTTGGTATTAGTGTGCATTATAAAATCATAACCATTTGTTATAGCATAATTCATCCTTTTTTAGTAAATTTCAATAGAATAAATCAGGGGTATTATGTTTTTATATCATCAAAGGAAGCTAGTGAGCTTTCTAATAGTAATATTTATATTTTCTAGCTTTAAAATCTACGCTCAGAAAGGATCACCTTATATTACAAATTTTTCAGAATTTGACCAACTAGATTATCGTATATGGGATATAACTCAAACTAAAGACGGGGAAATGCTTTTTGTCTCGAAAAAGGGGCTTATTGCATTTAACGGATCAAATGGGAGACTTCATAATGTAAGTGTTACACAATTAGTTATTCATAAAAATATAAATGAGGATCTCATTCTTACTGTTCCCGGTGGCTTTGGTGAAGTTTTTATGGATAGTTCTGGGTCATATACTTACAATAGTTTTGTACAGTATTCAAACAATGAAATTTTCGGTGAAATTGTAAGATTTCAGAAAAGTTTATTAATAATTGGAGATTCTTCAATCTATATTTTAGATGAAGAAAACAAGATTTCAAAAGCGAGAACTAATCAAATGCAGTTTCCTGTGGCAGGGGCATTCACATTTAATGATCAACTTCATATTATCGCCAGAAATAAATTGTACGTGCTTGAAAATGATTCACTAACTCTAAAAAAAGGGTTAGTTTTTCCTCTTAATAACGATTATTTGTTTAATATTCCTTCCAATGATGGATATGCTTATCTGGCTAATACTGACAATAAGTCATTTAGATATGATGGCAAGAAAATTCAAAAAATACTAATAAAGGATCAGAAGTATTTGGATCAGAGTCTTTTACAAGGAGGTGCTTTTTTAAATGATTCACTGCTTGGATTGTCGACTTTGAATGGAGGTGTACTGATATTTAATATTACGACCGGAAAAACTTCATACACAATAAATTATTCAACAGGTTTACCTAATGATCAGGTTTACGATATCTTCTCAAATGGTGACAATGCTCTTTGGATTGCTCATGCTAAGGGTATTAGTAGAATTGACCTGAACTTACCTATTAAAATGTTCAATCATTTTGAGGGTTTATATGGTAACTTACAAAGCTTTTTAAATTTAGGGAATGAGTATTATGTAGGGACAAGTGAAGGCTTGTTCTATTTGAAAAAGAAACAGGATTTCGCTCAAAAAAAGGTCAGGGTGAAAGTAAAACCAAGTTCACAACCTTCTAAAATTGTTGTAAAGCCTCTTGAAAATGAATCAGAGAAAGCTGAAAACTCAAAAAAGAAAAAAAGAGGTCTTCGTAAATTTTTTAATAGATTCTCAAATAAGATTTCAAGTTCTTCCAATGAAGAGCATCATTCCGAAGAGATTATAAGTGAAAAGGAAAGTCCCAAAAGCATTTATAGAACAAAGACAATTTATAAGTTATTGTCATCAAGATATGGCTATGAGCAAATTGAAAAAATTAAAGGTAAGTGTCTGCATTTATTGGAGTTTAAGGGAATAGTGATGGTTGGTTCTAATACAGGCTTGTATATGGTTAAAAATCATGAAGCTACATGGCTTATTCCTAATGCATATATTAATCAGATAGTTGTTTCTAAATTTCAAGAAAACACTTTATTTATTGCTGCAAATAAGGGCCTGTATGTTGCCAGAATTAAAGGAGAAGATTGGGATATTAAGCAGCATTACAAAATAACAGATGAGGTTTTTTCCGTTGCTGAAGTAGATAAAAATACAATTGCTTTGGGTGATTTTGGACGAATTCGTGTTTTAAGTAATCCGTTTTCAAAACCTTTAGTAAAATATTACA
>PKTE01000319.1 GCA_002869335.1 Salinivirgaceae bacterium | reverse complement strand
GCTGATTTTTAGCTATTTTTCTTCAGCGGCGGCGTTTTTTTGTTTACTTTTTTTGAGCTGCAGCAAAAAAAGTAAAAGCCCAGCGGCTAGAGCGATCAACCAGATTCGTTAATAATAGAGGTTTTGTAAGAATGAAATAAACCAACGTAACAGCAAAAGGAAAATATAGAAGAAATATTTTCATTTTGTTCAATTAGCACTTTAATCAAAACCCACCTTAAACCGATTATCTTAGAGCCACTTATAGAGGAGTGAGAGATGTTAAATTCTTCCTGTTTAGAGGTACCAAAATATTGGCATTATTTTTTAATATCCAACGGAAATGTCAAGTGATCCAGAAATAGTCCACAAACACAAAGTTGTATAAATAAAAAAAGCACAATAGTAAAACTATTGTGCATCATTTTAAAACTAGAATGTAGCCCGTAGGAGAATCGAACTCCTGTTACCAGGATGAAAACCTGGCGTCCTAACCCCTAGACGAACGGGCCATATCTTTACAAGAAAAAGATATCAGGAATTACAAAGCGTTAACGTACTTTGTAAGTTTTGATTTAAGGTTACCTGCTTTGTTCTTGTGAATAATATTTTTCTTTGCAAGTTTATCCAACATAGCTGTAACCTTAGGTAACATTTCTGTAGCCTGATCTTTCTCGGTTGTAGCTCTTAATTGGCGAACTGCATTACGTGTAGTACGAGCATAATAGCGATTTTGCAATCTTCTCGCATTACTTTGTCTAATTCTTTTCTTTGCTGATAAATGGTTTGCCATGCTCTTTCTTTTTACTCTTCAGTTCTGTTTGTAGCCCGTAGGAGAATCGAACTCCTGTTACCAGGATGAAAACCTGGCGTCCTAACCCCTAGACGAACGGGCCATTTTTACCTCAACAATTCATTTTGAATCATTGCGGGTGCAAAAATAGATAAAGATTTTTTAGAAACAAAAATATTTCACTCGAATTTTATCTTTTTTGGGTATTTTTTTCAATCACCAAATTAAATGAATTGTCCTTCGCCACAGGAAACTATATAATCCATTGTATTTCACTTCAATTCGGCATTTTAATTAATCAACAATTATACCAACAACTAATAAATCATCCACCTGATCATACTTGCCTTTCCATTGATAAAATGTAGTAGCAAACACATCGAGTTGTTCATTCATAGTTAAAGGAGCAGCTTTTTGCACTAATTTCCTAAAACGCTTATATAAAAACTTTGTATTAGCAGTTCCACCAAATTGATCCGGATAACCATCTGAAAACATATAGAAAACATCTTTGCTGTTATAATTACCCGTTTTCACAGAAAACTCACCTTGCAATTCATTATAATATGATACCGGCATATTATCACCCAATAGTTCAGTGAACTCATCAGTTTCCACATTTACGACATAAGCCTTTTGATTTGCGGCAGCAAACGCGTATTTATGATTTGGTTTATCAAAACAAAAAACTGTCATATCCATTCCATCCTTATTATCATCAGGGGATTTATTTTGATGTAACGATGCTATAACCTGCCTGCGAGTTTCATTCAATATTTGAGCAGGGTCCACAATTTCCTTTCTTAATACAACTTCATTAAGTATTGAAATTCCTAGCACACTCATAAAGCCTCCTGTAACTCCATGCCCAGTACAATCAGCAGTAACTAAAACAACCTTGGAGCCAACCTCACATACCCAATAAAAATCTCCTCCTACAATACCTTGAGGCTGATTGAAAATAAAATATTCTCGAAAATATTTAGCAAAGTTCTCTTTTGGCGCCAGCAAAGCTTTCTGTATTCTAGCTGCATAAGTAATATTATCAGTTAAATTCAGTTTTTGATGATAAATCTTGTCTCGTTGTCTTGTGGCCAAGTTTCTTTGCTCTGCAAGAGCATCTTTTTGGGCTTCAATTTCAATATTTTGGGCCTCAAGCTGTTTATTAAAGTTACTCAAAGCATCACGTTGTGCTTTTATTTCTTCATTTTGCGCACTAATTTCTGCATTCCTTTTAGCTAATAAACTATTAGCTTTACGTTTTTGTCTCACTTGCATAAATAACAACACAGAGAAACCCGCAATTAAAATAAATCCTGTAAGAAACAGCATCATCCAAAGACTTCTATTACGAATCTGTATTTCATTTTGCTCCAGTTGTAATTTTTGCAACTGTTTTTCCTGTTCAAGTATTTTCACCCTTTTTTCTATCCTGGAGTTTTCATAAGCATGCCGCAACTCAACTACTTTTTTCTTGCTTTCAGTGCTATATATAGAATCCCTTAACTCAGCAAACTTTCGATAATAATTTAATGAATATTTAAACTCCTTTCTTTTTTCGGCAATTTGGCTTTTTAAAAAATAGTTCTGAACCAAAACACCTAAAAGCTCTGATTCTTCGGAAATCTTTAGACTTTTGTCGGCATAATTCTCAGCCTTTGATATTTGATTTCGCTTTAAATATAAACTCCCAAGCTGATTATAGTTATAGGCCAGACTAGTAACATCATTAAACTTCTCAGCCACAGCAATAGAGGCATTAAAGTTTTTCAATGCTTCATCATAATCACCCATTCTTGTATTGATAACACCAATATTAAATCTTGTATAGGCAACGGCAATTGTATTGCCTAACTCCTGATTAAGAATTAGAGCTTCATTATAAACTTCCAATGCTTTGTTTGTCTTTTCAAGAATATCATAAACAGTTCCTATATTATTAAGAATAAAAGCAACGCCATTTAAATCTCCGCTGCGTCTCCTTATCTCAAGTGCTTCTTCATAATACTTGAGCGCCTGATCATATTTCTGTAAATTTTTTGAAACAATACCCAAACTATTAAGTGCCTGAGATTTAACATTCATAAGACTTAAGCTATCAGAAAGTTTTAGTGTTAGATGATACAACTCCAAGGCATGATCATACAACCCTCTATTTTCCAGTATCAGAGCTTTATTGACCAAAGCATTAAGGTATGTTACAGAATAATTCGTTTTAGATAAAAATATAGCACTATCCAAATATTCATCAGCCTCACCTAATTGTCCAGTAAAAACAAGTGCTTTCCCTTGCAGTCCATATGCTCTAGCCAATTCAGCATTTTGTCTATAATCCTTGGCATTACGAATAGCTTTGCTTGCATAATAAATTGAGCTATCTAAATCTATATTTTGATAATACCATGATAATTCATTGTACCAATTGGATTTTTCACTTTGTACAGAATGCTTGAGTCTCAAATATAATGAGTCCGCAGAAGCATAAGATGCAAAAGAATACAACAAGCCTATTATAACAAGTAAAAATCGAAGCATTCAGTTGGTTTTTAGTTGTAATAAATATAGCATCTTTTATATAACCTAAAAAGTTATTTGCATTAATTTATAGTAAATAAGCTAATTAGATATAACACACCTTTGCTCATAACAAATAAAATTCTGCTGTAGGCAAATTTGAGTTCAAGTTAATTCGTTACCTTTGTAGACTGGCACAGAATTGGTAATTTCATAATAAAAAACATGCTAAAGGTTAAATTCTTTCATACTCCGAAAAATAAAAAATTCAACTACTCACCGCGTTATTACGACCCGGAGGAAGAAGAACGTAAAAAAAGACAGGATCGGCTAACAGGTAAAGCTGGACCAGGGGAATCTATCAGGGGAAAATTTACGGATAGAAGAAAGAGACAAAAAAAATCATCTCGAATATCCAATACTAGGGCATTTATCATTATTGTAATCCTCTCGCTACTAGCATACTACTTAATATTTGAAGATATACCATTTCTCGATTTATTTTAATTGAAGCAGAAGGGCATTAGACTTTATGGGAAATAAAATACATCAATTACCAGATCACATAGCAAATCAAATCGCAGCGGGCGAAGTAATTCAAAGACCAGCTTCGGTAATTAAAGAACTTATTGAAAACGCTATTGATGCTGAAGCAGATAAAATTACCGTGGTTATTAAGGATGCGGGAAAAACTCTGATACAAGTTACAGACAATGGCAAGGGAATGTCTACCACCGATGCTCGAATGGCTTTTGAACGGCATGCCACCAGTAAAATAAAAGAAGCAAAAGATCTGTTTCACCTAACCACTATGGGTTTTAGAGGTGAAGCTTTGGCCTCAATTGCTGCCATTGCAAAAGTTTCTTTACAAACTAAAACGAGTGAGGATGAACTTGGAACACATATTCAAATTTCAGGTTCTGAAGTAACCTCACAAGTAGCAGTTCAATGTCCTACAGGAAGTACATTTCAAATAAAAAGCCTCTTTTTCAATGTGCCTGCACGAAGAAAATTTCTGAAGTCTGACACCACCGAATTCAGGCATATAAATGAAGAGTTTATTAGGGTTGCACTGACAAACCCACAAGTTCACTTCGAGCTAATTCATAATGAAAATATTGTTCACAACCTACCCAAAGGCAATTTAAAAATCCGCATAATTCAAATCTTTGGAAAAACATATAATGGAAATTTAATTCCCATAGAAACCAATACTACGCTGGGTAAAATACATGGATTTATAGGCAAAACTGAAATTGCTAAAAAAAGCCCCGGAGAACAATACTTCTTCGCCAACAACCGATTTATGCGGCACCCTTACTTCTACAAAGCTATAATGATGGCCTATGAAAGGTTATTACCAAAAGGTTCGTTGCCTGTATTTTTCATTTATTTTGATGTAGACCCGGAGAGCATTGATGTAAACATTCACCCTACAAAAACAGAAATTAAATTTGAAAACGAAAAGGACTTATGGCAAATTCTCATTGCTGCTGTTAAAGAATCTATTGGGAAACACAATCTTACACCAACCATAGATTTTGATGCCACAAACAGCATAGAAATTCCGGTTGCCAGCAACCATCCTACTCCAACTCAATCGCCACAAATAAAGGTAAATCCTGAGTACAACCCTTTTCAAAATGAAAGGTCGTACCAATCAAAAAACAGATATCAGGAATACGAACAAAAAAAATCTACACCTAACTGGGATACACTATATCAGGATTTTGACAAAGAAGAGTCATCTGATCAAGAAATTAGATTTAAAGAAGAGAACAAAACTGACATATCTACTGACAAAATTTCATCCGGGAAATTCTTCCAAATTAAACAGCGTTATATTCTTTCGCATGTTAAATCGGGGGTAATGTTGATAGATCAAATAAGGGCGCATGAACGCATATTATTTGAGCAGTTGCAACACAATCTAAGCATTAAGCAATCATCAACTCAACCATCTCTATTTCCCGAAACCTACACCCCTAACCCCCTTGAAGCCGATACGCTGAGGGAAATATTACCAGAACTAAAAAAAATCGGGTACCATATCAATGAAAATGAGAACGAGTTTCAAATAATGGGAATTCCAGCTGAACTAACAGATTTGCAACCTGTTTCACTTCTAGAAGATTTAATTGCGTCGCTGGATGAAGCCAACCCTGATTTACATGAGAACCTGACAGAAATGGTTGCCGGAAAACTGGCACAAATTTCGTCAGTGAATAAAGGAAAGCTACTTACAGAATCGGAAATGGAACATTTGACCGAAAGTTTGTTTACCTGTAAGATGCCGAATTATACACCAGACGGAAAACCCGTTTTACGTATATTGACAACTGATGATATTGAAAAGTTATTAACCAATTAGTGAAAAATGCAAGGATACAGACAACCCATGTTTAACAATATTCCACCAGTAGTAAAAAATTTACTGATTATTAATGTGCTGATGTTATTGGGAGCAATGGCATTGGACTCAATGTTTAATACCAATCTAAACTTTAAACTTGGACTCTATTACCCATTATCTTCTGAATTTGAGCCATACCAAATAGTAACTCATATGTTTATGCATGGTGATTTAATGCATTTGTTTTTTAATATGTTTGCATTATATATGTTTGGTCGCGTATTAGAATCTGTTTGGGGGCCCAAAAGGTTTTTCATATACTACTTCGTAACAGGATTAGGCGCTGCAGCGCTACATATGTTTGTTCATTACCTAGAGGTTCAATCAATAATGAGTGATTTAACGAACCAACAAGTGAACCTAATACTTAATGAAGGAGCCAATATTTTAAGAACAGGAAGAAACTATGTTGACCCGCAACTAGGCCAACTTAACTTACTACTAAACACCCCTACAGTTGGAGCGTCAGGAGCGGTATTTGGAGTTCTCCTGGCTTTTGGAATGTTATTCCCAAACACACAACTAATGTTGCTTTTCCCTCCTATTCCAATCAAAGCGAAATGGTTGGTTATAGGTTACGGAGCATTGGAATTGTGGTTAGGATTAACTAACTCGGCTAGCAATATTGCTCACTTTGCGCACCTTGGAGGAATGCTATTTGGATTTATACTTATCAAATACTGGAACAGTAAAGGAAAAAAATTCTATTAAACCCAATATATAACCATGAATACCATTTGGAAAGAAATACAAAACCAGTTTAAACAAGGCTCAATGCTTACAAGGCTTATTCTTATAAACATTGCCGTGTTTGTGTTTGTAAATTTGTTACATGTAATATTTATTTTCACTGGAGGTAACACAGAGGTAGCGGAAGGAATGATTGGTGAAGTTATGGGATGGCTGGCAGTGCCAACTGCCATTGGAGATTTAGCCCAAAAACCATGGACAGTTGTAACTTATATGTTCCTTCATAAAGATCTTTTTCACGTATTGTTCAATATGCTTTGGCTGTTTTGGTTTGGCCGAATCTTTTTGATGTATATAGACCAAAAAAAGCTTTTAGGGGTTTATTTGGCAGGAGGATTAAGTGGAGCACTGTTATACCTATTAGCTTACAACGGTATTCCAGCCTTTAATGAATATGTACCTTATAGCATTATG
>PKTE01000310.1 GCA_002869335.1 Salinivirgaceae bacterium | reverse complement strand
TTCTCTGGTAAAGATTCTTCAAAAGTAGACCGTTCTGCTGCGTATGCAACTCGTCATATTGCTAAAAACCTTGTGGCAGCAGGTGTTGCTGACGAGGCTTTGGTTCAGGTAGCTTATGCTATTGGAGTAGCACAGCCTGTTGGTTTGTATGTTGAAACATACGGAAAATCCAACGTAAATATGACTGATGGTGAGATTGCTGCAAAATTGAATGAAATTTTCGACATGCGCCCAGCTTATATTGTAAAACGTTTCGGTTTGAAAAATCCTGTTTTCGAAGAAACTGCTGCTTATGGACACATGGGACGTGACCCATATACCAAAAAAGTTCAGTTTATAGAAGGAACAAACGGAGGAGAAAAAATCGTTGAGAAAGAAGTTGAATTTTTCGCATGGGAAAAATTAGACTATGTTGATAAAATTAAAGAAGCATTTGGTTTGTAAAATGCTATCTTCATAATATTTAAAAAGTCCGGCTGTTAGTCGGACTTTTTTTGTTAAACCTGTTAGGTTAAAACCCTAACAGGTTTTTTGCTGTATTTGGGCTTATAAAAAGTGAGGGCCACCATTTCTGGCGGCCCAATAGTAGCTATGATCTACTTCACAACCTATAAAGAGTCTGTTTTCCCGATAAAATCGGTTTTTTGTTTCTTCTAGCAGCTTACGCTAGTACTTGTTTATGGGAGTGTCCAAAATTTGCGCATACGTTCCCATTTCATATCGCGCTGTTTTGTAATTATATCGTAATCATTATCAGTTAAATGCTTAAATCTTCCTTGCTTACTTAAGTGATTTTTAATGGACTTAAATTCTTTAGGATTCTTATTTAGTTTGAATTCACCATTTTCATATTCAGCTAAAAAGAAAAGACCTGTATCAACAACTTCTTTTGCAATTTCAATTGTTGTGTTAGTTGGTGTTCCCCAGCCAGTAGGGCAAGAGGCATATACATGTATAAATGATGGCCCTTTGATTTGTTTGGCTTTATTTACTTTATTAATATAATCCTGTGGATATCCAATACTTGCTGTAGCCGCATAAGCGATATCATGAGCAGCAATGATTTCAAACAGGTTTTTCTTGTGTGTCTTAGTTCCAGGAAGATTTTTACCTGCAGGTGTTGTAGTTGTTTGCGTTCCGTAAGGTGTTAATCCTGATTTTTGAATACCTGTATTCATATAAGCTTCATTGTCGTAGCAGATGTACATTAAATCATCGCCACGGTCAATCATTCCTGAAAGTGCTTGCAATCCAATATCAGCAGTACCACCATCACCCGCAAAAGCTACAGTTTTATAGTCTTTTAAACCCAATGCTTTAGCTCCAACGCTTATTCCAGAGGCCATACTGGCTACTCCTGGGAAAGTTGTAATAATGGCGTTATTCTGAAATGCCATCTGTGGGTAAATAAATCCAACAGCTGCCATACATCCTGCAGGAAAAGCGGCCAATGTTCTTTCTCCAGTAACCTTTAAAGCCAATCTTACTGCAACTGATCCGCCACAACCGGCACAAGCCTTATGACCATAGAAAAACTCCTTTTCGGTCATGTTTTTAGCTGTAATTCTTTTAGGTGCTAATATTGTATCTGGACTATTCATCGGTTGCTACATTTAAGTTAAAGTATTCAACTGTTTTTGATGGTTCGGTTTGCTCTTTTAGTGTGGCAAACATTTGACGTATTTCTTGTTTAGTAATATCACGTCCACCAAAACCGCCCACAAAATTCTTCATGAATGGACGAGCCTTAGTTTTTGAAATAGAGCTATTTACATTGGTGAAAACTGTTCCTTCATATCCAAATGAGATGTTTTTTTCCAAAACTCCAATTGCTTTTGCATTGGCCGTAATTTCTTGTATCTCTTTTTCAGGGAATGGACGCATATAGCGTATTTTCAACATACCAACTTTTAATCCTTGCTCTCTTAATTCATCTACAATAATTCGTGTCGTACCACACACACTACCTAATGTAACAATGATATAATCAGCATTATCACATTTGTAGTTTTCAACCATGCCATGATATCTTCTGCCAAATGTTTTTGCCCATTCTTCGTCAGTCTCTTTAATTAAAGGTATGGCATCAAACATAGCACGATCTTGCTGGTATTTAAATTCAGTATTATCAATTGGTTGTGAGCTGAATCCCATATTTTTAGGATTTTCGAAGCTCATTTTGTTTACGGTTTCGAAAGGAGGGAGGAAGGCATCAACTTTCTCTTGCTCAGGTATGTTAACCATTTCATATGTATGTGTAAGAATGAATCCGTCAATATTAACCATCATAGGAGTCAATACTTTTGGGTTTTCGGCTATTTTGTATGCCTGAATCATCATGTCTAAAGCTTCCTGTGCATCTTCTACATATACCTGAATCCAACCACTATCTAATAAACCTAATGAATCTCTTTGATCACCATATATACTCCAAGGTAGAGCTACAGAACGGTTAGCATTCATCATTACTACAGGATAACGTCCGCCGGAACAGTAGTGTAACCCTTCAGCCATGTATAGAAGTCCTTGAGAAGATGATGCAGTGAAAGTTCGAGCTCCAATGGCACTGGCACCCATACATGCAGATATTGCAGAATGCTCTGATTCAACATGCATATATTCAGCCTTCAATTCACCACTCTCTACCATGTCTGAAAGTCTTTCAACAGCAATAGTTTGTGGTGTGATAGTATATGCTGCAATTACATGTGGACGAGCAAGTTTAGCTCCTATTGCAATGGCTTCATCGCCTGATATGAATAGTTTATTCTTTTTCATTTTTGATTGCTTTAAGGGTTAGCGCTCTTCTTTTACCATTGAAATGGCATCTTTAGGGCATTCGTTGGCACATACACCACAACCCTTACAATAATCATAGGCAACACTCACATGATTTTCACCCTTAATGATTGTTCCATCTGGACAAACAAGATAGCAAATCAAGCAATTGATGCATTTCTCTGCATCTACAACTGGCTTAAATGTCCGCCATCCAGCATTTTCATCTGCTAAATGACCAGCATCAAACTGGGGGCCAACGGGAAAGTCTTTTATATGAGTAGGTCTATTATATTCTTGTTTTACCGGTCGATTCATGATAATTGTGCTTTTACAGTTTTGTAAGCTTCTTCTACTATTCTTACGTTTTTATCAACCAATGCAGGTTTCATTTCGTGTTTAATACTATTGGTTGCTGCATCAAGTGAAACTAAATCAGAGGCTGCTACTAAGGCTCCATACATTGCAGTATTGGTAATTGGACGTCCCAAAATATCAAGAGCAATAGATGTGGCATCAATAGTTTTTACATTGAAATCTTTAAGTGCTTCGAATTTTGTTCCCTCTTTGCTATTTACCAAAACAATAGCATCTTTTTTTATACCTTTTGCAATATTTTCGTTCACAAGTGTCTCATCCATAATGACAACGTAATCGCACATCTCAACTTCGCTTCTATCATGAATCTTTTTGTTGTCAATCTTCGTATAGGCTAAAACCGGTGCGCCACGACGCTCGGGTCCGAAAGAAGGAAAGGCCAGTGCATGTTTTTCTTCAAACATACCGGCGGCTATTCCTAATAACCTGGAGGCAGTAAATCCTCCTTGTCCGCCGCGACCGTGCCATCTGATTTCTTTCATGTAGTAGGTTTTTAGATTTTGATGCTGCAAATATCTTAAAAAATAATTAAAATATCTGTACAAATGTGTTATTTTAGAAAAATTAACTATATTTGTTCTGTAATATCTATTAAATATTCTAATACATTGATGTGTATTGCATATTTTAAGGTCAAACATTCTATAAAATTCTATAAACTATGAAATTGGATAGCACCGATAGGAAAATTCTAGCCATTTTACAAGAGAATGCGCGTATTACTACTAAAGAACTGGCCTCACAGCTTCATTTGTCTAATACTCCTGTATATGAGCGTGTTAAGAAGCTTGAGAAAGCTGGTATTATAGAGAAGTATTCTGCAAAGCTTAATGCTGAAAAGATAGGGCGCAATATGACTTCATTTATCATGGTGTCACTTAAAAATCATACAAAAGAGATTGTTGAAAATTTTCAAAAAGATGCTATGTCATTGCCAGAAGTGATGGAGTTCTATTACATATCAGGAAACTATGATGCGCTGTTGAAGGTGATGGTTGCTGATATGAGTGAATTTAAAGTGTTTTTGGAAGAGAAACTGGCGAGTGTCCGAAATATTTCTCAATTCCATAGCATTTTTGTCATTTCTGGAGATAAGAAAGATGGATTTGAAATTAATGAAGTTGAGGAGGAGGAATAATTCAAAAGTTTATCGTAGAAATTAATTTTGAAGGTCTTAATCTTTTTAAAACTAAACAACTATTTTTCTATTCAGCTGTTTGTTTTCTAAAATAAAGAACATAAGATTTTATGAATGAATTGTTTTGGCTAGCAATGTTGTTAGTGAATTTTGCACTTATATTGTTAGCTTATAGGGTGTTTGGTAAGATGGGTCTGTTTATTTGGGTGCCTATTTCGGTTATTATTGCCAATATTCAGGTTATTCAAGGTATTAGTCTTTTTGGATTTGCAGCTACGCTCGGTAATATAGTATATGCTTCATCCTTTTTAGTTACAGATATTTTATCAGAGAATTATTGTAAAAAAGAAGCTAATCGTGCTATATGGATTGGTTTTTTCAGTTTGGTTAGTATGACCTTACTGATGAATTTAGCCCTATTATTTGAACCGCTTGGAGATGAATTTTCTAAATCTACGCATGATAGTATTTCAAATATATTTAGTTTCATGCCTCGTATTGTAATTGCAAGTTTTACAGCATATTTAATATCTCAAAAACATGATATATGGGCTTATCATTTATGGAAAAAGCGTTTCAAGGGCCGCAAAAATATTTGGTTGAGAAATAATTTAAGCACAATGGTTTCTCAATTGATAGATAGCGTAATTTTTACTCTTATTGCTTTTTATGGAGTTTATGAAAATGAGGTGCTAATAGAGATTGTCTTAACTACATATGTGTTAAAATGGATTGTGGCAGCAGCTGATACTCCATTTGTTTATATCGCAAACTATATGAAAAAGAAAAAAATGGTTGATTAGCTCACCTAGATTTTAATACATATCTATATCATACCCTACATATTCTTTTCTGGTTGACCTAATAGAGCCATCTTTATTGTACTCGATGGTTTCAATAGCTGATCCTTTTTCGGGTTTCTCTCCAAAATCAGTTGTGAATGATAGTTCTCCTGATTTGTAATATCCTGACCAGGTTCTTTTTATTCCATTTATATAAACTATTGAGTCTTTCAAATTACCATTTTTCCATAAAGAGGTTAAAACACCATGTTTTATAATTGAATCTTTATTGATTTGATTATAAGTTGTTGTTATCTCTTTGGTTGCACCTTTACTGAAAAATTCAGTATGTTTTATATTTCTGGGAAAAATATTATCACCATAATCTATTTGTTCAATTAAGTTTCCTTTTGCATCAAATGTTTTTCTTATTCCAACATAAGTACCATGCGAATAATTAATTGAATCAATCATGTTTTGATTCTTATCAAAATGTAACCAGGAACCATGCTTTGTCCAGGATTTATCCTCTTCAAGTATGAAGCACCCTTTGGATTTTAATGTTCCATCCTTGTATGTTGCTTCAACACAATTTAAATCAGGTCTGTCTGTTTTTTGATCGGAGTTTTGAGAAAATAAACCGGTAATAACAATTAAATAAAATGTTATTGATAATAAGTAATATTTAGTACTCATTTTCTATTTGTTCTTAAATGAAAATAAAGGCCAAAAGCAAAAGCTATTGGCCACAAATTTAATCATCTATTTCGTAAAGGAATCGTTTAATACTTTTCTTAGGGGTTTTTTCAAATTCGTTTGGGTAAAGTTTAAAACGACTTATTTGTTTGTATTTAGGTAACGATTCATTTACTTCTTTTCTACCAGCTTCAAGGTGGTCAGGTAAATCTTTCAAACGTAGTCCATCTTTGTCAATAGCTTCATAATCAGGATATATTAGTCCAACTAGCTTATTGTCATCTGGTAATACCAGAGATTCCATTACAAAAGGTAGACTGTTAATTTTTGCTTCTATTTCTTCAGGATAAATGTTTTCGCCAGATGGACCTAATATTAATGATTTGCTTCTTCCATTAATAAATACAAATCCATCTTCGTCAACCACTCCTAAATCACCAGTATGCAGCCAGCCTTCTTTGTCAATGCTTTGTGCTGTGGCTTCCGGATTTTTATAATATCCTTCCATTACATTTTCACCTCGCACCATAATCTCGCCTGACTCATTCACCGGATCCTTACTGTCAATTTTAATTTCAAGCGTATCAACAACACTACCAGCTGATCTTAATTTAGTTTTATCCCAGTTGGAATAGCTAATCAGAGGACCGCATTCAGTCATTCCATATCCAATAGTATATTTAAAATTAATTTTCTTTAGAAAAATATCAACTTCTTCACTTAATGGAGCTCCACCAATAATAATTTCACGAAACTGTCCTCCAAATACATCTGAAAGCTTTTTATTAATTTTTTTGTAAATAGGCTTATGTATAAGTGGAAGACTGGTGAGTATTTTTAAAAGCCTTTTGTCTAATGCTGGTTTGATTTGCTTTTTGTAGATTTTCTCAATAATCAGAGGCACTGTTACTACAACTGATGGTTTTACAGATTGAAATGCCTGAACAATAATCTTTGGCGAAGGAGTTCTTGTTAAGAAATTAATATGACAACCCATTGAGAATGGCCATAAAAACTCAAATGCACAACCATAGGTATGGGCAAGTGGGAGCATGCTAACTACTTTTTCTCCAGCACCCAAAGGAAGGTTGTTTCTTGCAAACCTGATATTGGCAGCAAGCGCATTGTTTTTTAATATTACACCTTTGGAGAATCCAGTTGTTCCACTGGTATAGTTAATAATCCCAATATCATCATTAGAAACGGGTTCTACCTTAAAGTCTTCTTTATTAAATCCGTTTTCATATTTTTTATTGAATGTATCATGTGCATTTTTTACTACTTCCTCAAAATTGCTTTCAGGTTTAGAGTACAATGCATTAAAGCCTTCAACAGAGAGTATTCCAAGCAACTCTTTCATGCATGTTTCATCAATATTGTCCCAAACCATTTCTCCTGCAAATAGGAGCTTTGAGTCAGAATGATTTACAATATGATGCACGTCATTTGAGTGAAAATCAGGAAGTATTGGAACTATTACTGCACCGTAGCTAACGGTTGCTAGATATATTACAGCCCAATGTGCGGAATTTCGACCTAGAAGGGAAATTTTATCACCTCTTTCTATTCCAAGTTCTTTGAAAATAGTATGTAATTTGATTATTTTTTCACCAGTTTCAGCAAAAGTATAATCCTTACCTTTATAATCAGATAGAGCAGGTAGATCCCAATTTTCAGAGATGCTATTTGTGATGTATTCAACAAAATTTTCTTTTAACATGATGTGAATTTTTGTTTATATTTTTTGTTTGTGAACAATTTAAGTTCACTATGAAATTGAATTCATATATGTGAATGTATGAATTACATTTTATAACACAAAATATTGCATGTTTTTGTTCATTTATGGAGTTTATTTGGTCCAGAAATACATTTGCGAAATTTCTTGTTTAAAATATCAGAAAAATAGACCTATTACAAATAATTGAAAATCAGTTGGGAGAATAGATTGCAGTAAAAAAGATAAAATTTTTTGCGTGAGATCTTTGGTGAAAAAGATAAATATACTACATTTGCAACCGCGTTAGGAGAGATGGCAGAGTGGTCGAATGCGGCGGTCTTGAAAACCGTTGTCCTTCACGGGACCGGGGGTTCGAATCCCTCTCTCTCCGCAAGGAGAATTAAGAGCACTGAAAAGTGCTCTTTTTTTATGCCCAAACTTTTCATTTACACTTTTTCTTTCTTTATTCGTAAAAAATTATACCAAATGAGTCCTTACTATATAATTATTGCAATTCTTGCCTATTTTGGGGTTTTGATGTTGATTTCTCGTATAACTAGTTCAAAGGGTAACGCTGGATTCTATCTGGGAAATAGAAAATCACCATGGTATGTTGTGGCCTTTGGTATGTTAGGTGCTTCTCTCTCTGGAGTTACGTTTATCTCTGTTCCTGGATGGGTAGAGGCAACACAATTTAGTTATTTGCAAATGGTGTTAGGATATGTGGTAGGGTATGCTGTTATCGCATGGGTTTTACTGCCAGTATACTATAAATTGAATTTAACTTCAATATATACTTATCTAGAACAACGATTCGGATTTTTTAGTCAGAAAACGGGTGCTTGGTTCTTTTTTGTTTCTCGGGTAATAGGAGCCTCTTTTAGATTGTTTATTGTCGCAACTGTACTGCAGGTAATGGTTTTCGATCCTTTAGGTGTTCCATTCTTTGTGACTGTGTTCGTTACTATTTTGCTTATTTGGGTTTATACTAATCGTGGGGGCATCAAAACGATCATATGGACGGATGTATTACAGACAACTTTCATGTTTGTGTCGGCAATTTTTACCATTTATATTATTTCAGATAAAATAGCAGGAGAAAGTTTATGGCAATTTGTGTCAGATTCGGATTATTCCAAAATTTTCTTTTTTGATGATTGGCAAAGTAAAAATCATTTTTTCAAACAATTTTTTGCAGGAATGTTTATTACAATTGTGATGACTGGATTGGATCAAGATATGATGCAGAAAAATTTGAGTTGCAAAAATTTGAAAGATGCTCAAAAAAATATGTTGAGTTACGGAATTGCATTTGTTCCTGTAAATATTATGTTTTTAACGCTAGGAGTGATGCTTTATACTTATGCTCATTCATTAGGACTTGAAATTCCTACTCAAGGAGATGAAATTTTTCCTTTGGTGATAATGCAAGGAGGTCTTCCTGGTTTTGTGGTAATAATGTTTGTATTGGGATTAGTTGCTGCAGCTTATTCAAGTGCTGATTCGGCGTTGACTGCATTAACGACAACATTTACAGTTGATATACTTGGTTTTAATCACAATGAACTGGAAACTAAAAAAGCCTTGCAAACAAGAAAGAAAGTTCACATTGGAATTTCCGCTCTGCTAGCTATTGTCATTATAGTTTTCAATATTATTTCCGATGAAAGTGTTGTAAGTGCGATTTTTACTGTTGCTGGATACACCTATGGACCTTTGCTGGGCTTATTTGCATTTGGTCTATTTACCAAATTGAAGCCTATTGAAAGTTGGATTCCCTATATTTCGCTTGCCTCACCTGTAATTTGTTTTATTTTAAATTACAATTCTGTTGAATGGTTAGGAGGGTATAAGTTTGGGTTTGAGCTATTAATTTTGAATGGTGCGTTGGTATTTTTAGGATTGTGGATTTCTACAATAGTAAAAAAGCCGGCTTAAGCCGGCTCCTTGTTTACGTTATATAAATTAGGCACCACGATAAATCATAGTGCGTATTATTTATTTCGATGTTTCCTTTTCTACTTCGCTGTTAATAAATGCTGCAAACTCATCCACAGACATTTGACCCTGATCACCTTCACCTTGCTTACGCAAAGCTACTTTGTTTTCTGTCATTTCTTTTTCACCAACAATTAATAAGTATGGAATTCGTTTCAACTCGTTATCACGAATTTTACGACCAATTTTCTCATTACGATCATCAACAGAAACACGCACATCAGCCATAGCCAACTTTTGTTTAACTTCATTTGCGTAATCATTGAATTTCTCACTAATTGGCAAAATAACAGCTTGTTCAGGTGTTAGCCATAATGGGAATTTACCTCCAGTGTGTTCTAATAATACTGCTACGAAGCGTTCCATTGAGCCAAATGGCGCACGGTGAATCATAATTGGACGGTGACGATTATCGTCGCTTCCAATGTATTCTAGTTCAAAACGTTCTGGTAGGTTATAGTCAACCTGAATAGTTCCCAACTGCCATTTACGACCAATAGCATCACGTACCATAAAGTCTAGTTTTGGTCCATAGAAAGCCGCTTCTCCGTGTTCAACAATGTAATTTAAACCACGCTCATCTGCGGCTTCAATAATGGCACTTTCAGCTTTTTCCCAATTGTCATCGCTACCAATGTATTTTGAATGATCTTCTTTATCGCGTAATGAAACTTGTGCAATATAATCCTGGAAATCCAGTGTTTTGAAAATGTAAAGAATAATATCAATTACTTTGATAAACTCTTCTTTTAACTGATCCGGACGGCAGAAAATATGCGCATCATCTTGTGTAAAGCCACGCACACGTGTTAAGCCATGTAGCTCTCCAGATTGCTCATAACGATATACTGTTCCAAATTCAGCCAAGCGAATAGGTAAGTCCTTGTATGATTTTGGCGAAGCTTTTTACATCTCACAATGGTGAGGACAGTTCATTGGTTTCAGCAAATACTCTTCACCTTCTTCAGGAGTATGAATAGGCTGGAAAGAGTCTTTTCCATATTTGGCATAATGACCTGAAGTTACATACAAGTCCTTTTGTCCAATATGGGGAGAAATTACTTGATCGTAACCATATTCTTTTTGAACTGCTTTAAGGAAGTTTTCCAAACGCTCGCGCAATTGAGCTCCTTTAGGCAACCATAATGGCAAACCTTGTCCTACACGTTGAGAGAATGTAAAAAGCTCCAGTTCTTTTCCAAGTTTACGATGATCACGTTTTTTTGCTTCTTCAAGCATTTCAAGGTGCTCATCCAAAAGCTTTTTCTTTGGGAATGTGATACCGTACAAACGAGTTAGCTGTTTACGGTTTTCATCTCCACGCCAGTATGCTCCGGCAACACTAGTGATTTTAATAGCCTTAATTGGGGATGTGTCGGGTAGGTGAGGTCCACGACAAAGATCGGTAAAGTCACCTTGTTTGTAAAAAGTGATTGTTCCGTCTTCAAGGTCATTAATTAACTCTACTTTGTACTCGTCACCTTTTTCTGAGTAGAATTTTAACGCTTCATCCTTAGAAACTTCACTACGCTTATATTCTTCTTTTTGGCGAGCTAACTCAAGCATTTTATCTTCAATCTTTTTGAAGTCTGCATCAGTAATGGTTTTTTCGCCAAGATCAATATCGTAGTAGAAACCTTGCTCAATAGCAGGGCCAATTCCGAATTTTACACCTGGATAAAGCTTCTCAACGGCTTCTGCTAAAAGGTGAGCAGAAGAGTGCCAAAATGCGTGTTTACCTTCTTCATCTTCCCACTTATGCAACTTGATAGATGCATCTTCTTTAATAGGACGGTTTATGTCCCATAATTGCTCATTTACTGTAATACTTAATACCTCTTTTGCAAGGCGCGGACTTATATCTTTTGCAATTTCATATCCAGTAATTCCCGGGTTATATTCTTTTTTACTGTTATCTGGTAAAGTGATTTGAATCATAAGAATCTATTTGTTTAATTTGCTTACTTCATCAACTATTTCGTTTATAAGGTCCTGCATGTCCTTCTTGATAGCATTGAAATATTCAGAAGCTTTGTTCTCTTCTTTTTTTCTCCTATAATCATTAATGCGTTGAAGAAGTTCTTCCTTTTTCACTAATAGTTTTGTTACTAGCTCACTAAGTTTTGTTTCGTATTTGCCTTCATGAAGCATATCCGTGACTAAACACTCAATTACCAGTTCGTTCGTGATGTAATGAATGTCCTTTTTTAATTCTTTAATTGTTGCCATAGTAATTAATTTTCTTCGTTAAAAAAAAGCTTATAATAGTTCATCCTTCTCATTTCATCGTAGCCTTTCTCCATATTATCGGGGTTACCATGAACATATAAATGAAAATTTCTATCTAGTTTAATAACCGGTCTAAAGTACTTGTTTTGCTTCTTAATGGCCGGTTTCGATATTCCAAAGGCATCATTTGTTTGCGTTTCATATTGCTCTTCAAATTCATTTTTAAAGTCTTTAAATGCCTCAATAATATCTGGTTCGTGTATTACATTTTGCTGAAAATCATCCTCTTCAAATTTGTCATGATTTTCAAAATACTCTTTTGATCGTTTCAAAAAATTGATCTGATCAGGAGTTGCAAAGTTATTATCTTCTGTTAAAACTCCATCACTAAATGCTTTACAAAGATCAATATAATTTTTTGTGTCGTAAAAATCATCTTCTCTAAAATCCACCTGTAAGAAGTCATTGGTCCAATACATAGCTTCTTGTCCAGCATTGGTTTTATCAACGATACTAATTTTATAGCCTTCTTCTTTTTCTGTATTAAATATTAAACAACCTTTATCGAGTTTTTTAATGTTTATACCACTTTGCATATCAACATCATACTTATTGTTTTGTTGTATGATTTTCAGAAAGGTATCTTTATTCTCGCTTTTAAAAATTCCAAGAGCATCTGTTATTTCGTCATCTACTACAAGTCCGTTGAGATGCACTATGTATAGTTCACCTTTTTTAATATTGGGATGACTGGAAACTAAGTGTAAGTGTTTTGCAATATTTTTTGAAATCTCAGCAAAAGATTCTTCTCTACTAAAAATATTACTTGTATGTTGATACATTTGGTGAAAATCGAGACCATTTGGATGGTTAAAATGGTAATATGCATCAGGTTTAAATGGACGTAAAAAAAAGTCAATTAGAACCTGCTCAATATCCTCATTCAGTTGGGGTAGAGGTGCTTCACTAAGGCTTAACGACTCTTCTTCTTGATTGCTTCCAACCTTATGTATAATGATATCAGCTAATGATGCTTCACTAAAATCGAACATAATTAAAAATTTTGGCTAATTTATAAAAGAAATCCGAGGCTACCTTATTATTTATTATCACCATCGTATTTTAATTTAAAAAACAGATTAAATAAGAATGTGTTCATACTAACATAAACGATAATAGATAAAAAAGCGTGGTTTTAAGTAGCTAATAATCAAGTATTAATGTGTAATACTCTCTTTTTATGGAGCTTAGTGTAATTTCTTTGTTTTATTTCAGGTAAAATTACTCTATAAAGAAATATTAATTCGTAATAATTTTGGTTAAACAATAATGATAAATGCTGGAACATCAGAAAAATATCATTTTAGCATTAAGAAGTGAACAGTCATTGATTACTAAAGAAGTTATAAAATCTATTAAATGGCTTAAAGAAAATGAGATTTGTGATTTAGAAAATTGGCTAAAAGACTTTTTACCTGGCATTTATGAGGCAAATTTGAAGTACTTGTTCAAAGATATTCCCACCTGATACCTTTTGCGACCCTGATTTTAAACAACCTTGTTCCTCTCCGGTTCAAGGTTTGTTTGTTTTAGGCATTTTTAGATGTTATCCCCAATACCCTGTTCATAACTTTAACAAACTTTAACTTTTCTTTAAGCAATTAGAATGTTTTTTTTACGTTTTTTTGGCAATAGTGAAAACTAAAATTGCCCGACCATGAAAATGTTGGATCATCAAAAGATTATTTTACGAAATATATATCATAATAAAACGCTATTTGCCAAAGAATTAAAGAAATCCACTCAATGGCTTAACGAAACAGAAATAGCTGATCTTCAGCAGTGGATTAATAAAGAACTCGGAGATAAATACTCAAAAGAAGCCAGAACATTTCTAGAAAGTGCTTGATTTATTGAGCAACAAAGTGGAAAGTGATTTTACCATTTTGAGTTTTGCTTCCATTAGAGAATCTGGCTTTTGAAGCTGCATTATAAGCTGCTTCCAGAAAACATCTATCATTTGAATTACTTTCACTCTCATTAACTTGTGCTTTTGTCACATTACCAGAAGCGTTAACAATAATACTAATTGTAATGGTAGCAGACCCCTGACAAAGGTAAACCGGAATATTGATATACCTTAATTCACGATCGTCTAGATAGAACACAATATTTGATGGGCCTGTGTAAACCTCTTTTTTTACATCCTGTGGCTTAGTCTCTTTTGGAACAACTATTTCTTCCTCCTCGTATATGTCTCTATTGGTAATGTATTTATCATAATCACTTTCACCAATGGCATTCTTAATAAGTTGTTGTCTGTACTCTTCTTCCGTTTGGTCTTCTTTTATTTTTGTTTGTGTGTGCTCATCATCTGTAGGGTCGTATGCTTTATTGACGGCTATGTTTTTACGGTTGTCTATATATTCTTCCTGTTTCAACATTTCTTCGATGGACTTATCAAGCTCTTCAATTTTCTTTTCTTTTTCAAATGGGTCAGGTGCCTCAAAGTCATCTTCGTCAACTAGAACAACAAATTCTTTGTGATTTTTTTTTGCGTTCATTTCAAAGGCAATCAACACTGAAAGTACAATTATCAGTGTAGTTAAAGTTGCTAATGCTGCGCGATGAAATAACGACATATCTTTACGGTTCGGTTTCTGATACCGCAAAGATAATTAAAGCAAGCGAAAGGTGGAAGTGCTAGGCCTGGAAAGCCGACTTTGAAGATGTTAAATAGTTTATTAGTTGAGACAGATTAGTGATACCGTTTAACTCGTCATGGCTACCATGCAGGCTAAATTGCTCTTCCAGGTCGGAATAGAACTTTTGCCTTTCGTTGGCAAAGTCTGATGAAGATAGAAACCGAAACCCCGATACTTCATCGTTGATTAAAGCATGCTTTTCGAGTAAAGCATATAATTTAATTATGACCTGGTTCATGGTAAAATTTTTAAAAAAGTTATGGTAAAAAATATTAAAAACAAAATTATTTACCGTAATAAGACAAAAAAAAATGGAAATTGTTTAGTGGTCTTAGCTTCTGACTATCAATTGCATAGTGGGTGAAGTTTGCTAGTAAAAAAATAAAGGCAGAACCCTTATGGACTCTGCCTTTACATATACTATAACGTTATTTTTACATTAAGAAACTTAATAGAATACCAGCTCCTACAGCCGAACCAATTACACCCGAAACGTTAGGTGCCATGGCGTGCATTAGCAAGTGATTCGTTGGGTCTTCTTTTATACCCATATTTTGTACCACACGTGCACTATCAGGTACTGCTGATACTCCAGCAGCTCCAATCATTGGGTTCACCGGGTTGTCTTTGGGTGAGAGCCAGTTCATAAATTTGGCAAAAATTAGTCCTCCCATAGTAGCAACCGCAAATGATGCAGCTCCCAATCCAAATATCATAATTGAATCGGCTGTCAAGAATACATCAGCCTGAGTTGAGGCCCCAACAGTTAATCCAAGCAATATTGTAATAGTATCAATTAATGCATTGCTAGCAGTATTAGCCAAACGTGCTGTTACACCACTCTCTTTTAATAGGTTTCCAAAGAAAAGCATACCTAAAAGTGGGAGAGATGTTGGTGCAATAAATGCAGTAATTAGCAAACCAAATATTGGAAACAATATTTTCTCAAGCTTTGAAACGGCTCGAGGTGGACGCATTTTAATTCGTCTTTCTCGTTTACTTGTGAATAGTTTAATGATTGGCGGCTGAATTACTGGTACTAATGCCATATAGGAATATGCTGCAATGGCAATTGGTCCAATAAGGTTTTTAACAAATATAGGGTCACCGACCGCATAATAGCCTATAATATTTAATCCCTTAGCTAATTTTGAGGATAAAAATATCGCTGTTGGTCCATCGGCACCACCAATAATTCCAATAGCACCTGCTTCAGCAGGAGCAAATCCAAGGTATAAAGCTCCCAGGAATGTGGCAAAAATACCGATTTGAGCAGCAGCACCAAGAATCATTAATCGTGGATTAGACATTAATGATGAAAAGTCTGTCATGGCTCCAATTCCAAGGAAAATAAGAGGTGGATACCACCCTTGTGTTACTCCCTGATAAAGATAGTTCATAACACTTCCAGGCTCATATACTCCTAGTTGTAAGTTAAAGTCTACTGCCTGGAACATAGGAATGTTACCAATAAGAATACCAGTACCAATAGGGATCAGAAGTAAAGGTTCATAATCGAATTTTATAGCCAGGAATATGA
This sequence comes from Salinivirgaceae bacterium, assembly GCA_002869335.1. Taxonomy (GTDB): domain Bacteria; phylum Bacteroidota; class Bacteroidia; order Bacteroidales; family Salinivirgaceae; genus Salinivirga. The sequence goes on along the minus strand of PKTE01000310.1, from coordinate 21,672 downwards.
AAAATAATCCTACCACAATCATAATAAGATTACCATGCGTAGCATTTGCAAAGCCTGAGAATTCAAAAAAGTTTAATAAACCTGCTACAGCTCCTGAATAGTTTTCATATTCTGTATGATTCATTATTAACTTTCCATCCTGAATATAGCCTTCACGTGTACCTAAATCAAAAAGTTCATCATTTGTTTTATAATTTGATGATCTGTTATTGGGATCGGTATTTTTTACAAAATGAGTTATGCTCTTAGGTGTATAAACAAGTACAATTTTGTTTCCAACAACTTTCCATTTGCCTGGATATCTGGTTTTAACAGAATCCATTTCAAATGAACCATCTTCTTTAAATGTCAGTACTTTGTATCTGCTTACAGTTCTAACTTCATCGCTATCACTTGCAATCGGGTTAGCTTGATATCCATCGGAGTGATCTAGCCATTTGCCTCGAAGTAATTGGGTTTGTATATCATTTTTCTGTCCAAACGATGCGCTTGTGGCAACAAGTATGAATGACAGAAATAACAGAAATAATTGCTTCATTTTAGTTTTTCTTTTGAATGCTTTATTCCATTTCAATTAAAACATCATCCTGTAATACACTATCTCCCTCTTTGATTTTGAGCTCTTTGATAGTACCTTCTTTCTCAGCTTGTATATTGTTTTCCATTTTCATAGCTTCCATTACAAGCAAGGTTTGACCTTTTATAACTGTATCACCAGGCTTAACATTTATTTTAATAATGTTTCCAGGTAGTGGTGCTTTTACTTTAAAACCGCCACCCTCAGATTTTTTTAGTTTTCCCTCACCTGGTTGTTTAGCTACAGGTTTACGCACCAATTTAGGTGTTTTTCTGGCTGTAGCTGCATGTTCAACTTCTACTTTGTAAGTTGTACCATTTACATCAACTTCCAAATGAGTGTCGTCAGATTCATTTACGGCAATCTCGTATCTCTGACCTTTTATAATGAATTTAAATGTTTTCATTTTGACAATTTATCAAAATTAGTTTTTAAACGGTTGATTTTGAACGCCATAAATCTTAGAGTTCCATGGCGAATATTTTCTCGACATATTTTTTATCGTGATAATATTGGACTCTTCATCGTGCATTTCACTATAATAAAGGTGAATTGCAGCGGCAATAGCAGCACTGTGATCACCAGGAACATATAAATCGTCCTGATCTGCACATTAATGTTTTCCCTGTCGGCGCAATTGACTACGTATATTCATATTAATTAGTCGAGGTAATTGCGAGAAAACACCATATAATAGAACTAGTGCTCCAAATACGACAAGGATTCCAACTAAAGCTACTGTTAATCCTTGTGTGCCTACTGATGCATTAATAATCATTATAGTATTCATTATAATGGTATATTAGAGTGTTTCTTAGGTGGGTTAACCACTTTCTTAGTAGCTAAGAGGTCAAGACCACGACAAATTCTAAAACGAGTATTTCTAGGTTCAATTACATCATCAATATATCCGTATGCTGCAGCTTTATATGGGTTAGAGAATTCTTTTTCATATTCAACTACTTTTTCATCCATATATTTTTGACGTTCTTCATCTGTTTCAAACTCGGCTAATTTGCGTCCTTCAAGAACTTCAATAGCTCCCTTAGCACCCATAACTGCAATTTCTGCAGATGGCCAAGCATAGTTAAGATCTCCTCGTAATTGTTTACAGCTCATTACATCGTGCGCTCCTCCATATGATTTGCGAATTGTAATTGTAATCTTTGGAACTGTGGCTTCACCGTATGCAAACATTAATTTGGCTCCGTGAATGATAATTCCTCCTTGTTCCTGTCCACTACCTGGCAAGAAACCCGGAACATCAACAAGTGTTACAATTGGAATGTTAAATGCATCAGCAAAGCGAACAAAACGAGCTGCTTTGCGCGATGCGTCAATGTCTAATACTCCGGCAAGGTAATTAGGTTGATTGGCTATGATGGCTACTGGTTGTCCATGAAATTTAGCAAAACCTGTGATTATGTTTTTCGCATAGTTACGATGCACTTCAAGGAATTCGCCATAATCTACCATGGCTTCAATTACTTCCTGCATGTCGTACGGAATGTTTGGATTTTCAGGAACAATTGTATTGAGCATATCTTCCATACGGTCAATAGGATCGGTACATTCCGTAACTACTGGATCCTCAAGATTGTTTTGAGGTAAGTACTCAAGTAGTTTGCGGATAAGCATTAATCCTTCTTGTTCACTTTCTACCATGAAGTGAGAAACACCTGATTTTGATGCGTGAACTTTTGCTCCACCAAGATCTTCAGTAGTAATATTTTCTCCAGTTACTGTTTTTACCACTTTAGGACCGGTAACAAACATATAAGCATTGTCTTCGGTCATCATTATAAAGTCAGTAAGAGCAGGCGAGTAAACTGCACCTCCGGCGCAAGGTCCAAAAATAGCTGAAATTTGAGGAATTACGCCTGAAGCTAAAATATTACGTTCAAAAATTTCGGCATAACCTGCAAGCGATGTTACGCCTTCCTGGATACGTGCACCTCCTGAATCGTTAATGCCAATAACTGGGGCTCCAACTTCCATGGCTTTATCCATAATTTTGCAAATCTTTTGTGCAAACGTTTCCGAAAGCGAACCTCCAAAAACAGTAAAGTCTTGCGAAAATATAAATACTTTACGGCCGTCAATTGTACCATAACCAGTTATTACACCGTCGCCAAGCACTTTTTTATTCTCCATGCCGAAATTAGTACAACGATGTGTTACGAACATGTCAAATTCTTCGAAGCTACCTTCGTCGAGTAGTTCTTCGATACGTTCTCTAGCTGTTAGTTTCCCTTTGGCGTGTTGTGAATCAATCTTTTTTTGTCCACCGCCAAGGTAGGCTTCTTCACGAAGCTTGATGAGTTCTTTGATTTTATCTTGTGTTGACATTTTAATATATCAAATGTGGTTATAATTATTATTCGCTACATAATTCTGTCAAAACTCCAAAAGTTGTTTTTGGATGTAAAAAGCCAATGTTTAGACCTTCAGCACCTTTTCTTCCTTGCTGATCAATTAGCTTAACGCCATTAGCTTCAGCGTCTTTCAAAGCCTTATCTACATCAGGAACGGCAAAAGCAATGTGGTGGATGCCTTCTCCCTTTTTCTCAAGGAATTTTCCAATTGGCCCTTCAGGGTCAGTAGATTCAAGCAATTCAATTTTAGTTTGCCCTACTTTGAAAAAAGCAGTCTTTACTTTCTGATCTTTAACTTCCTCTACTGCATAGCATTCGAGGCCAAGAACTTTTTCATAATAGGGGATAGCATCGTCTAAACTTTTTACGGCGATTCCAATGTGTTCAATATGTGTAGGTTTCATAAATGGTGAGTTATAAAATTAATGACTGATATTTAATTTTCTCATGTTGCAAAAGTAGTTATCCTTAAAGGATTTAAAAGTTTTAAAAACTTGTTATAGAACATTTTTTGCTATTATACTTCTACAGGATTTGTTTAGTTTCTATAGCCTCGTAAAAAACTTTGTGAATACGTGTCCTAATATCTCTTGTTATGAGCTTTTTGTTGTTACTACTAGGATTTATTCTGTTGCTCAGAAAAACAAAAAGAATGCCGCTTTCAGGGTCGGCCCACAGATATGTGCCAGTGAAACCACTATGTCCATAGCTGTCTAGTGGAATGCCCCAAAACGTAGGGCCAATGTAGTTTCTACGATATTCTGGCTTATCAAAGGCAATTCCACGGCGATTGTCTTGACTTGTGAAACTAGCTGTGGTAAAGAACTTTATAGCATTTGCTGAAATAAACTCTTCACCTCCATATTTTCCCATGTTTAAAAACATCTGGCCAATTTTAGCAAGGTCGTTTGCATTTGAAAATAAACCCGCATGTCCACAAATTCCACCCAGTAATGCTGATCCCGGGTCATGCACATAACCATGTAGTAGCTGATGTCTGAAAACAGTATCATTTTCTGTAGGGACTACTTTGCTTAAGTCTCTATTTCTATATGGGTTAAACCCTGTTGACATACATTTCATTGGTTTGTAAAATGTATTTTGCAGATAAATATTAAAAGGTTTGCCTGTCAAATTCTCAACAATTTTGTACATGTAGTAATATCCAATATCACTATATAAATATTCCTTTTTATCTCGTAAAGGAAGTGTGTCAAGTATATGATATAGAGTGTCTTCGGCTTCTTTTGATGCGTAAAGATGATCGGCTACTTTAATTTGGTAATCTATTTTCTTTTTATGACTAAAAAAGCGGGATTTGTATTTTCCCGCTGAATCCAACATTTCTTTGTAAAATGGATGCCAAGCTTTTAATCTAGCCTGATGAGTTAATACATCAATTATTACGCTTGAGCCTGGATTTGAACTATCTGGCAAAGGAAGATAGTCACCAATTGTTTTTTGCAAATGAAATTTTTGTTCGCCATAAAGCTTCATTAATGCAGGAGCAGAGGCAGATATTTTAGTCACTGAGGCCAGATCATATATATCATCTAATTGAACCTTTTGTTTATTATTATATGTATGGTAACCAAAAGCTTTATGATAAAATACATATCCATTACGGGCTGCAAGAACCACACAACCTGGCGTGGCTTTAATGTTAACTGCGTTTTCAGCAATCTGATCTGCTTCCTGTAATTTCTGGGGATCTATGTCAACCATATCAGGATGGACATATCCAAGCCTTGTTTTATCAAGTTTAATGCTAGTTCCAGCTTTGTAATTACGAAATGATACTGGTAAAACGCCATTGGTTTCTATACCACCAAAGATAGCCTGAGCTGCATAATCGTGAGTATATTTGTTATCGTGATAGGTGATAATAATTGATTTGTAGTTTTCAATATTCTTTAATTTCTGCAATGCATAAGGATTACCGAAATAAATCAACGAAGCGTTTATTTCAAGTCCAAAAGCATTTATAGTATTTATAACACCTTCTGTAAGTCCATATTTTCGATACGGAGAATTGCTCGTTCCCTGCACAGCAAGTATTACATTATTGTAGTTTTTAAGCTTTTTAATCAGTGATTTTATTTTACTTTCAGTACTATTTTTCTTTAAAAAGTAAAAGTCAGGGTTTGTGTACTCTTTAATTCTGGTATGGAACTCGTTTTTTTCTGCACCAATCGTTACGATAGCCAGATTATTTAGGTTTTCATTGCTTAATGGTAGTGTATTATCTTTATTTTGAATACATGTAATTGCCTCACTTGAAATCCAGTTATTTAATTCTTCTGTTTTAGGTGGATTAAGATCTTTAATGAGGTTTTCCGTTTTTATTGGTTTTAATGTATCTAGTCCTAACCAATATTTAGCTGCAAGTACTCTTTTACATCTCGTATTTACAATGCTTTCAGATAATTCACCTTTTTCTATTGCTTTTTCAATGGCTTTGATTGATATTTCAGCGTCAGCAGGATATAATAGAACATCGTTTCCAGCTTTCAATGCTTCAATTTCCAGCTGTCCTGGTTCATAATAATCTGCCACGCCTCGCATATTAAGAGCATCTGTGAATACAAGTCCTGTGAATTTCATTTTATTTCTTAGTAACCCAGTAATTGTTGGTTTCGAAATACTTGAAGGTCTGTGCGGCCTGTTGTCTAATGCATTTACTTGTAAATGAGCTACCATAATTCCATTAAGTCCAAGCTTTATTAAATGTTTATAAGGGAAAAGCTCAAGTCTATTTAGACGGCTAATTGGATGATTTATAATAGGTAATGCGTTGTGTGAATCAGCATCAGTATCTCCATGTCCGGGAAAGTGCTTTGCTGAAACAATTAATCGTTGATCAACCATTCCCTGCATATAGCTGAATGCTTTTTTTAGGACTTTTTTCTTGTTTTCACCAAATGATCTGCTATTAATTACGGGATTGTTAGGATTATTGTTGATATCTACAACTGGAGCAAAATTAATATGCACACCAAGTCGGCGACATTGCTTTCCAATAGCGAGGCCCATATCATAAATCAAACCATTGTTGGATATTGCACCCAGCATCATTTGGCGTGGGAATGGTTCAACACTGTCAAGGCGCATGGCAAGGCCCCATTCAGCATCCATGGCTATCATTATAGGTGTTTGGGCTGCCTTTTGAAATGTATTCGTAAGATTAGCTTGTCTTACTGGACCTCCCTGAAAAAATATTATACCTCCTATGTTATATTTTTTAATCAGACTTTCGATATGATTCTTATGTTCAACACCTTTATTAGAATAGGCATCAACCATTATTAATTGTGCAATACGCTGTTCAGGTGTCAAAGAGTTGAAAACACTGTCAACCCAATGGTAGGTCGTGTCAATACATGTGTAATCGCAAGGGTTATTTTCTTGCGAGAATGAAAAATTGTGGAGAAATAGAAGGATGGTAAATACACTATAAAGACGTTTCATTGAGTTGAGAATTTATTTAAAAAGCACAAATTTAGCTTTGATTATTGATAATTCAACAAAAGCAGCTAAACAGTTTTGTCAAAAAAGTGTTAAATTCGAGTAAACTTTAATTTATAAGTATATGATACGTATTATATTATTACCGTTATTACTCTTTATTGGACTGATTAGCAGTTCTTTCGCTCAGGAGACTCGATTAATGCGATTTCCTGATTATCATAATAATAAAGTTGTATTTACTTATGCCGGCGATCTTTATTTAGCCGACAGAGCTGGAGGCACTGCCAGAAAACTTACTTCGCATGTAGGTTATGAAATGTTTGCTAAATTTTCACCAGACGGGTCCAAAATAGCTTTTACAGGACAGTATGATGGAAATACTGAAGTGTATGTTATTCCTGCTGAAGGAGGAACGCCAAAAAGGCTAACTTACACTGCTACTTTAGGTAGAGATGATGTGAGCGATCGTATGGGGCCTAACAATATTGTTACTTCGTGGACACCTGATGGAAAGTATATTGTTTACAGAACCCGAGGTATAACTTTTAACTCATTTGTGGGTCATTTATTTAAAGTTCCGGTTGAAGGTGGATTATCTGAGAGATTGCCACTGGCAACAGGTGGTTTTAATACTTATAGTGAGGATGGAACTAAACTTGCCTTTAACCGTGTAATGCGCGAATTCCGCACCTGGAAGTATTACAAAGGTGGAATGGCTGACGAAATCTGGTTGTTTGATTTTAATACTAAAGAGACCAAAAAACTTACAGATAACATATCACAAGATATATTCCCAATGTATCACAATGGTGATGTTTACTTTGCTTCAGATCGTGATAGAACCATGAATTTATTTGTGTATAGAGCTGAATCTGGTAAAATTGAGAAAGTAACAAATTTTAATGAATATGATGTGAAATTCCCATCTCGTGGAACTGACGGAATAATATTTGAAAATGAAGGCTACCTCTATATCCAGAAGTATGAAGGTGGTGAACCTGAGAAGTTGAACATCAACATAGAAAATGATCAGGTTTCTGGTCGTATGGAGTGGGTTGATGCAAGTAAATACATCAATAACGCTGGAATCTCCCCTAAAGGTAAACGTGTTGTTTTTAGTGCCAGAGGAGATATTTGGAGTGTGCCAGCTAAAGATGGAATTACCTATAATCTTACGCAATCACCAGGTGCGCATGATCGGAATCCTGAATGGTCACCGAATGGTAAGTACCTGGCTTGGATATCTGATATGGATGGGGAAGATCAAATTTATATGTTAGAAAATAAAGATGATGCTGAACCAATAAAGCTCACAAAGAATGATACATACATTTTTGGTTTTGACTGGTCTCCTGATAATAAGAAGGTTATGTGGAGTGACCAAAACTATAACTTGAACTATTTGGATATTGATAAAAAGAAAACTATTCAGATTGCACATGGCGACCACGGCAAATATTATTCATTCAATTGGAGCCCTGATTCTAAATGGGTTGCATATTCAGATGGCCGCGAAAATGAAATGTCTGTAATTGTACTTTACAATCTTGAATCAGGCAAAAAATATGAAGTTACACAAAGTTGGTATGATGCGGGATCACCTGTATTTTCGCCCGATGGAAAATACTTATACTTTGTGTCAGACCGCGATTTCAATCCAATTTATAATGAGGTAGAATGGAATTATGCTTTCAAATATATGTCGGGCATTTACATGCTTCCTTTAGCAAAAGATACGAAATCACCATTCGCTCCTTCAAATGATATGGTTGAGGCTGAGGTAGATAAGGCTGATGAAGCTAAAAAAGAAGAGTCCAGTGATGATAAAACTATAGTGGTTGATACCGATAACCTTTCAGATCGAGTGATTGGTCTTCCATTATCTTCAGGTTATTACTGGAATTTAGTTCCAGTTGATGGCAAATTGTATTATAGTACGATGAAGAATGGAGATAAGCAGTCAGCTACTAAAGTTTATGATTTTAGTAAAAAGAAGGAATCAGAAATTGCTGAAGGAATTGGCTTTACCTTGTCTGCAGATGGAAAGAAAGTACTTGTAAGTCAGCGAGGAAGCTATTTTGTTGAAAATGTACCAGCGGGTAAATTAAAACCTTCAAACAAAGTTAACACAGGCGAAATGAAGCTTATGGTTAATAAGAAAGAAGAGTGGAAACAAATCTATACAGAAAGCTGGCGACAAATGCGTGAATTTTTCTATGCTAAAAATATGCATGGGGTTGACTGGAAAGCTATGTATGATAAGTATGCCAAATTATTACCTTATGTGAATCATAGAAATGATTTGAGTTACCTTATCGGTGAGTTAATTGGTGAATTAAACATTGGTCATGCCTATGTTAATGGAGGAGACAGACCTGAACTACAGCGCATTAAAACAGGTTTACTTGGTGCTCAGATATCCGCAGATAAGTCCGGTTATTTTAGAGTAGATAAAATCCTCAAGGGTGAGAATTGGCGTAGAGATGCCAGATCCCCATTTACAGAGCCAGGGGCAGATGTAGAAGTAGGTGACTATATTTTAGCTGTAGACGGTAATTCAACTAAAGATGTAGATGATATTTATCAATTACTTGTAGGTAAGGCAAATAAGGTTGTTGAATTATTGGTAAATAGTGATCCTTCAGAAAAAGGCGCTAAGAAAGTTCTTGTAAAGACAACAGACGATGAATCAGAGTTGTATTACTACAATTGGGTTCAGGATAATATTGAAAAGGTTAACGCAGCTACAAATGGACGTGTCGGATACATACATATTCCTGATATGGGTCCCAAAGGATTAACTGAATTTGTGAAATATTTTTATCCGCAATTAACTAAAGAAGCTTTAATTATAGATGACCGTGGAAATGGCGGTGGTAACGTGTCACCAATGATTATGGAACGTTTACGCAGAGAAGTTGCATTTTATAGTATGCGCAGAAATAAAAACTCTGTTGAACCTAGTCCAACAAAGCAATTGGTAGGTCCTAAGGTATTGCTAGTCAATGGATACTCTGCTTCGGACGGTGATTTGTTCCCATACAGATTCAAAACTCATAAAGCAGGTAAAATTATTGGTATGCGCTCATGGGGAGGTGTTGTTGGTATAACAGGTTCATTGCCATTTATTGATGGTGGCCAACTTCGTAAGCCAGAGTTTGCGCCTTTTGCTAAAGATGGAAGTAAATTTATAATTGAAGGTCACGGCGTAGACCCTGATATCGAAATAGATAATGATCCATTTAAGGAGTTTAACGGAGAAGATACGCAACTTAATAAAGCTATTGAAGTAATACTTGAAGAGCTTAAAACTAAAGGCGTTAAAACACCGGAAATTCCTGCCTTACCAGATAAATCGAAATAATTAGAATAAATTTTCAATTAGGGTGTCAATCAGGTAATTGGCACCCTTTTTTTATTATAAATAATGTCTAAATTGAAGAGCTAATTAAAAAATTAAATGCCATGAAAAGAATTTTGTTATTACTATTGATTCCGACAATGTTTTTTGCTTGTGAAGCTTTGACAGGTAAGGAAATTGGCCGACTAGAGATTAACCAGGTTAGTACCGAGGATAACATGGTTATTAAAGAAATAACCCTTGATTTAATGCAAGGAGATGAAGTTGGCGTATGGTCCGAAATGGACTTTAAATATGAAGGTGATGTGGGTATTATGTTTCGTATTCAAGTATTAAAAGATGGTGAAGAACTAACAGTGGTGGATGTGGATCCAAGAGAAAAGAATATTTCAATTAATGAAGTAAGAACAGAAGTAAATGAGAAAGTAAATTGGCGTTTTGTAGGCAAAAACACTACTATTTCAATTGATGAATCAGGTCTTTATACTTTTAAGGCTGGTTTAATAGCGTCAGATAATGGTTCACTTGAGGTGAAAAAAGCAGAACTGGTTTTCAAGAAATAGCTTTATAAAATACTTTTAATGAATGTCCGAAAAGTTAGCGATTATTGCATTTTCCCTGGCTTTTCGGATAGTTTTCGAGTTTATATTTTAATTCCGAGTAACGTTATATCATCAATTTGATCGTTACCATCTTTCCATTCATGTAATATTTCACAGAAAATATCTTGTTGCTCTGTAAAGCTTTTATTGTGGTGCTTTAACAACATCTCTTTAAATTGCTCTGAAGAAAATTTAGTTTTCGTTTTATTACTAAATTGATCTTTAAAACCATCTGAGAATAGGTAAATGCAATCGTTAGGTTGTAATTCAATCGTATGTATTTCGAAAGGCTGGTTTTTATAATGAATTCCAATGGGAATAGGAGTTCCTTCAAGAACAATTAATTGATTGTTTCTGATTAAATAAAGCGGAGATTCTGCACCTGCAAAATGCAGCGTTTGTTTTTCCATATCAATATCAGCAAAAGCAAGTTCAATTCCATCTTTGATATCGCTTTTGAGGTATTTCTGAATTTCATCTTCCTTACTATTAATTAAATCTGCATTGCTTAAAGATTGCTTAACCTGCTTGTTGAGCTCGTCTAGAACCATATTTGGACTTGTAATTTCATTACGCCTTACAATTTCATTGAGGAAACTAATTCCCATAATGCTCATGAATGCACCTGGAACTCCATGTCCTGTACAATCAGCTACCGTAAATAGAATATGATTTTTAATCTTTTTTAGCCAATAAAAATCACCACTTACAATGTCTTTAGGTTTAAAAATTATGAACGACTCTTTGAAATACTCATCGAATAGCTTTTTCTCCGCAAGTAAAGCTCCTTGTATATGTTTCGCATATTCTATACTGTCAAGAATCTTTTGTTGCTGAATAGTTATTTCGTCTCTTTGGGCAGAAATTTCTTCTTTCTGCATTTCAAGCTGGTTGTTTTTCTTTTGTATTTCCCGGGTTCTTTTATTTACCTCATTTTCAAGTTTTAGATTTTCATTTTCAACTTTTTTTATACTAAGAAACCTGATCAAGGCAGAAATAGCTACAAGTGCTACTAAATAGCCTAAATATGCCCAAATTGTGTTGTACCATGGAGGTAAGATGGAGAAAGTGTAGTTTGCAGTATCTGCCTCTTTTTCAGATAAATATGCTTTAACTTTAAAGGTATAGTGACCCTGAGGTAAAAAACTGTATTCTTTCTCTGTTTTATCTGTAAAATTGCTCCATTTTTTATCGAAACCCTCTAATTTATAGCGGTATTGAACACTTCTGGATTTTTCGAAATTCACATATACATATTTAAATGTCAATGCATTGTTAGCGTAAGGTATTTTTATGTGCTTATCAGTACCAACTTGATAAAGCTGCGTGTTGAGGGAATCATTTGTATTGTTTAAAATTACGTTCCTTATTAAAAGTTGGCTTTCACTGGTGTCAATTCTTGAATTGTTAGAATGATATACTACTAGTCTATCGCTAGCTCCAATTAATATTTGCGTAGAATCAATAGGATAGAAGGCCAAATCTTCTTTAATGGCAAGATTGTCGAAGTTAAGTGGATGTGTATTTGATATTTTACCCATATCGCTAATTTGTCCGATTAAAGGCTGCTTGCTATTTTTACCTACAAACCAAAAATTGTTGTGAATATCTTGTTGTGTATTGAAAATATTAAGGTTAGGATGATTTTCAAGTAATGCGTGAGACTCAAGTATGTTTTTACTGATGTTAATCTTATATGTGCCAGAATCAGAAGCTACAAAAAGTTCATCATTGATTTTAAACAAAGATTTTTTAATCTTTTCGGGCAATATGTGATGATTTTCGAGTTGGTGTTTACCAATTAACTGAGTATAATCTGAATTGAACGTATATTTATTTATTTCATAATTGTGTTTTAAGCCCCAAAGCTGCTGATCTTTCGTTAGGTATGCTTTCTTTATTATTGGAATATCTTCGTGGAAAATGGCCTTTTTTATGGTATTATTTTCAATTTGAAGTGTGTACGCTCCACCATGCTCAGCAATAGCAAGAAAAATATTTGGGAGTTCTGTTGGAATAATTTTGTTAATATTTGGACTATTAGGAATGGCATAAGCTTTTAGATTTTTGATAATATGCATTCCAATATTACTACTTGAAGTAATTAGTTGGTTGTTGATGACTTTCATTTCCCATAGCTTTCTGCCTGAATTTCCTTGAATTAAGTTGAATAATACTTTTTCTTTAAACGATTCCCATTTGCTGTAATATAGTCCTCTTGCAGTGCCTACAAACAAATTATTGTTGACTAAGCCGAGGGAATAGATTGCAGAATTATTTAATCCCGAAGCCTCATTGAAATATGAAAACGGTGAATTAAAATATATTTGAGAGATACCAAATTCCAAACCACTCCAAATATTACCTTCACGATCAATATAGATGGAACAATGGTCATGATTAATCATGCCACTTTTTTCATTCATATGTAATATTTGTGTCCCAAGACTATTGATAGCTATTACGCCGCTTTCTACTGTTCCTAATATTATTTGATCGTTTTCGGTTACACTGGCATAAACTTGCGATTTTTTTATTAAATCGTCAATAGATGTTTTCCAGGGTTCAAATCCATTATTGGTTTTTTTGAAAAGTCCATGAGTCCTTGTGACAATAATGGTCTGATTATTAATCTTATGTATATTTCGAAGACTCATTTCGGCAAATTGCTCACCATTGGGGAATAATTGAAATTTATTATTCTCATAATAACCCAATCCCTTTTTGGTTTGAAGGAATAATGTGTCGTTTTGCTTTATGAATAATCCCAACCAATTAGCTACTTTATGAACTCTAATTTTTTCTTTGTCATAAACTAAAAGGTGACCATTTTCGTCGCTAAACCATATATTTCCTTTATGAAAAACAATATTTCTTATATAACGAATAGAATAAGATGTGTCTGAGATTAAATGTTTTATGGATTTGAAAGATACAGAGCCATTGGATTGACTATGCAAATAACCAAGATTTTCTCGTCCTCCCATATAGATTACACCATCCTTATCCTGAGCTGCAGAAACTATGTATGCCGGATCAATCTTACGCCAGTTTTGACCATCAAACTCTAAAATACCTTCGTTATTTCCAAAATACATGATGCCATCTTTGTTTTGTATGATAGCCCAGTTTTGATTTCCGGCTTTGTAGTCTGTGGGTGAATAATTGGTTATAAATGAAGATCCTATGCGTTTATGCTGACCATGAGCAAGTACATTCACAAACAGGATGGAAACTATGAGAAGAAAATAGCGCATGTATTGTTGATTATTCAAAACAATAATACAAATTAATTCCTATAAGGTTGAGGCTTTGATCTATATTTTTTGGAATAACCCAATTGGATTGCGGATAAAGTAGATTATTAAATTTCAAATAAAGAATGCACTACTGATAACTATAGCAGATTTGTTTGTTTAAATACAATTAAGTCTCTATTTCTTTTTCTTGTTAGCTTTTTTCTTTTTAGTAACAGCACTTTTACTCACATTGTAGATATCTACACCACGACTTTTTCCTTTTAACGAGATATTGCCTAAATGTTTAAAACGGAAAGCTTTAGTTTCAGGAAAAGAACTATATAATTCACCAGAAATTAGGAACTTGGATTTGTACTCATTGCATACCGACTCTATTCGGGCAGTCGTGTTGATAGTATCACCATTATATGAAATGTCTCTTTTAATTTGACCAATTAGCAAAACCATTACTTTACCAATGTGTGCACCTGCTTTAAACTTGGGGATTAGTCCATATTTCCGCTTGTAGTAGCGACCTCTATTTTCAATAAGCTTTGTAAATGCAAAATAGGCCTTTAGAACATTATAGTTTCTTATACCGTCTCTTGGCGTCCATGTGATAATGGCTCCATCTCCGACGTAATTGTATATTTGTCCTTTGTAATTATCTACTATCGATAAATCATTAAATACATCCTGAATTAAATGGCTAAATTTCCTATGTCCTAGTTTTTCGGCAATGGAAGTTGATTGAGTCATATCGATGAACATAAAAATGCGTTCTTGCTCCATAGGTTTGTTTAAAAGTCCAAGGAGCCAGATTCTTGCATTTTTTCGTCCAATTCTTTTAAGGACTTCTCTGAAAAATACTATCAGAAAACCACTTACGTAAAAATAGACCAGAAATCGAATGAAATTTTGATCCATTTCAGGCAATACTTCTAATACATTTGTAAAGTTTTCTTTGGTGAAAGTAGTAATAGGAAGGCGTGCTGCAGCCAATATTAAAATAAATGCTGAAGCGAAATTGAGTATTGATTTAATAAGTGTAATTAATTGTCGTGGAAAAAGTCGCCAAAATCTTCTGGAGAAAATCCAATCGACCAAAGAATACATGAGAGCAAGTATGGTACTTAATACCATTATGATATAATAAATATCGTCAATTTTAAGAAAATTAAGGTATACTTTAAATATTTGATTTTCAGCTGTTAGGTAGGCGTAAAATAACAGACTAAGATACCAAAGAATAAAATTAAATAAAAAGCCTCTGAATAAGCGATTTAGGAATATTATGTATTTGTCTTTTGAGAACATATATTGAATGGTTTAAGTCCAAATATACATAATTACTAATTCTCTATTGTGAATAAATAATCAATTATTTTTTCTATAAATTTTATCATTTTATAACAAAAAGAGATGTAGTACGTTTGCTATTTCTGTGAATGCACATTGGATTTAGATTGAAAACACTATTTTTGCACGGCAAAAAGTATCAATGTTAGAATTATTAAAACAAATATTTGGCTTTGTTGAAAAAGTGGTAATGTTATTTTACCCACTTTTTAGGCGTTTTATGCCCGAACAAACATTTAAATATGCTGCTACGGGCGGGGCCAATACTGTTTTCGATATTATTCTTTATTACATAGCATATCATTATGTATTAAAAGGAGAAATATTAGAGCTTGGATTTTATGCTATCTCGCCACACATTGCAGCTTTTATGATGTCATTTAGTATTACTTTTCCAATCGGGTTTCTAATGGCATTTTTTATTAGTTTTCCCGGTTCCTATTTGCGAAAAAGAATTCAGCTTCTGAGATACGGAATGACAGTAATTGGAAGTATTCTTTTGAATTATTTCTTCCTGAAATTATTTGTAGAAGGTTTTCATTGGTTGCCTACAGTTTCAAAAATTGTTACTACAGCTATCGTTATTGTATTTAGTTATTCTGCTCAAAAGTACTTTACTTTTAGGTCTGTCAAAAAAGAATAAAATATTACTATTCATTTTATGTGGGAGGTTTGTTTAAATGTTAATATGGCACTTTTACAATAAAACTTATTGACCATTCATATGTAATATTTCACTGTGAATTTTATCTTTGCAAAGCTTTCACATTTATGGAATTAAAAAATGGAATTATGGATGTACTTCCTTTGTATTTTAACGAACATATTGTCAAACATTTTGAAATAGATGCGTCAGGAAGGTTTTCATTGGCAGCATTGGCTAATCTAGTGCAGGAAGATGCGGCTGAGCATGCCCGAAGATTGAAAGTTGGTTATAGGGATTTGCTGAAAAATAATTTGGCATGGATGATGGCACGTGCTCGTTTTCGATTTTTAGGATCTCCAGAATTGGGTAAAAATATAGAGACAGAAACCTGGGTTAAAGATCATGACCGTATGTTCTCATACCGTGATTTTCATTTTAAATTCAATGAAGAAGTATTTGCTGTAGTTAATACAGCCTGGCTTATTGCTAATATTGAAACAAAAAAGATGATTTCGCCAGAAGAATACATCAAATACTCATTTAAGCTTAAAAACAGATGTTTAGTGAATGATGAAATTCCTAAACTTAAAGGTGTTGAAGGACAGGCAGAACATGTGTTTATGCATAAGGTGAAATTTTCAAACATCGATTTAAATCACCATGTAAATAATGTAAGTTATTTGCAATGGTACTTGGATTACATTCCTAATGATGTGGCACTTTATCCATTAAATGAGTTGGTTGTTAATTATTTACATGAAGTAAGACTAAATGATAAGGTCAGTATTTACTATGATATTAAGCCTGGCGATAATCTTATCCATGTAACTTGTGAAATGGTTAATGCTGCTACAGATCAGCCTGCATGCAGAATTGAAGCAATTCATCAAAAACATAAAACCTCTGAATAATAAATTTGTCATTTCTGGGTTATTGAGCTATTAGTTATTAATTTTTGAAGAAACGCTACTCTATATATGAGATTAATTGCATTTAGTATTATCCTTTTTTCTTTTGTTTTTCAGGGATTTGGTCAGAGTACTGCTTATGTTACGGGCAGGGTTACAGATATTGATAATTATCCAATTGAATTAGCTAATGTTGTTGTTGAAAATACACAAGCAGGAACCAGTACAAACTACACCGGCAAATACAAAATTATTGTGCCAGCCAATATTGATGTGGTAATTTACTTTAGTACAGTTGGTTATGAGCGTCAAAAACATACAGTTAATCTTAAGCCAGGAGAACGAAAGCGGTTAGATGTTCAGTTGGAGATGACAGCCGAAAAACTTGAAGAGATTGAAGTTGCCGAGGAGCGTAAAAGATATTCAACTGTGTTTCATATTAATCCGCGTACATTAGATCAACTTCCAGATGTAACGGGTTCTGTTGAAGGTTTGGTGAAAACAATGCCGGGCGTGTCATCTAATAATGAATTGAGTAATCAATATTCTGTTCGTGGTGGTAACTACGATGAAAATCTTATCTATGTTAATGGTGTAGAAATATATCGTCCTTTCCTAGTGAGATCAGGGCAACAAGAAGGTTTTAGCTTTTTGAATTCCGATATGGTTGCAAATTTATCGTTTTCAGCTGGAGGATTTGAAGCTGAATATGGCGATAAAATGTCATCTGTATTAGATATTCAGTATAAAGAACCTGTTGGATGGGGTGGATCTGTAAAAGCTGGACTAATGGGAGGTGCGGCAACCGTTTGGGGAGGAAGTAAAAACCATAGGCTAACGCAAATAACCAGTTTTAGGTATAAGAAATCAGGCTATATCTTGAATACTTTAGAGACTTCTGGAGATTATAATCCTACATTTTCCGATATACAAACATATATCACTTATGACCTGACAGAAAATCTTGAGATTGGATTTATAGGAAACTATTCAAACAATGAATATCGTTTTATTCCGTCAAATCGGGAGACAGATTTTGGCTTGGTTAACAATGCCTTAAGGCTAAAAGTATATTTCGAGGGGCAGGAGGTAGATCAGTTTATAACTAGTCAGGGAGCTTTTATTGTAAATTATAAGCCAACAGATGATTTTAGCCTTTTATGGAGTGCATCTGCTTTTTTAAGTTCAGAAGCTGAAACTTTTGATATTCTAGGTGAATATTGGCTTAATCAGGTTGATAGTAACCTTGGTAGCAGTACATTTGGCGATAGTGTTGGGAGTTTATCCGTTGGATCATATTTAGACCATGCCAGAAACTATTTAAATGCAGTAGTATATAATTTTGGTCATAAAGGGAATTATTCTGTTGCCAATCATGACTTTAAATGGGGAATTAAATGGCAGGTAGAAGATATAAGCGATGAAATTAGTGAATGGATGATGCTGGATTCTGCCGGCTACAGTTTACCTCCAGATGGCAACACAACAGATGTATTTACCGATTCCATAGCTACTTTATTTGAAACCAGACGTTTTAGTAATTCCCTCTATTCAAATAGGTTTACAGCCTTTTTACAGGATACATGGAATACTCAAATTGATAGTACTCAGCTATATGTAACAGGTGGCTTAAGAGCTCAATATTGGGATTTTAATAAACAGCTGTTGATTTCACCAAGAGCCACAATTGCAATTAAGCCGATGTGGCAAAAAGATTGGTTATTCCGCTTGGCAGGAGGTGTTTATTATCAACCTCCATTTTATAAAGAAGTGTTTGATAAATACGGAAATATTAATTATGATATTAAAGCCCAGGAGTCCTATCATTTAGTGGCCGGAGCAGATTATAATTTCAAAGCCTGGCGTCGTCCTTTCAAATTTGTAACAGAGTTATACTATAAGAAATTAAAAAACTTAATTCCGTATTCTGTTGATAATTTGAGGATTATATATGAAGGAGATAATAATGCTGATGGCTATGCTGCAGGAATAGACATGAAAATAACTGGTGAATTTGTGAAGGGAGTTGACTCATGGTTATCGGTTAGCGTAATGCAAACAGAAGAAGATCTAAAAAATGATAGCTATGTAGTAACTAACACGCAAGGAGTGGAGTCCGTCGTGTATCCTGGAAGTATTTATCGTCCGGCTGATCAGCGTGTAACTGTAAACTTGTTTTTTCAAGACTATTTCCCGGGTAATCCAACATGGAAAGTACATTTGAATATGGTATATGGTAGTGGATTGCCATTTGGCCCACCCAATTCCCCCCGTTACACTGCAACAGGAAGAATGCCAGCCTATCGCAGAGTTGATATTGGTATGTCTAAATCCTTAATATCATCAGACCGAACTTACGAAAACAGGAAAGGACCAGTAAAATGGTTTAAAGATTTTTGGATTGGGGTAGAAGTATTTAACCTGTTCGATATCAACAACACCATTTCCTATACTTGGGTTCGAGATGTATATAATCGTGAGTATGCAGTCCCTAACTATCTAACTAGTAGGTTGTTTAATGTGAAATTGCAAGCTAAGTTCTAGTTTGAGGTCTCTTCTAATTGAAAGTCTATTCAACCAACATTTTGGCTATTAACACTCTTATATGGCTTAATTATATCACATCCAGACTATTTCGCGTGATGACATAAGCTTGATTCTAAGGGGTTATTATCTAAAATCTATTAACACATATCCAACATCCAATATCCAATATCAAATATCCATTTACAAACTAAACCTATAAGTAGCCTTTATCAAGAATACGTTATAAGGTGATATATCAAATATATCTGATCCGGAGTGACTAAAGTTGTATTTTCCTTTGTCGCGATAATCAAAACGGTTTTGAGTCCATACCATGTAAATCTCAGAGCCATGTATATATTCCCACCGCACCACAAGATTCGAAATAAAATCCATTACGATAAAGTCTGTGTTTTCAAATGAATAATCAACTGTGCCGTCAGAATTATGATCAATTTCGTATATATCATCTGTATTTAGTGCGATTTCACTATCTGAATAGTTATAGAATCTATCCGAGTATTCATTTGCTAATGGATTGGTAATTCGTTTAAAGTTTGAATAGCGACCTGCGCTAATAAATGGTTGTCCCCAATATTGAATAGATAGTTCCGGAGTTAAATAAATATTGGCACGTAAAGAAATTCTAAGTGTTTTCTGATTAATGCGCGCCATGATATATTGCGTTTCATTATTATACTCATATTCATCTACATATTGCAGATTATTTTTTCTTGTTGTGAAATCAGGATTAATGGAAACGTTAATCATTTTGTGAGGTTTATAAATAATTTCCGCCCATGAGTTGTAAAAATAGCTGTTTGCATCAGCACTTTTATTGTAGCTTCCACCAATACTTAGTCTCACATTTTTACGAGAGTCATTCGCGAGCCAAAACCATAAATTATTATTAGCAGGTAATTTTAAGTAAGGGCCACCAAAAAGAGCTGATTTAGACAAATTGGAAGCGTTAAAATTCATTCCAAAGCCCATATGATAGTAGTTCTTGAATTGGGCGTTATAGTTATAGTTTCCTCCTGTTGTGAGTCTTTTTCCATCAAAGTCATGTACTTCCCATTGGTTAATATTTATATGAAATGATCGCAATAACTTCCACGGGTTTAATATTCGATATTGAACCCAGAATAACTCTGATAAATGATCAGCCTCTTGCTGATAACCTATATCATTAAGCTCTAGCTCAGGTGATTTTAAATTGAGAAATAATGCCCCGCGAATACGACCTTTTCCCATTTTACCTATCATTAATGTTTGACCATAACCGGTTAATGATGTCCTGGTTGAATCGAAAGTAAGGTGAGTTGTGTTTGGTCTGTTAAAATAATGAGTCGAATTGTTTTGTGTTTCTGATATAGCCTCTTCTGAGCCAACAATGTGAGAGAAAACACTTCGTGCTTCAACAATATATGTTTTGTCATTCCATTGGTGTCTAAAGTTAAAACCGCCAGTGTATGCATCAGAAATCATATCTTTTAGTTGTGGAGCATCAAGTTTTCTATTTGTAGCTGTGAAAATACCTCCAATAGTGGTGTTACCTTCATCAAAATCACGTTCAACACGAGCAAGAAAATAGTTCGTTAGAGGCTCTATCTTCATTATACGACTTTCTTCACCATCATTAATTTCTGTAAATTCTTCATTTGTTGTTGATTCTAATACACCTAGTGACCATCCATTTTTTGTTTTCCCAGTCAGTTTTAGTGCACTCAAAATGGTTGTATTTTGAGGGCGTTTTTCATACTCATCATCGTTTAAATCTGGGTAATATCTTGGGTTACGACCTATTCTACGTGAATAGAAAAGGTTGTCAGACATAAAATCGCCCATGGACATTAATCTGTAATTCATAATGTTGCTACCTTCAATAAAAAATGGCCTTTTTTCACTGAAGAATGTCTCGTATGCTGTAAGGTTAACTTCAGAAGGATCAGCTTCTACTTGTCCGAAGTCAGGATTTATTGCCATGTCAAGGGTTAGATTGTTTGTAATACCAAACTTTCCATTTACACCACCATTGATCTTGAATTTATATCCTTTGTCCATAAAAGGGTCATCTTGATCTTTTTTAAACTGATCTAAAGAAGTTACCAAATAAGGTGTAATAGAGGCTTCTTTTTTAGGTTTTAGGTTTTTTATGCCACTCAAAGTTCCAAATTGGCTTACCCATCCGCCAGATTCCTTTGAAATTAGTTTCCATTGACTCATTTCTTCCAGTCTATAAATATATCTTGCTACTTCAAGTCCCCAAACCTGTTCTGCTTCAGCACTGAATCGAAGCTGTGTCAAAGGAATTTTCATTTCAGCTGTCCAACCTTCATCATCAATATTGGTTTCAACATACCAAATTGGATCCCAGTTTCTGTCGCTGTTATTACCGTCGTTACTAATTAAAGCATCAGACTTAACACCTACAGCACTTACACCAAACTCAAAAGCTGTTCGGTTATCGTGATAGCTGTCAAATGAGATTTCTACAAAATCACCTTCCACATCGTCGCGTCTCGATAATTGACGCTCAATTTTATCCGGTTCTGTATCAAAGGCTCTAATGCCTATGTAAATGAAGTTGTGATCGTATAAAATCTTAATA
>PKTE01000141.1 GCA_002869335.1 Salinivirgaceae bacterium | reverse complement strand
AATGGCGAATGTTCCTGCAATTGTCCCATTTCATTCACATAACGTTTTGGATAGCGTATAGGACTGAACGATTCGATGATGAATAAACGGTTGTTTTCATCTTTGAATTCCAATTGGTAAATAGTCCCACGTGGAATTACAATATGATCCCCGTATTTAAAATAGTTTTGTCCGTAGGGAGTTTTTAAGACACCAGAACCTTCGTGAACAAATATAATTTCGTCTGCCTCAGAATTTTTGAAAAAGTAATTTTCCATGCTCTTAGAAGGTGCTGCCAGATGTAAGCAAACATCATTGTTTACTAGCACTGGTATCCGACTTTTGAGGTAATCTGCTTCAGGCTTAACTTTAAAACCTTTGTAGCTTCTGTGTTGCATGTTGTGTGCTTCAGCTATTTCAGGAGCGATGGAGTACGATTCATCAATGGCAAGCACTTCCGTAGGTGGATTGCAATGGTATGTTAACGAATAAATATCAGAAAAACCTTCGGTAGAGACTAGTTGCTCTGCATAAAGTCCGCCATCAGGTTTTTTAAATATTGTGTGTCTTTTTTGCGGGATGGTTCCCAGTCTATGATAATGTGGCATTGTATTGTATGTTTATTTGTTTTTCATTTGTTCGACAGATTGTTCTTTTTTGATAAGCATTAATCCGTCTTCGATTAACTTTTTATATCGATCATCCTGAGCAAGTTTCTCAAGTTGCGTTTTAATTTCGTTGGCCAATTCATCTTTATTTTCTTTTTGTGCTTGCTCTAATAATTCAAGCATTAAAAGCCACTCTTCAGGAGTGTACTGTAGAGTTTGTTGCCAGAGTTCTTCGGTTGACTCCTTCACTTTTTCACCATTCCTAATTTGCTTTATTTTAGCATATCGTGCATGATTGCCTTTTGCTGTATCTGAATGCTTAATTTTGTGCGTTTGTGATTTTGGCTTGGGAAACTTATAACCAAAAGCAACTTTGTCGGCAGGTCCAGGGTAACCTGAAGCCACATTTTGCCCAACAGCCAAATCGTAAATTCCCCATTCGGGAGCAAAAAGCACCTTATCTCTTATTTTTACTGTACAATCTTTGAATGTTATTATGACTAATTTTCCCTCACGTGTGGTGTATTTGTATGGCTTACCTTTTAATTCGATTCCGGATTTGTAGTGCAATGTAAGATAGTTTTCATCATCAAGAGAATCTTCAATGGTTTGTTGGTCAAGGTAATGTAAGGACCTGTCGAATTCATATACTTTTCCTACCGGGAACCCAAATCCATCTTTATGATGGGTTCTTCCTTGGTCTTCTATTTCTTTGTTTTGATAAGCCAATGCAGTTTCTCCTTTTGTACGTACATAAATTACTGTACCATTGAGTTCTATTACTTCTGTAAAAGTTCCGGAAACTTGAATTCCTGTGTTTAATTCAATCGTTGCTGTTATTCCGCTTTCTATGGCTTTACGAACAGCGCACAGGCTTCCTGCATTGAATGCCATGTTTTCTGAAAACTTTTCCAATATCGTTGTAAGATGTTTGAAGTCAGGTGTAACAAATAGTTGTGGCTGCTGCTTGGTAATGTCAAATCCGGTTTTGGCTGCTTCCAGCGTATAGGGAATCTTTTTGACATGATCTTGTAAACAGCTGTAACTTTCACCAATTGAAGATAAAAGACCCGCACCATAAATTTTAGGGTTTTCTAGATCCCCAATTAAACCATATTCAACGGTCCACCAATGCAGGTTTCGAATTTGTGTTAATTCCGATTCTTTGGTGGCAGCATATTCAAGTTTTTCAATCTCTTTTTCTGCTTGCTCAATATCCTCTTTGGAAGAATATGGATCAGCTTTTAGTATTGAAAGTAAACGAATCGCTTCATACATATCGTGGTCAGCTTTGGTAGCAAAAGCTTTGGCCCCAATTTCACCAAATCGGCGCAGATAGTTGGCATATTCTTCGTCAGCAATAATAGGAGCATGCCCTGCTGCTTCGTGAATGATATCTGGTGCAGGAGTGTATCCAACCTGGTCGATTGGGCGAATATCGGCAGCAATAACTAAAACATTATATGCTTGAAACTCCATGAAAGCTGCGGGAGGAATAAATCCGTCCACACTGGCAGCGGCCCAGCCAATCTCTTTTAGGATGCGGTTCATCCCATACATGTGTGGGATTTCATTAATTGAAATTCCCGTTTTATTCAAACCTTCCATGTAGGAATGATGAGCAACTTTGGGCAGGTACCTCACATTTTGGCGCATAACATAGCGCCATATAGCATGATCTTGAGGAGTGTATGCATTGTAAGGTTGATCAATTATCAGCTCGCGCAGATGATCGGGGAGTTTGTCAAGTATTTCGTTGCTTTCCATACTTATCTGGTTATTACAGTTTTGTCCACCGTAACGATTTACTTATCCAACAACAAACGTTTGCGAAAGTTTATAAATATGGATAAAAAGATGTGAAAGTGTGAATAGGAAAGGATTTTGGGAAAATAGATATGAGATATTAGATATGAATTAATTTTAACAAAGTGTTAGGTATTATTTTTCGTCTCTTTTCATCAAATTAAATATATTTGTTGCTGAACTATAAATAAATACAGTTATGAAAACTAGGTTAATTACTTTTAGTATTGCTCTTATTCCATTGATTTCGATGGCTCAAATACCGGACTTTCATAAAAATCTTATGTTTTTTGAATCTTACGAAGGTGAAGATACATTACAGTTTTTAATGAGTGCAAAAACAAAAGAGTTTAAAGTTATGGATGGCCGGTTTGATGTGCTTAAAAACGGTAATACTATCATTTTGGGAGCTTATGAGAATGATTTGAAGACCGGTAAATGGTTGCTTTTTGACGATGATTCCCAATTGATTGATTCTATAGATTACAGTATTATTCATAATGTGCCTGAAAGCGAATATGATGAAGTTGTTGATTATAATCCGGAAGTAGGAATTGTAAAGGAGGTTAAATACGAAATAGGAGGATTTAAGAAAGATCGTTTTCCATTAGTTTCGACATTAAGCGACTCTTTAGGTAAGGTTACAGTTGAATTTATTTTAAATCGAGACAAGGAGATAACAAACCTAAAAGTAATAGACTATACGCATAAAGAGCTTGTGTCTGATGTTTTATTTAGGTTTTTAAATAGAAACATCACTAAAATATATGGTATAAATTATAATGATAAGAACGTAAGGGTTCGTTTACCAATTATTGTTGATATAAAGAAAGAAGTAAAACTTAGGTAAACCCAGAAGCTAATGAATCAATATCGGTTACCGTTTTTATTCTTATTATTTTACTTCTCAATTAGAAAGATAGTAGTGATCCCCGGAGGAATAACATAACTACATTTTTTGGGTTAAGAATAACTCATTCGACTCCTCCAGAGTCGTGGTTTAGTGCTATGGCTGGATTTTTTACAGATATGTAACCCCTTCGGGGTTAATGTTTTGAAGGGTTGTATCCTTTTTTTTTTAAGACTTTTGAGATATTGAACTAATGAGTTTTGTTTTTTTTCTTGATCCCAGCGGGATCATATATCTGTAGAAACGAATGCGTTTCTACGGTATTTTCGATTCCGGAGGAATCGTATATCTTTAAAGACGATTAATTAAAAACAAAAAAAATGGCTGATACCTTTACCCAAATTTATATTCAGGTGGTTTTTGCTGTTCGTAATCGTCATGCGCTCATAAAAACTAATTGGGAAGACGAACTTTATAAGTATATAAGTGGCATCGTGCAAAACAAAGGACAAAAAATGATTGCAATAAATGGAACTTCAAACCATATCCATTTTTTTATTGGAATGTCACCAAATTGCTGTCTATCTGATTTAGTGCGTGAAATAAAAAAGTCGAGCACCAATTTTATCAAAGAAAAACGTTTTTGTCCGTATGCATTTAGCTGGCAGGAAGGTTTTGGTGCATTTTCGTATAGTCAATCTCAAATATATGAAGTTGCTAAATATATAGAGAATCAAAAAGAGCATCATAGAAACAAAACCTTTGAGGAGGAGTATAAAGCCTTTTTAAAAGTTTTTCAGATTGAGTTTAAAGATGAATATTTGTTTGACTGGATAGATTAGCTGGAAATATGCGACTCCTCGGGAGTCGTGGCTTCTTAGAGGCATCGATTTTTTACAGATATATAACTCCTCCGGAGTTAAATATCTAAATTACGCATTCTTCTATTTTGCCGGAAGATAATATTTTCTTACCCGATTCCGGCGTAATCGTATATTTCTGGTTGTTTGATTGGATAGAATAGCAAGAAGGTGTTCGACTTCTCCTGAATTGTGTTTTACCTTTGTGAAAGTTTTTTTACAGATATGTAACCTCTCCGAGGTTAGTGTTTTGAAGAGCTTAAAGCCAATATTTAATTCGGTACTGTTGAATTGACAGATGTTTTTTCCCTATTGATCCCAGCTGGATCATATATGTGTAGAAACGGTCAGTTTCTGCGGCTTCCTCGATTCCGGAGGAATCGTATATAATGCTAAAAAAAAGCTATTTCTCCACCATCGCTTCAGCGCTAATGCTTATACCTACCGGAACGGTTTCCCATTCTCCCTGACTGGTTTTTCTGTAAATGGTTTTGCGTGCTGGTGTGGCACAAAATAATAGTTGGCCTTCTCCTAAATCCTTGACATGCTCTAGTGTTACAAGCAAGTTTTTATCTGAAATAATGTTCAGATGGGAAATATCTATGGTTGTGGTTTTTTTCAGGTCTTTAGATGCGAGAGATATATAGTAAGGCTCGGGCATGATGTTTTCAAACTGCATTTTCCCGGTTTGCTCATAAACGTTCAGTCTGTAAAAAATAGAATCGTAAGATGAATAAGAAAAGTTAATATGAATTTTTTTCAGAATCATTTGCTTACGCGTTTTCATTAAAATCCCTAATTCATAGCCTAGTTTATTTTCATGAAATCCGGCAGAGATTCTTTTAAATTCAGTTTTTACACCTAGTGATTTAAGTTTATATTCTTTCGGAAGAACCGTAATCTCTTTTATTTCAGTTATTTTCTCATTGAGTTCAATCTTGTCTTGTTTGGAAGATAGGATTTCCTTGATGCTTATGGTTTTGCTTTTATAGCCAATGCATGAGAATTTTAGTGAGTCGTTGCTGTTTTTTGTATCAATGAATAATATAAATTTTCCATCGATATTTGAAACGGTTCCACTGTTTTTATTGGGGATACCAATATTCACATAGGCGATAGGATTTTGGGTTTCTTTACACAGGAGAATTCCTTTGATTTCTTGGGCCGATAAGTTATGGGCAATAAGTATTGAGATAATAATGATAACTAACTGTAATGATTTCATGCTATTGGGTTTAAAGAAATATTAAACGCAACGAAAATAGTAAATAGTATAGATGTCGCTGTTTTTAATGGTTTTATCGGGATGCTTTTGTTATTTTTGATGCTAAATTAAAATAAATGAGCAAGCAAATCAGAATAAACATTCTAATATTCAGTATCCTGACAGTTTTGGGATTTGTTTATTGGAATTTGTTTGATTTTTTGCGCTGGGATATGTTTGATTCGCCCAGTTTTGTTGGTGCAGCACGGCAAATGTTTGGTCTTGAGGGTGGGTTCAATATACAGTCTCGCTTATCGAAACCATTGGTATTAATTATTCCGGGTGCATTGGAATATCTTACAGGATTGCATGCCCAATATGGATTTCTAATGCAAACTATTCTAGCTTATTTTGGTTGTGGATTTTTAATTTACCGTATTGTATTCAAACTATTTCGAGATCAGAAATTGGCTCTTTATGGAATGTTGTTGTACGTTTTGTGTCAGCCTTTTGCAATTTTTTCATTAATGATTTTAGTAGATGCTGTAGGTTGGTTTATAGGATTGTTAATCATAGATCAAAGCATTAAATATGGGAAAGAAAGTACATACAAATTACTCCCTTGGTTAATATTAAGCTTTGTCTCTGCAATTGGTTTATTGGCTAAAGAGAGTGTGATTTTCAGCTTCATTTTTCTTGGGTTTTATCAATTTCTGATACTTAAAGATTGGCGTAAAAGATTAGTACATGTAGCCGTATCCGGATTAGTTTTTGCTTTAACTTTTATTCTTACGCAATGGTTAACACAACAGCTTTTCAATGACTCTGTTGTGGTGCGATTGTTTTCGCAGCAGGAGAGGGTGGGTTTTGTATATTATGATACTGGTAATGTGGCTCAAATCTTTCGAATAATTGATTATTATTGGTTGTTAGTGTTAGTTGGGTTATTTTCACTTCAATATATTCTGAAGGAATATTTAATTAAAAAAGAGTTGATGGCTTTGGGGTTAGCTGTTATTGTTAGCCTGCTATTGATGCCCATGTACCCTTTTGTGGTTGATCGTATTTTGTTTATGGTAGCTCCGGGTTTAATCGTATTTGCTTTATTGAGCTTTCATAGGTTTGATAGATTTGCGTTACCTATGATTTTAATTGGCGGATTTTTGAATATTCTCAGTGCTTGGCTGATATATATGTATGATATACAGGGACTTTTAAAATGGGGTCTAATCTTTTATGGCTCTCTTCTTTTAATAGCTTTTTCTCTAAATAAAAGGCAAATTCTTTAATTTGCGAAATACCTTATTGTAATGTTCTTAATAAATCGAATGTTATAGAGCTAACTCTTGAAGAATTTGAATGATATGCAGATATGTTTAATAAAATTATTACGGCATTTTTATTTTCCATGTCCAAACCCATGGATGATATATATCCGCCTGTAGCTCCATTATGCCATACATATTCATAACCATTTTTTTTAATTAAATGCCAACCTAATCCGAGGGCTAAATTTTCGCTGTGCTCATATGTTTTTTTTCGAGTTAGTGCCATTGCAATATTAGTAGTGTCAAATTGAGCCAATGCAAACTTTGAAAGATCTT
>PKTE01000054.1 GCA_002869335.1 Salinivirgaceae bacterium | reverse complement strand
CCTCAAACTTTGAAGAAAGGGTGATATTTATGCTTTCTCCAGGTAAAACTTCACTTTTATCAAAATGAACAGTTAAAGGATCCGGTATTTTTATCTTTTTATAATCCGGGTCGAAAGTTTTTATATAAATAGTTTTATTCAATGTATCAGCAGCATAAAATTCGAATGCGTACCAACCTTCATCTAGCTTATACCTATCATTTAATTCAAAAAATCCATCCTTAGACCTTGTTTCTAGCACAGTCTTTTTTCTTTCTAATGTTGACGGTTCTAACTTATTATTATAGGCCATGCCCGGAAAATTATCCTGCCACACATCCTCTTCAATCAATATCCTATCAGCAGTAGAAAATGGCATTTTATAAAAGTATTTTCCGGAATAATCAAGAGATTTCACTTTTAGTATAATATCCTCTTTTATCTTTTCTCCATTTATGCCAGTCACAGGTATCTTTTCATTTTCTATCTCAGAATACCAGAGTTTATTATACCATAATATTTCATTAATATTTAATGGGTTAGTTACAACAACATATGAACGATTAAATTCATTTGATGCACCATCAGGCAACGTTACTTTGCTAATAATGGTGTAAAACTGCATTGTATTGGCAGGAAGTGATTTGAATTTTAAGTTAGCTACACCTTCACTATTTGTAGTATCAACCGCATAATCAACTACCTGAGAATTATTAAATCCTGGCCAATATCTGAAAAATGAAGCCCCAATCTTTACAGTTGTCTCAACCACAGCACCTTGAATGGGTGACCCTGCGAATGATTTAACATGCAAATCTAATTCTACTTCTTCGCCGGGTTTCACTAATTTATCCCCCGTAACATACTCTGCCTCAAATGATGGCCTTTTATAGTATTGTACTTCAAAGAATGTTGAACCATATTGTGTTTGTAATCTAAAATTACCCGGTCTGGCATTCTCTGGAATAGGGAAAGTCCCATAAACTGAACCATATTCATTTGTGGAAAGAACTCTTTGTGATATTTGCTTATGATTTGAACCAATTAAATTTATCTGAAGTTTCTCATCAGATACCGGTTTGTAATCATCCTCTTTTTCGTTAGTTAAGATAGCTTTAAAATGAACAACGTGCCCGGGCCTGTATATAGAACGATCAGTTATAATTTGCACATTTTTACGCTCTTTGTCGGTTCTGTTATATTTCACATTATAATTAAACCTTACAATCAATGTATCTTCACCTTTGGTAAATTGTAAATAATTACCTCTGGTTTTTCTTGGCAGCACCAATTTGCCCTCATTCATTTTACGAGGAAGATCATATGTAATGTTTTGCTGTTTTGTTCTGTAATCGTAATTAATCTTAACAATTTCAGCTTGTCCTTGCGTTAAGTTTTCTCCAGTAACTCGATTTAACAATTGATAATTTGTGGCGTCATCACCAGGAGAGCTGACAATGGCCATATTTGTCACATTCAAAAACTCATAGTTATCTCGATCCCCTTCAGACAATTTATCCGTTTCAGCCCGAAGTAAGTAAAAACCTTTCTCGACTTTTGGTAACATCGTTATCACATCATGCTGGAAAAAATCATTGTACTGGGGTACTTCAATTTTTTGTTCCCAAACCAATGGCAATTCCTTTTCCATTAAAACACCTCTGTGGCGCTGACTTTTGATAAAATCTTCCGCATTTGTCCGATATAATTTCAATGTTACCAATTCCGTGTTCTTATAAACAATACGAACAGGAACAGGCCTTCCATCCATCAAATAAACCTCTAACGATACATTAATGGAAGGACTTTTCACTTGTTCAATAAGCAATTTACATGACTTTGCGCCATCGCTATCAGGAAAGGACTTAAGCGCCTCTTCGCATACTTGGATAGCCTTATTTTGCCAATTTATTGCTTCATTTATTTTTTCCTGATCTTTATACTGACTTGCATAACCATTATATATCTCAGCTAACTTTACAGCTACTGACGTTTGAATTGGTGTATTCTGTTTTACTATTTTTTGCAAGGCATTTTCATACTTTTCAAGCTTATTATACTGATCATCTAATTTGAATAAATCATTCAAACGCATAAGATTAAAATAATCAGCCAGCAAACCCTCACTTTGCATATTTTCGAGTAATAAGGCATAATATGATGCAACAATTTCTGTGGGATGTTCTACTGTTTGTTTTTTAAAACTATCAACGAATACAGACTTCTCAGCGTACAGATTATCACTTTTAAATGGAAAATCGCCATCAAAATGCTTCATATTTTCAATAGCTGTAAGAATGGCAAGGTCTTTAATATTTGTTGGTTGCACCCCATCTACTTGTTTTGAAAAAGTCAGCTTTTTCAATTCATCTTTATTAAGCTCCTGATTTTCGTTAACACTGATAATTGATTTCACTTCTGAATCAATAAGTTTCCAAATATCATGTTTAGACCATTGTTTGGGTTCTTCATTTATAATTCCATCATTCAAATTATTCCGTAATTGGTAAGAATTTGAATTATAATATTGATTATATCCACTTATCTTAATAGAACGTAATAAAATCTCTGTTCTGCCAAAAGGATTCTCCAGCGCCTTGTCTATTCGATCTAACGCCAAACCAAAGGTTTCATAACCAAACCATCGCTGTGCATTAATCTCTAGCTCAAGTGCTTGTATAAACACAATATCATTTTGTTCTTTTCGTGCGAGCTCCTGCACTTTCACAGCCATATCAACAGCAGATTTATACTTGCGCTGCTGTTCTAATTGCTGTGCTTCCTTAAGCATTTTATCTAAATCGTCACCACCCGGGCTCCAAAAAATTGAGAAAAAGGGAACTAGAATTATCAGAATTAACTTTTGCATAGCTTAAAAATTTTAGTGCTTTTATAACGAACAAATCTTGGTTGAAAGTACGAAAAATTAAGGTTTTTGCATAAAAAAAAGGACTAACCGTTAAGCTAGCCCTTCTTATAACATGAGAAACTAATTATTATGATTAAAATAGAAATTCATCATAAAATCCCAATAAAAAAGGATATTAAAAGAAACAGCCTCAAAAGTTATATTCGGGTAGTAGCTATTTGAGATAAATCTACTTTGAAAATCTCATTGTCATAGCATCACTTATGAAGGCTGCTTCTTTTTTATTATAAATTCATTGTATTTATTTCACTATTACTTTTTTCATAATACCATTTGAGAAGCTAATAAAATATAATCCTTTTGGAAGTTCTGCCAAATTAATCTCAAATTGGCGCTGAACATTACCATTAGAAATTATTTGCATTTGCTTTCCATAAGCATCATAAATAGCAATTGTTTTTACATTAGTTGATGCCGGTATTTTAACGCTTAGGATTTTATCTACAGGATTTGGATATACAATGTAATCAGCTTCATTCAAATTAGGTATTAAAGAGGCTTCCTCTGTAATGAAACTTGATTCAATATCTGTTTCTAGTGCAACATCCCAATTGTTTTCAATGCTACCAGCAGAAATTAAAACAGAATATTCTGTAAGTCCTTCTAGTGAATTATTTGGAGTAACAGTTATGATTGTTTTTTCACTATTAATAGTAGCAGTAAAATCAACAAGATTACCATCAATATCTGTCAAGCTAACGAGGGAAGAGGGATCAGAAATAGGTGAGGCATCGGGCATTCGTATAGCTTGATCAAAGGTGATAGCAATTTCAGTATTCAAAGCAACACCAGTAGCACCATTCTCAGGGCTAATAGTTGCAGTTGGAGCGGCTGTAGTAGAATATGTATTAAATAATTGAGCTACACCAGCCCCATAATCACCAATTGTATAATATAATTGATTCCCTTCTGAATCAGATAATGTAACAGATCCACCTCCATTGCCATAAGAATCATAAAGGTTAAATGTGTTACATCCGGGATCAATTAAAAAGTCTATCTGGATATTAACATTATTATCGTAAGGACCGCCACTTTGAACAATATTTCCTTCCTGGTCAGTAATATCCCATGTACATTGATCTCCAGAATTATCAGTATTTAAATCTAAAAATAGATGATTATCACCTTGTGGTGCAGGATTAAAACTGACACTGCCACTATTATTTGACTGGTCATTATCTGTAAAAATTACTTCCACATCAAGAGAGTAAGAACTTGAAGCACTAAAAGTAATCTCATCAAGCACAATAGTCTTAGTTTCAAGTGTTGAAATACTACCTGTCCACGTGTAAGTGTGTGTACTTTCTCCATTTACACTATATTCAAATACTAACTCAGTAAGGGTATTTGCAGTTTTATTAAGAATCTCTATAGTTGGAGTAACAGCATTAGAACATACATTATTAGGAACAGTAACTTGCTCTATTACAAGATCATTATACGGAAAATTTAAATATGTTGGAGTACATCCGTTTCCAGAAGCTATTGTTTGTGTAGTTTCAGTTATAAAGCCAACGAGTTTCAAATCGCTCAAAACAGCTTCAATATCATTATAATCAGCAGGAATAGTATAAGTATAATTTTTTGAAACAAAACTTCCTGTAGTCGTAGTTGTAATTTCTTCTCCCCAGGTATCAGTTAACATATAAACCAGTCTGTCCATATGATTATAATTTGTTCCTCCGCCATTTTGATATGCTATGGTATTATCTTGAAGCAAAACAACATTTAAATAATTGGTTGCTTCGGGACTATTACCAGTGTAATATACTTCTGCTAATACAGTTAATTCCCTTGTATTATAATCAATTTCTGCAGACATAGCTAAATTAACATAGGATACTTCTTCAAGAATAATATCAGCAGCCCCTTCCCAATAGTTTCTGCTCATACCTGTTCCTCCATCTTGTCCCCAACCTTGAAAAACTGTTCTATTTACTGTTGCAGCCGGAAAACCCGTAATATCTGCTTGCGTTCTAAGTGAAGGCCCCCAGGTAGTTCTAAAATCAGGTTCACCAGCATTTGGAACAGCAAATCCACCTGTATGAATACTAATTACAAATGCGTTTCCCGGATTATTTTCCATTATAGCTTTACCAATCACATGTCCTTGAGGACAATAACCACAATGAATACCTGTATATTCTTCAAGTATTACTTTTTTGTTTTCTACATCCGTACTCACAATGGTTTGAGCAGCAAGATAGCTTACATTAAATATTAGAATTACTATTAAGATGTGTTTTTTCATTTTATTAAATCTATTATGTTCAATTATTTTTATGTCTTTAAAAATCTGCTTTTTGCGTAAGCCCTGAATCCGCCAATTTGCGGACCAGGGCCTTTGAGTTGACTTTCAACCACTCTTCTAGTTGCTTTTCATAGTCACTATTGGGAATTATTATGAGATTTTTGGATCAATTTATTTAACAATTACTTTTTCTGCGTTTCCATTTGAAAATCTGAAGATGTAAATCCCCGGCTTATTAAGTTCTACAGTAGTATCTGCTGCAAGATTACCTAATATTATAATCTGCCCTGTTACATCAACAACAATAAAACTTAAATTTGAAGAACCATCTATTTTAAATAAACCTTCTGATGGATTTGGATATATATTCACAAGATTATTTCCAATATTATGAACACCGTTAGGATCTACATCAAATGTTCCTGAAAGTTCATTATTACTAAGATTAACATCACCACCAGGATCTGAAACACTTGCTGTATATGTATAAATTCCTTCAACAGCATTCCAGTCCGTAAATGTTATTGTTTCAGTTGCTCCAGAAGCTACCACAACCGAGCTTACCGTTTCATCAACTACATTTGAAGAACCATCATTCAAAACTAAAGTAACATCAACTGTCATTTCGGCTTCTCCATTATTAACGACATCAACAGTTGGAGAAATAACATCATCAACTAAATAAGAAGTTGCAATATTTGTTGCGCTTACTTCTGCATCAACACTAACTTCAGCACCTGTAACATTAATATTATCAATAAAAACTCTTCCGCTTGAATAGCCTGCAGGATCTTCATACATTTCAAATAGGATTTTCACATTAGCTACTCCTGCTACTCCAGGAAGATCAATTTCTCCACTTGTTTCCCAATCACCATCGGGCCAGGTATTAGATGAACAAGTTCCACCCTGCATATTGTCTCCATTCACGAACCACACTGTGCTATAATTTACACCACCATCAGTCGATAATTTCACTTTAAAATAATCTCCTGAATAATGTGATGAACCATATGATTGCCAATCGAAAGTTAAGGTTCCACCTCCTTCATTTGAAAAATCAAATGTTGGCGTAGTAAGCATATAAATGTCATCAGGGGCACCTTGCCAGAAATCAGCAAATACTGACCTATTCATACCAAAATAAATATCCCAGGCGGCATAACCAGCAACACCAGTAAACTCTGTTCCTGCTGTAGACCAACACGCATCAGATGGCACTGTATCTACAGTTTCAAAATCTTCAAAATAAGGTAAAGT
Organism: Salinivirgaceae bacterium; assembly: GCA_002869335.1. Taxonomy (GTDB): domain Bacteria; phylum Bacteroidota; class Bacteroidia; order Bacteroidales; family Salinivirgaceae; genus Salinivirga. The sequence goes on along the minus strand of PKTE01000054.1, from coordinate 547 downwards.
GTATACGCAAGGATCAATATCAAACACTTCAAAACCACCTGTAATCTCGTTATTATCAAGATTTGTATCTCCACCTGGATCCGAAACAGAAGCAGTATATGTATAATTGCCAGTTACGGCTGTCCAACCCGTAAAGCTAACAGTTTCAGTTGCACCAATAGTAACAGCAACATCGGTAATTGTTTCGTTAACCACATCAGATGTACCATCATTAATCACTAATGTTACATCAACAGTCATATCACTATCACCATCATTTACCACATCAACTGTTGTACTAACTACATCATCAACAACATAATAAGTTGCTAAGTTTGTTGTGGCCAAAACTGCATCAACATTATCAACTGTAACGCCGTAAACGTTAATATTATCAATAAATACTCTGGCAGATGATGATCCTGCAGGATCTTCATACAATTCGAATAATAATACTACATCATTTTCGCCTGCAACATCAGTAAGAGAGATTTCACCACTTGATTCCCAGTCGCCGTTCGGCCAGGTATTCATAGAACAAGTTCCACCTTGCATATTGTCGCCGTTT
>PKTE01000053.1 GCA_002869335.1 Salinivirgaceae bacterium | reverse complement strand
GCAATTACCATTACGATGAGGCCCATGAGGCGCATCATAACTTTTATGCCCATGTCGCCCATCCAGCGCATGAGCCTGGAAGAGGAGAGCAGTACAATATATGAGATAGTTATTACCAGAGCCAGTCCACCTATTAATATCATTTTATAGCCAAAAGTGGTAGCATCTTCCATGAGTACAATGCCGTTTGTGATAGCTCCCGGACCTGCGATCATTGGTATTGCTAGTGGTGTGATGGCAATATCGTTGGAAAAATCTTCCGCGGTTTCGCCAGAGCTCCGGGTTTTGCTAAAACGTGCCTGCAACATATCAAAACCTACTAAAAAGAATATGGCACCACCCACAATGCGCAGGCTATCAATCGAAATAGAGAAGAAATTGAAAATAGCCTGTCCGCCAAAGGCAAATACCAGCAACATGGCCAGCGAAATTACAGATGCTTTAAGTGCCGTAATATGTCTTTGTCTGTGCGTCATTCCGGCAGTCATACTCATGAATACCGGCATTAGCGCAAGTGGATTTATAAGTGTGAAAAACGAGGTGAAAACAATTAGGGCAAACTCGTACGCACTCATGACATTTATTTTTTACGAATAAATATTTTAATCGGAACTCCTTTGAAACTATACTTTTCTCGCAACTTATTGGTCAAAAATCTGCGATATGCCTCTTTCACATATTGTGGCAGATTGCAATAAAATGCAAAAGATGGATAATGAGTAGGTAACTGTTGAACGTACTTTATTTTAATGTATTTCCCCTTAATCGATGGAGGTGGAGTACGCTCAATTAATGGTAGCATATATTCATTCAGTTCAGATGTTTTAATTTTCTGAATTCTGTTCTGATAAACTTCTTGCGCGATTTCAAGCGCTTTGAATATTCTCTGTTTGGTCAATGCTGATACGAAAAGAATAGGCACATCATCAAAAGGTTGTAATCTTCTTTTGATTTCAGTCTCCATCTCTTTAGCGGTTTGTGTTGTCTTTTCAATTAAGTCCCATTTATTGATAAGGACCACAACTCCCTTGTTATTGCGCACAGCCAGATTTAAAATATTTACGTCCTGACTTTCGATTCCGATTGTAGCGTCAATCATAACGATACAAACATCAGCATATTCGATTACACGCACTGCGCGCATGACAGAATAAAACTCCAGGTCTTCTTTAACTTTCGATTTTTTGCGTAATCCTGCAGTATCTACCAGGTAAAAATCGTGACCAAATTTGTTGTAATGGGTGTATATAGCATCACGAGTGGTGCCTGAAATATCGGTTACAATGTTTCTTTCTTCGTCGAGTAAAGCGTTTACGAAAGAGGATTTTCCTGCGTTAGGTCTTCCAATAACGGCAAAACGAGGAAGGTCATCGAGCTTTTCTATTTCTGAATCGGGAGGAAGTAAATTTACTACTTCATCGAGTAAGTCACCTGTACCACTTCCGCTGTTAGACGAGATGGTAAATATTTGGTCGTAACCCAATCCGTAAAATTCTGTAGCATCCAGTTGAAGGTCGTTTGTATCAACTTTATTTACAACACATAATGTTGGCTTGTTGACAGAACGAAGTATTCTTGCCACAGATTGGTCCAAATCAGTTATTCCGTTTTTTACATCTACTAAAAATAGTATAACATCGGCTTCGTCTATTGCTATGGATGCCTGTTTGCGGATTTCTTCCTCAAATACATCGTCGGAATTGGTTACATAACCCCCTGTATCAATTACAGTAAATTCTCTTCCGTTCCATTCTGAAGTACCATAGTGGCGGTCACGTGTTACTCCTTCTTCACCGTCCACAATGGCAGCACGGCTTTCTGTCAATCTATTAAATAAAGTGGATTTCCCTACGTTTGGTCTTCCAACTATTGCTACTACACCCATCTTTCTGTTTTTAAATACTAATTAAAGGTTACATTCCTGCATTTGATTGTCAATAACTTTATGTTTTACAATTCCAAATTAGCTACAAATTCAGAATATAGAATTCAGAATCCAGAACCTTCGGTAAATTATTATGTATTCTATTCATTGTCTTCTTTCTCTCAGTCACCAAGTCTCTTCGTTCTCTGACTTCTGATTTCTGTCATTACTCTCAACCGCTATGTTTAACCTTTTTCTTTAATCTGTTTTGATTTACTCAATATATCCAAATCTGCGTAATTTTCTGTCGTTATCACGCCAGTTTTCATCTACCTTCACAAATAATTCCAAAAATACTTTTTTCTCAAAAAATTCTTCAATATCTAGTCTGGCCTCTGTGCCAACTTTTTTCAATTTCTCACCTTTATGACCAATAAGTATGCCCTTTTGAGATTCTCTGGCCACGTATATGTTGGCTTCTATATGAGCCATTCTTTCATCTTCCTTAAAACTATATATTTCCACTTCTACTGAATATGGAATCTCTTTTTGGTAATACAGTAATATTTTTTCCCGTATCATTTCTGAAGCGAAAAAACGCTGTGAACGGTCTGTAAGTTCATCTTTTGGAAAATATGGCTCACTTTCAGGTAAATGATGCATTATGTAATCAAAAACCTTATCTACATTTAATTTATGCTTGGCTGCCAATGGCAAGATGCTGGCATTGGGTAAAAATCCAGCCCATTTTTCAACTAAACCTTCAAGTGCCATTTGGCTGGTTTGATCTATTTTATTGATAAGTACTAAAACAGGTTTGTTCTCCCTTTGAATACGGTCAATGTATAGTTTATTTTTTTCAGGATCTTCAACCACATCTGTAACGTAGAGTATTAGGTCTGCATCTTCAATGGCAGTATCCACAAAATGCATCATGGATTTTTGTAGCTTGTAGTTTGGTTTGATAATTCCCGGGGTATCAGAATATACAATTTGAAAATCTTCACCATTCACAATTCCCATTATACGGTGTCGTGTGGTTTGCGATTTATTGGTGATGATTGAAAGCTTTTCGCCTACTAGTTTATTCATCAGGGTTGATTTACCCACATTTGGGTTTCCCAGAATGTTTACAAAACCTGCTTTATGCGCCATATTATTAAATTTTGAGCCCGCAAAGATATTGATTTTTGGGGTATTAGCTATTTATTCAGAGAGTAATTTTTCTAGTTCAATGTTTCTCTCAATAATTTCTTTTGTTTTAGAAGTAGACCCTTCTGCATACATAAATTCTCCAGTGATGATAAAAGGTATATTCTCAAGTCTTCCCTCTTCCGGTTTTAGAATGTAACTCACAACAAATTGATTGACTGCAGGCATGTTCATCCATAAATACTTTACCTTTCTGTTTGATTTGTTGAAAACAAAAATGGCACTATTACTTACTTTCGCTTCTGCTATATATCCAGGAGGTATCGTCTCTTCTATTTTTCCAAACCCGGAAAGTTGTCCTTTGCTCACTAATATATTTACAACAGCAATGTTGTTGTCGTCTAAATAAGGTTTTTGGCGTATGGCAGTTACACCTTTTTCTTTAATGTAACTGTATTCAATTTTGACTTCGTCGCCAGTGGCGATATTGTCAGTTTTTTCCACAGTAACAATATGCGGGCGCGCTTCTGCTCTATAACTTCCATTTTCGGTCCCAATAGACATTTCACCTCTAAATACCTGATAGCCTTCCATATTAGGGGCAGCTTTTACACCAAATGATACGGTAAATCCTTTTTCTGAAGGTAGGTTTAGCCAAACTATTTTAATTTGCTCACCATCAAATTCGAATTTGCCATTTTGGGAAACTTTTTCAAAAGGGGTAAATCCGCTCGGTATTTTAATCAATAATCTGCCAAAACCATCTACATTTCCTTTATTGATATTTACATTTACAATGAAGTCAGTTCCTGAATAAATTCTTTCAGGAGCCATAATATTCATGCTGAGTGACTGCCCAAACATTGAATGTGTGAAAAGTAGCAGTATCCAAAACCAAACCCGCTTCATTTATAGATCTTTTTTATATTCAAAATTAACAACCGTTCAATTTCCAAACCTACTTAAAAAAAAGGAATTAAATAAATATTTTTAAGCGGGTTAAATTGAATGTTTCATACTTACAAAGCAAAGATGTTTTTGTTTGCAATGTGTAATAATTAGTGATGTTAGTCAAACTCCTCCTCAAACTCCAGCTCAGTAAGAAAAACAGTATCTAAGATATTGTGCTTTACAGCCGAGTCATTTATTTCCTGAAGTGTTTTCCCGCCATTGTATTCCAATACATTTCGGTTTTCGATAATCTCCATAATGTTGTCGCCATCAATATCTTTGAGCATTACTTGTATTTCATCTATGAGAACATTTTCAGGTGTAAGGGAAATGTTGGGGTTAGGCCACACAGAAAGTTGATTCTCAGATATTTTTTGATAAATGATTGCAGGATCGTTGTTTTTGAAAGTCATGATATAGTAATAGCCGTAAGTCATGCCGCCATTGCATATGTATTCACCACTAAAGATCAATTCGTTAAGGCTGTCGTTGTCAATGTCAATAACGCTGTTGGCATCTATTTTATTTTCTTGAGCGATCCAATCAGCTACCCAATTTCCTCTTTTGGGAATAAGTTTCATTATTAAGTAATGAGATGTCTCGAATGGCGGAGGCATTTTACTGATTGTATTACACGGAAGGAATCCCTCTTTAGAGAAACACATTGCAATGATCTCTTTTTTAAAGCTACCACTGAATTTCCCTTCAAAAAACACTGCTGTATCAAGATTTTGCAATTTTGTAGCATCAAATATGGAAATATTATCATTTTTTTCAAGGCTCTCTTTAGCCATTTCAATAATTTCTGAAACAGTTGGAGGGGCAGGAATTTTATAACTGCAAGCAAATGCAAGGAATCCGGCGATGAGAGTGAGCACTAAATATTTTTTATTCATGGGTCTAATTTTGAGGGAAAATACGAAAAAATGGTGAATAGCACTTTAAAGACATGCGCTGCCGCGCGAATCATATGCGTGGCTTTGTTTCTAATCGGTTAACCAATATTTATGAATCCCATTTTTTGTAATAAAGTAAAGGTTTTCTTTAAATATTTCTACTCCAATAATTTTTTTAATATCTGTGTTTAATATCCTAATTGTATTGTTGCCCTCGATATTTTTGATGTTTTTTGAATTATTAGTCAACAAGCCACTATATATCAAAATAAAATCTTTTTTGAGCTTTTTTATAAAACGTGGTTTTTTGATGTTTTTTAATTCATTAACTGCACCTTGTGAACTATTAAGATAGATAAAACCTTCGTCAAGTGTGCAAAATAAAATGACAGAGTCATCAATAAATAAGTTTAGACTGGAAAAAGGTTCTATTGACTCTGTTTCCCATTCCTTTTTTTTGCTAATCAAATCTATTTTACTATATGTCCTTTTAGTCTTATCACCAATTATTGCAGCGTTTTTATATATCCATATTTCATCATCTGATGATAAAGTGCTTATTGATTTATTATCCTTTTTAACTGGATTGTAGCAGTTTAGGACTATATCATAGGAGCTTTCTCCTTTTAATAAATCATTTATGTCTGCATAACTTTGATAATATAATAATTCATTATCAGAATAGATTTTCTTGCTATAATCAATCAAATGTGATATTGTATCTATATCACCATTCTTTTCAATTGAGATAATTGCATAATCTGTATTTGAAATTTGAGAAGAAAAAAACAAAAAATTAGAATTATGGACAATATTGCTAAACTTGCTTTCTTTTAAACGGGTTTTTTCATTTGGAATCGAAAAATTGAATTCCCCATTTTGTATTGAATAGAAATCAAAATCAAATTTTTCGTTTAAGATTACAACTTGATCTGATAAATGAAATATACTTTTAGATGCATCAGGATAATTTGGAATATGACTTTTTTTATTTAGAGGTTTTTTCCAGATTAAGCTGTCATTCATCATACTTATGCATGTTAAGCTGTCTTGGTTGGTTATTATAAGATTATCATTTATCCTTGAATAGTCATTTGCAATTGCGTGAATAAAATCATTATTCGACTCAACAGAACATTGAATTAGAAAAAATGAGAGAGTAATAAATAAGATAATGGTTTTCATATTATTTTACATTTGATAAAAACATTGTTACTGCGTCGGTAAAGTCATCCTGAGATAATTTTCCGGCTTGTAATAACTCATTTGCTGCATATTTAAATTTAGTTGCAATTTCTTTAATTTTTGTATCGGGGTCAATATTTGTTTTGTATATAATATCTATTATTTCTTTAAACGCGAGCTTGAAAGCTGTTTTTAATAGAGTTTGAGTGATTGATAGACCAGGCAAAGGTATAATAGATAACATTGTATTAAACATTGTCATTTGTAATGAAGTGTCGGGTTTAGGATAGTGTTTTAAGTCAAGAAAACTATATAGTACTGTTCCAGAGTTCATGATCATGTTTATTGCGTCGCCTTTTAAGGAATTGTACATTAATTCGTTACTCTTTCTTAAGTATTCACTAGCTGAAGCAAAATATCCTAAGCCTTTAAATGCTGCGGATACAGACCCGTTTATCATAATCTGAAGGTATTCTAAACCTCTTTGCTCAAGAACAGCTCCTGTTTGCGCAAAAACATTCTCCATTCCATCTAATTTATTATTATCATCTTCTAGAGAATCTATTAGCTCCCCTTTATTAGCTAAACTTTCATAAATTAATATTTGATTTTGTATGAGGAAAGTTTGAAATTCATCATCAAAATAATTAACCTTTACTCTATCTATAGGATTACTTGCTCTGATCATATCAGGCATTACGATCCCTGAATTTTTATGAAAAACGGCATTTAGAAAATGAGTTCTTTCATATGTCGAGGGTGGTGCATAGAACTTACCTTTGTATGTTGGGGTTCCATTATTGTTTGAACATAAAATAAAACCTTTTAAATAAAATTCATATACCGAATATGATTTTCCTTTGTAGGATACTTTTCTTTGAAGATTTCGTAAAATGGGAAACCATCCTTGTGGTGTTTTAGCT
>PKTE01000070.1 GCA_002869335.1 Salinivirgaceae bacterium | reverse complement strand
CACGAAATAGAATTATAAGTCCTTTTCTTTTTGTTTTGATGTTTTGCCAATCAATATCAGGTGAAAGGAATATTTGTCTATGGCGGGTGATATTTTCAAACCCTTCTGGGTTAGCTTCTCCTCCTAGTAATCCCGTGGCTCCATAACCAACTGCTAATGCCATCCATGAAGGGAAGAAAGTTGTGCCTAAGGTTTTGTTCAAATTAATACTAAGCCAATATGTCTGCCCATTGTAGTCTTTTAAAAGAGATTCATGGTAATTACTTCCCAATGCTTCCGGTCTTTTATCAGCATATGGTGAAGGTAGATAATTAAATTTCATTCTTACTTTTTGTTCATTCCATAGCAATTCCTGTGAAAGATATAATAATCCTCCCATTGAATTTGCCAACAAATCACCTGGAGATGCACCCCATTCATCTGAGAAACCATCAAACAATTCAATACTCGATATTGCAAAAACAGACAACCCGGTGCTAATCCACATGGCTTTCTTTTTGGGCATTCCTGTTTTTTGAAGAATATAACTATTTTGATAAGCAATTTGATAAGTAGCATAACTATGACCGATTTTATCCATTTGTAGCCATTCATTGTTGTCGTTAAACCAATGAAAATCTGATCTAGGGTAGTCAGCATACCATGCCTCATTTAGAATCAACATACTGGCTCCATAAAATGTAGCTTCTCCAATTATTAGATGATGAGGTTTTATAAAACTTGTGGAATCTGTATTCTCTTGCCCTTGTAAATAAATGGTGGACAAAAGTAAACTGATCAGAAATAATATTTTTATAAGTGCTTTATCCAAAATGTACATTTCAAACAAAACTAAACTTTTCTGGGTTAATAATTCAATGAATAGGATTGCAACCTACATTTTAATATCACTAATAGGGGAAAAAACAGTTAAAAATACGTGTTTTTTGCATTTCAATTTAAACGGGGGATAATTTTTTGCGAATCTGAAAATTAGATATTACCTTTAAAAAAAATAACTGATATGGAACAACTACCCTGGACAGATATTGACTGGAAAGGTAAAAAGATATTACTTGCTGAAGATGAGGAAGTAAATCTTATATTCTTCGAAGAATTACTTGAAGATACTGGCGTCGAGCTTATTATTACATCTGATGGGCAATCTACTGTGGACAAAGCATTGGAAATCGATGACATTGATCTTATTTTAATGGATGTGAAAATGCCAGTGATGAGTGGGTTGGATGCCACTAGAAAAATTAAAGAAAAGTTGCCTTCTATACCAATTATTGCTCAAACTGCCTATGCAATGGAAGATGAAAAACAACATTGTTTAGATGCTGGTTGTGACGATTATATAGCAAAGCCAATTGACCCTAATGATCTTTTTGCCATGTTGAAAAAATATATGGATAAATAAGATTTTAAAATCAATTTGCATAGTTTTTGTTTTTCGTGGTTGATTCTTTAACCACGAAATTTTTTTGTGCTTATGTCAAGAGTAGTTTTAGTATTGTTTTTAATGGTTTTCTCCTTAGTATCCTTAGCTCAGTTTTCAATTGAGCAAGATAGTATTATCAATATTTCAAAAGATACATTATTGGTTACTTCTGATACAATAAAAAGTGATTCTATTAAGTCAATCAGTGTTGAAAGTTTTTTAGAAATTAAAAAATCAAAAGATACTATTGTTCAGGAACCTAGGTCAAATAAAAATGACACACTAACTAAGAGAATTGTTAAAGTTGTTGAGCAAAACGATAGTTTATCATCAAAAAATGATTCATTAATTAGCACAAATATTTTACTTCTGGATTCTATAACTTCTGTTTTACATAATTATGATTCACTCATAAAACTCAACCTGGTTTATCGAGACCGATGTGTAAAATATAAAGATTCTCTCATGCAGGCCAAGGCTGTTATTGATAGCATGGTGGATAAGGCTGAACGTCTTCGTAAAAGAAATCAATTGCTTCAACCTTTAAATAAAGAGTTGAATGAGCAAATTAAAAATCTGGAAGAGAAAATTTCTCAACAAAGTCAAATGCTTGATCAGCAAATAGAGAAAATTAAAGAGAAAGAGCAGTTATTTAAAGAGAAGGAGCTTATTTATACTAATGCAATTCAAGAGTCCAAAATTGACCTCGTCAAGCTTGAAGGCCAACTACAAAGTAAAAATAGTGAGCTTGCGGGAAAGGATAGGGAAATAGAATTGCTAGCAGAGAGCATTGCTGAAAGAAAAGCCGATATTCTAGCGAAAAATAAAGAAATAAATGAAATTAAAGATAATCGTAAAAACGAGATTATCAAGATTGACACTTTGCGAGATCATATTGCTAAAACTGAGAAAGAATTGTTGCTATCAAAAACGAAATTGGAATACTCTACCAAAGAAATAAAAGCCCTTAAGCAACGCATTCATGAGTTGACAAATAAAAAGAAAAAAATACGACTAGTTCAGGGAATTGGAATTAGGAATTTTAGGTCGCCTTTATACACTTTAGCTCCTGAAAGCTCGGATAATCCAGATAGGTATGTGATTAGCAATGAAAATGCCGGCGATTATGAATTTGATTTTGTTACAGGTGCTACATTTCGATTGCTAGATCTTGGCAAAGAAGATTCAAAATATACTTCAGATGTAGGTTTCTTTTTGGGCTTTGGAGGAAAAAATCTTTTCAAAAACTTTTATATAGGTCCTAATATTAAAATTTTCGATGTCATACATATCAATGCAGGAATAAACATTGCAGAGTTTCGATTGCTTAAATCAGGCTTTAGCGAAGGAGATCTTGTTCCACAGGGTATGTCTATTCCAACTGTTAGCAAATGGGAAATTACACCCTACTTTGGGTTAACATTTGATTTTAGCTTAATTACATCAATCGCTGGAAAGCTTTAATCAATAAATTCAATCTTTAGGCCATTTATTTGATTTCCAGTTAAACCAAGCTTTAATGGAATTGTTATAAACATAAAGTTTGTGTTGATGGATAAAAAGTCACATAAAAGAGTCAATCTCGAAGTACCTGATAATTTCGTTAAGTTATTTGAGGAGTTAGGAAATGTTAATTTGTTAAGTGCTCAAATAGAAGATAACCCAGAAGGTATTGTTATTACAAATACTCAGGGTTCTATATTGTATGCCAACAAGAAAATGACCGAACTTTCTGGATATAAACTTGAGGAGTTGATTGGCAAAAATCCTTCTGTTTTTAAGAGTGGCGATCAGCCCAAGTCATTTTATGATAGTTTATGGGACAGTATTCGAGCAGGTGAAAAATTTGAAGCCCGATTTAAGAATAAAAGAAAAAATGGTGACTTATATTGGGTGTATTCCGTAATTAGTCCTTTGTATAATTGTGATAATGAAAATGTTGGATTCTTAAGTATTCAGGAAGAAATCACCAATCTAGTTAGGTTTGAGAATGATAATATTGATAGTGAAGAAGTAATTCTTAATCTAACGAAATCACTTCCAAATACTGGAATTATATTAATTAGTAAATCTCCCAATGAAGTTCATAAAGCAGAAGGCGAAATTGTGCAGGAGTTCTTTTCCGATGGGAAACCTACTATAGATCAGCTTTACAAAACTTTTAAAGAACATAATTTTAACCTGAAAACTGAGATTGATAAGTTTTGCTCTAAAGGAAATGTTAGACGTAAAAGAATAAATATCGGAGATCGGACAATTGATTTTAATATTTCCCCTGTTCAGTTTACAAATTCAAATTCTTCATACTGCCTCTTGGTTATTAGGGATGTCACTTATTACCAGAAAATAATTGATCAGGTTAATAGCAGTGAGAAACAATTAGAAGCAATTTTTCAAAATGCAGGTGTTGGAATTGCAATTTTAGATACAGAAGGCAATTATCTTCGTGTTAATAATGGTTGGTTAGATATGATTGGATATTCTAAATCCGAAATTTTAAAGGCCAATGTATCTAAATTTATTTATGCTGATGACTTGGGTATTGTACGACCAAAACTACAGCAATTAACAACTGGAGCAGTTGATTCTCTTCGTCTGGAATCCAGAGCATTAACAAAAGATAATCAAGTGATTTGGGGAGATGTAAGTCTAACCTCCATAAGAGGACACAATGGAGAGGTCGTATCTGTAATTGCAGTTTTTGTTGATATAACTAAAAATAAATTATATAGAGATGCAATTGAGAAAAGTGAAAAAGAATATCGAGAGCTTAATGCTATGAAAGATAAATTTTTCTCAATCATTTCTCACGATCTTAAAAACCCATTTAGTAATATAATTGGTCTTACAGATCTGGCTTTGGATGATCCTGAAGATATAACTCATAAAGATCTTATGGGTTATATAAAAGCAATTAACGGATCAGCATCTCAAGCTTATGAGTTGCTTCAAAATTTACTTGATTGGTCTCGATCTCAGTCTGGAGCAATTTCACCAATTCTTGTGCACCACGATTTGTATGATATAGTATAAAAATCTATTGACAATGTAATTAATATGGCTGATGCAAAAAACATCCATATCCAAAATACATTGAATCCTGATCAATGGATAGTTTGTGATTTTGATATGATGTATACGGTACTTAGAAATTTACTTACAAATGCGATAAAGTTTAGTCATAATGGATCTGAAATTGAATTATCTTCAAAGGTTATAGGGACAGAGACTATTTTGAGTGTTAAAGATTATGGTGTCGGCATGTCTGATGAATTTAAAAATAAAGTGTTTGATATAACTAATAATATTTCAAGTCCTGGCACTAACAATGAAAAAGGCACTGGTTTAGGTTTAGTTTTAGTGAATGATTTTGTCAAACAGAATAATGGAGAGCTTTCCTTTGAAAGTAATTTGGGAGAGGGTACCACGTTCAGTGTAAAACTGCAAAACGAGATTTTCTAAGGTTAATTTTCTTTTGAAAAAAATTGAATAATCCAAGGTTAAAATAGTAGTTTATTTTAATTTTGTTTAAATAAAATTAAGACAGTGACTTTTGCTGTTGTATTTTTTTAATCGGGTAATAAAATTCATAAAATGAGAATGTTGATAAGATTTACGATTTTCATTGTAATAATGATTTCCATGTTTTCATGTGGAGATAATGTTAAGGTTGTTAATACAAAACCAATAATTTATGTAAGCATTGCACCACAAAAATATATGGTAGAAAAGATTGCAGGAGATGTTTTTATAGTAAAAGATTTATTGCCTTCAGGTGCCAGTCCGGCCACATTCGAGCCCAGTCCTATGCAATTGAGGGAGCTTTCATCAGCAATTGCTTACTTCAGAATTGGACATATCGGATTTGAAAAGGCCTGGATGGAAAGAATACAAAATGCCAATCAAACAATGCAAGTATTTGATCAATCTCAGGGGGTTGATTTTATCGAAGCTGATCATTCTCATGATCATCATTCACACGAGCATAAACACGATCATAATCATTTTGGAACCGATCCTCACATATGGGTTTCTGCATCGCAAATGCAAGTGCAAATAGAAAATATTAAAAATGCTCTTGTCAATCTCATGCCAGACAGCGCAAAGTATTTTACTGATAATTATGAGAAGTTGAAAGTGGTATTAGTTGATACAGATAAAAAAATAATGGGAATGTTCCATAATGTTGAGCGAAAAACTTACATGATTTATCATCCTGCAATGAGTTATTTTGCAAGAGATTATGGGTTAGAACAGTTGCCCCTCGAATATGAGGGAAAAGAGCCTAGTGGGAAGTATATGATTGACCTGATTAATAAAAGCAAGAAGCTTGGGATTAAGACAATTTTTATACAAAAGCAATTTCCCGAGGACAAGGCGAAAGCTATTGCCAAAGAGTTAGGAGCAAAAGTTGTTAAAATAGATCCTTTGGCATATCAATGGCCGGATAACATGATTTATATGGCTGAACAAATCCAAAAATCACTGGTTGAATAGAGTTATGAATTCAAATCTTATAGAACTTCGGGATTTAAATGTAGCGTACGATGGAAAAGTTGTACTCAATAATGTTAATATTACTGTTACAGAAGACGATTTTATTGGAGTAATTGGTCCCAATGGGGGTGGAAAAACAACATTGGTGAAAGTTATTTTGGGATTGTTAAAGCCCATTTCAGGGAAAGTAATTAAACATCGGAAAGACTTTGAAATGGGGTATTTGCCTCAGTATAATGATGTTGATAAGCGCTTTCCATTGAAAGCTTGTGATGTGGTATTGAGTGGCCTTATGAATAAAAAAGGATTGTTTGGAAGATATTCACATAACGATTATCGTAAGGCATGTGAGTCATTGGAAAAGATGGGAGTGAGTCATTTATCACAAAAGCATATTGGTAGTTTGTCGGGTGGTGAAACACAAAAAGTATTGTTGGCCAGAGCAATTGTTTCTGATCCAGCGCTTCTAATACTTGATGAGCCTGATACTTATGTTGACTATGCTTCTGAAGGAGAAATCTATGACCTTCTCAAGCGCCTCAATGAGAAAATGGCCATTATAATGGTTTCACATGATCTGGGAATAATATCTACCTATATTAAAACAATTGCCTGTGTGAATAAAGATCTTCATTACCATGCAAGTAATATTATTACCGAACAACAATTACAAACATATAATTGCCCAATACAATTAGTTACACATGGTAAAGTACCGCATACCGTATTAGCCAATCATGTACATACACATAATCATAAATAAACAGTTGGATAGATGAATTTGGGAGAGCTTTTTCAATATGATTTTTTCACAAATACCGTTTTGGCAGCATTATTTGCAAGTATTTCTGCAGGAATTATCGGGACGTATATTGTTTCGCGTCGGATGGTATTTTTAAGTGGTGGTATTACGCATGCATCATTTGGAGGAATAGGAATAGCATATTATCTGGGTTTTAACCCTGTTTTCGGCGCTGCAGCATTTGCCGTTTTTTCAGCTGTGGGCATTGATCTTTTTTCCAATAAAAGATTTATGCGTAATGATAGTTTGATTGGTATTTGGTGGTCAGCTGGAATGGCCCTGGGGGTTTTATTTATTTACATTACTCCAGGTTATACACCAAACTTAATGACATATCTTTTTGGAAGCATTTTAACGGTAACAGCGCTGGATGTCTATCTGCTTGCAGGATTATCTATTGTGGTAGTTGTATTTTTTATGCTTTTTCATAAAATTATAATGTTCATAGCATTTGATCAGAGTTATGCACGTACACATAACCTCCCGGTAGAAATAATGTCATTATTTACATCAACTTTGGTTGCTTTAACCATCGTTTTTAGTATCAAGGTTGCCGGAATTATTCTTGTAATTTCATTGTTGACAGTACCTCAGGCTATTGTCAATATGTATAGTTACAACTATAAAAACATTATGTTATACTCGGTTGTTCTCTCTTTCATAGGAATATTTGCCGGGCTGCTAATTTCATTTAAAATAGATGTTCCTTCTGGAGCATCAATAATTTTCGCATTACTTTTTATGTTTTTGGTAGCCAGAATGCTTTTATTTGTAATGAATAAAATTGGCGTTCATAAAACAGTAAAATCTAAATTGAATAATAAACAATAGAAAAGTAATATCATGAGTTACGATTTAATAGTTATAGGAAGTGGTCCTGGTGGTTATGTGGCAGCAATCAGGGCTTCTCAATTAGGAATGAAAACTGCTGTAATTGAAAAAGCTGAGCTAGGAGGTATTTGCCTAAACTGGGGATGTATTCCAACCAAGTCGCTTTTAAAATCAGCACAGGTTTTTGATTATACGAAACATGCTGCAGATTACGGTGTGAAAATTAATGGTGACGTGGAGGCAGATTTTGAAGGAATGGTTGGTCGCAGCCGTGAAGTAGCTGGAAACATGAGTAAAGGAATAGAGTTCCTTTTCAAAAAGAATAAAGTTGAAGTAATTAATGGTTTCGGTAAAATAGTCTCCAAAGGAAAAGTCGAAGTATCTGACGAGAAAGGCAACAAAAAGACCTACGAAGCCAAAAATATAATGTTGGCAACTGGAGCTCGCTCAAAAGAGCTACCTAACCTTAAACAAGATGGTAAAAAGATTATTGGCTATCGCAAGGCAATGACCCTTGATAAAAAACCGGAATCGATGATTGTGGTTGGATCAGGTGCCATTGGAAGTGAGTTTGCATATTTCTATTCAACTATTGGAACTAAAGTTACATTAGTTGAATTCTTGCCAAATATTTTACCTAATGAGGATGAAGAAGTTTCAAAGCAAATGGCTCGCACTTTCAAAAAGGCAGGTATGAAAGTTATGACTAACTCTTCAGTTGAAAAGGTTGACACTTCAGGTAAAAAATGTAAGGTAACCATTAAAACCAAAAAGGGAGAAGAGCAGCATGAAGCAGATGTAGTGCTTTCAGCTGTTGGTATAACTCCTAATCTTGAAGGTATTGGGATTGAAGAAATGGGAATTGAGCTGGAAAACGGTAAAGTGAAAGTTGACGAATTCTATAAAACAAACGTTGATGGAGTATATGCCATTGGTGATATTGTGCATGGCCCTGCCTTGGCTCACGTAGCATCAGCCGAAGGAATTTGTGCCGTTGAGAAAATGGCTGGTGAAAATCCACAACCAATAGACTATAATAATATTCCGGGTGCTACTTATACGGTTCCTGAAGTTGCTTCAGTTGGAATGACAGAAAAGCAAGCTAAAGAAGCTGGTTATGAAGTAAAAGTTGGTAAATTCCCTTACACAGCATCAGGTAAAGCATCAGCAGCAGGGAACAAAGATGGTTTCATTAAACTTATCTTTGATGCCAAGTATGGTGAATTACTAGGCGGTCATATGGTAGGGTTAAATGTAACAGAAATGATTGCTGAATTAGTTGTTGCTAAAAAATTGGAAACAACCGGTCACGAGTTGATTAAAGCAATTCATCCACACCCAACCATGTCTGAGGCAATTATGGAAGCTGCAGCTGCAGCTTATGATGAAGTGATTCATATTTAATTTGATATAACTTACACTAAAACCGACCCCATTTGAGGTCGGTTTTTTTATTTAAATAGTATTCCGATTAATTTTTCGTTAGGTATTTATATTTTTGTCAAAGAATCAACGAAAAGAAAAATGAAAACAAATATCTTTTATCTGCTTTTTATTGCTATGGCTCTATTACTTGGAGCTTGTGCAGGTGATGAGGATGACGGAAATTCTAAGCCATCCATTATAATTACTAGTCCGAATAACGGTCAAACCTATGAGCAAGGGCAAAATGTAACTATCATTACAGAGGCTGATGATCCCGATGGAAATCTGTATAAAGTAAAATTTTATATTGACGATTATCTTATTAATGAAGATGCTGAAGCGCCTTATCGTTACGTATGGAGCACAATTGGTATCGAAGAAGGTCAATATTTACTTACAGCTGAAGCAGTTGATACTGATCAAAAGAGTTCCAGAGCTCAGGTTACAGTTGAGATCTATACCGAAATAGAAATTACGCCCATGGAAATGATATTAGTTGAAGGGGGTATATATGATATGGGCTGTGCTTCAAATAATATGTATTCTTGTTTCAGCCATGAATTGCCTATTCACAGCGTAGCAGTTGATTCTTTTTATATCTCTAAGCATGAAGTAACAAATTACTATTTCGCACAATTTTTAAATGAAATTGATATTGACTCAATGGGAGTTTATCAAGGAGAAACTATTATTGACTTACAATCTTCTAACATCCAAATTAAATATCAAGCAGGCCAATATGTGCCGGTTCATGGGAAAGAAAACTTTCCTGTTGTTGAGGTTAGTTGGTATGGTGCAAAATTATATTGCGAACATCAGGGTGGCCGTTTACCAACAGAAGCGGAATGGGAGTTTGCTGCCCGTGGTGGGAACGAAACTGATTCTACAATATTTGCAGGTGGAAATGATATTGGAGCCGTTGCATGGTATGTTGAAAATGCAGAAAACTCAGCTCATGCTGTAGGTACCCGAAGAGCAAACGAGTTGGGTATTCATGATATGAGCGGAAATGTGTGGGAATGGTGTAATGACTGGTATGATGAGGCTTATTATGAGGTTTCACCAGAGAACAACCCTACAGGTCCGGACAATGGTGTTGAAAAAGTTTTAAGAGGTGGCATTTGGAATGGCGATGCCGTATTCTGTCGTGTTTCATATCGTGATTTTAGTTCACCTCTAATTACTAATAATGCCAATGGATTCAGATTGGTCAAAGATCTAAATTAGTCCTGATATTATATCTTCGTATATTATTTTATTGATTTATTGTATGTAAAATGTTGATTTGACATTTTACATAGGGTCCCGTTTTTTCATTAAAAAATTGTATATTCGTATCGAATGTTCTAGATATGTCGAAATGTAATTTACAATAAATATTATGGCACAAGTAGTTGTTTTAGGTGCAGGTATCTCCGGACATACCGCTGCTCTTACTCTTAAACGAAAACTAGGGAAGAAACATAATGTAGTTGTTGTCAGCCCTAATAAAAATTATCAATGGGTTCCTTCCAATATTTGGGTAGGCATTGGTAGAATGAAATCAAAAAAAGTAATCTTTGATTTAGCTCCGGTTTACAAAAAACAAAAAATCGAATACCATCAGGCCAAAGCAGTGTCTTTATATCCTGAAGGTGATGCGCAAAACAGTAAACCCTTTCTAAAAGCTAAATATACAAGCAAAGAAAAAGCCGGACAGGAGGTAACTATTGAATACGATTACCTTGTAAATGCAACAGGTCCGAGACTTCGATTTGACACTACTCCTGGGTTAGGTCCTGAAGCTGGATTGGTGCAGTCTGTTTGCACTTATCCTCATGCCGAAGAAGCCTGGGAAAACCTTAAGAAGGTTTTTGAAAAACTGAAGAATGGTGAAAAACAAACCATCGTTATAGGTACAGGACATCCAAAGGCTACTTGTCAGGGTGCCGCATTTGAGTATGCATTAAATATTGCACACGAAATTAATAAACGGAAACTGAACAAATTAGCTGATATTGTTTGGATCACAAATGAGTATGAGGTAGGTGATTTTGGTATGGGTGGCGCTTATGTGAAGAGGAACGGATATATCACATCAACAAAAGTATTTACCGAATCTATTTTGGCTGAATATGGTATCCGTTGGATAAAACGCGCAGGAGTGCAGAAAGTCGATGAAAAAGCTGTTTACTTCGAAACACTTGATGGAGAAAAGCATGAATTGAACTACGATTATGCAATGCTTATACCTTCGTTTAGTGGTATTAATCTACCAACCTTCGATAAAAATGGAGCGGATGTTACAGCTAAAGTATTTGCGCCGAATGGATTTATGAAAGTTGATGCTGATTATACTGCTAAACCTTACGAGGAATGGTCAGGAGCAGATTGGCCTTCTATTTACCAAAATCCAGAGTATAAAAATTTATATGCACCAGGAATTGCATTTGCTCCACCTCATGGTATTTCAAAACCAATGAAAAGCAAAAATGGTACTGAAATTTTTCCAACGCCACCGCGGACAGGAATGCCTTCGGGTGTTATGGGAAAGATTGTTGCAGAAAATATTGCTGATCGAATTAAGAAAAATACAGAAAATCATAAGCATAAAGCTTCAATGGCCAGAATGGGTGCGGCATGTGTTGTTTCTGCCGGTTACGGTTTTAGAAGCGGGCTTGCAGCTACAATGACTGTTTTCCCAATTGTACAGGATATTGAAAAATACCCTGATTGGGGCAGAGATATAAGATATACAGTAGGTGAGGCAGGTCTTGCAGGGCACTGGGTGAAATTAGTTTTGCACTATATGTTTTTATATAAAGCAAAAGCGAAGTTTTTATGGCATTTAATTCCTGAGTAGTCAATACATTAAAATTTAGAAAGATGAAAATACGTAGAAATAAAGAAATAGATCCATACGATAATGGTGCATTTACAACCATTCCTGGACCGGCTACCCGGTTTTTTAGAAAAAGTATTATTTGGCAAATATGGAGGTTTACAGTGTTAAACATCAAAATAATGAGAATTGTGATTGGTGGTCACTCCTAAATAAATCAAAGGCCGGGTAATTTTCCCGGCCTTTATTTCTATAATTTATCCTGATGTATAAAAATTAAGTCTCCCGTAAATCCAGAATGAGATAATTCGTAAGGTTCCAGACCTTTTCGACTTACATAAAATACCTTGTAGCCTAGCGTTAAAAGTAAATCCATTATTACTTTTCTATTGTCACCATCAGTCTCAATCTGAATTGTGGGCGTATGCTTTTCTATTAACTCTTTCATGGCAGGAATAACAACTACCTCATAACCTTCGATATCACATTTAATGTAATCGATCTTTTTTATCGAACTAAATAATAGATTGGGATGCTTCATGGTAGCCTTAAATTTAAAGGCATAGTTATCATTAGGCTGGCTGTCAACTATTTTTGTTCTTCCATGACTAAGATATTTACTTGTCAAGGGCAATCCCATATCTATTTCTTTTCCGTCATCTACTCCTAAAGCATAAGGTAACACTTTTACGTTATCGTGCTTTTTAATACTACTTTCGAGCACTTTTCTAAACGTTTCAACTGGTTCTACAGAATATACTTGCCCTGATTTTCCTGTCAGTTGAGCAAATATTTTGCTGTAATAACCAAGGTTTGCACCAATGTCAATAATATTATCACCTTTTTTAATAAGGTTTTTGATGTAATAATGAACAAGGTATTCTTCTTTATTTTTAAGAAAACCGTTATTATAGCTAAAGAAGAAAATGTTTCTTATGGTTTGTAGATATTTTTGTAAACCCAGTATTTTAAATAAAAGTCTTTTAATTAAATGCATAAAATTGTATCTTGATCAAGAATTTGAATTAAGTGTGCGAATATACGCATGAATGGATTTGAGACAAACATATTTAACAATTAAATGATTTGAATAAGAAATAATTGTTGAAACCCAAAAGCTTAAATAAATTCTGAAAGAGTTGTAATTAATGTTAATAGAAAGCATATTTTTGTAATTTTGCAAAAATCATTTTGTGGATGGAAGAAGAATTTAAGAATTCCGAGCGAAAGAGACTTACTGATCTGATCAAAGAAATTCAGCATAAGAATGAAGAGCTTGAAGGTCAGAGGGATAAGGTAGAGTTGCAACATCAGAAATCGAGACAGCGCACTATAGAGTTGTTCGGTAAAATGATTGATCTGAAAAAAGCAAAAAAGATTATAAGTATTCAGAATGAGGAGCTTGAAAAGAAAAATGAAGAGATAAATAACAAAAGAACAGCTTTAGAGCGTACTAATAATAAATTTCGTCAACGTACAATAGAACTTTTTGGTAAAATGGTTGATTTGCGCAAGGCATACAATATCATCAATAACCAAAAGAAAGAAATTGAAAAACAAAGAAAGCAACTCGACGAACTTAACTCCAGTAAAGATAAATTCTTTTCAATTATTGCTCATGATCTTAAAAACCCCATTGCGGGTTTTCTTGGACTTACTGAAGTATTATCTCAAGACCTGCAATCGTTTACAGATGATGAGAAACAAGAGTTTATCAATTTAATTTACAGATCATCGAAACAGCTCCACTCACTCTTAGAAAACTTATTACAATGGTCTCGTGCTCAGACAGGCCGTTTATCATTTAAACCTCGAAAAGTTAATATTCATAGGTTAATGATGGAGAATATCGCTCTAGCCAAAGCAAGTGCTGAACTTAAGCAAATTGAAATTGTAATAGACATTGATGAGTCTGTAGAAGCATGGGCTGATACTGATATGGTAAATTCAATGATTCGAAATATTCTTTCTAATGCAATTAAATTTACTCATAAAGAAGGTACAATTAGTATAGGTACATCAATTGATGAAAAGTATGTTCAAATTAGCATCAAAGATAACGGCATTGGAATAACTGAAGAGGAAATAGAAAAGCTTTTTAAAATAGGCTATAGTAATTCAAAATTAGGTACGGAAAACGAGGAGGGTACAGGCCTTGGACTTATTTTATGTAAAGAATTTGCTAAAAGAAACAATGGCGACCTATATGTTGAAAGTAAGTTGAATGAAGGAAGTACTTTTACTTTTACATTACCTGCTTATATGAGTGATAAAGAGAAGTAGGAGGTTATTATGAGCCAGGAAGATGATTATAAAAAGAAGATAAAAGCACTAGAAGATGAGAATGAAAGACTCCGTTCTATTCTGAAAAGTGAAAAATCATTAGAACATATTGAATATCTCGAAGCTTTAATTCATTCTTTACCAGATATTGTTTTCGTAATTGATCAGGATGGAGTTTATCTCGATATTCTTACCGATAAAGATTCATTGTTATACAAGCAACGAAGTGAACTTTTAGGTAAAAAATTCTCAGATGTTTTACCTAAAGAAGTTGCAAAAATTGCAATGGATGGAATCAATCGAGTATTAAACACTGAATTGCAAACTACAATTGAATATGCACTTGAAATAGATAATCAATTAAAATATTTTGAAGGGCATATATCAAAAGTAAAAACAATTGGGTCGCAGAATCTAATTTTTTGGGTTTCAGATGTTACTAATCGTAAGAATATTCTGCGTAAGATAGAGGCTAGCGAGTACAAATTGAATAGTGCTCAACAAATTGCCAGGTTAGCATATTTTGAATGGAACTTAGAAAATGATGCAACATTTTTCTCAGATCAAATATTTGATTTGTTAGGGATTCCTAAAAATGAAGGTATCTCAATGCGCAAATATTTGGGTTTCTTGAATTATAATGATAAAGCTCTTATTAGCAAGGCAATGCGAGAGCAGATCTTTGCAGAGAAAAGGTTTAAATATGAATATACCATAGGTGTAAACGATGAAAAATGTTACCATATCATAAATTGTGAGTTAATTGAGGAGGATGGAAAGCCTACTTTAATTTTCGGGATTATACAGGATGTAACTCAAATTCGGAAACTCGAAAATGAGAGGCTTTTTAAAATGGAAGAAAAAAACGCTATGTTAAGTGCTATTCCTGACATGATGTTTATACAGGATAAAAACGGTAATTTCATTGACTTCCATGCACCTAAAGGGCAATACAAAAACTTAATTTATGAACCAGAAGATTTTCTAGGAAAGAATGCAATGGAAGTTCTTCCTCCAAATATTGCAGCGGAAAATTTGGAAAAAGTAAAGCAGGTTATACGTACAAGACAGCATGTAATTCATGAGTATCAATTGAATTTACATGGAAAACAATCATTTTTTGAGTCAAGATTAGTTCCGGGAGTCGGTAATACTGCATTATCTATTGTGCGAGAAGTTACCGCGCGGAAACAGGCAGAAAGAGAATTAGTTAAGGCTAAAATGCTTGCTGAAGAATCAGACAGATTAAAATCAGCATTTTTAGCAAATATGTCCCATGAAATCCGAACACCAATGAACGGAGTGATCGGTTTTGCTGAGCTTTTGCTTCAGGAAGATATTCCACAAGATGAAAAAAAGGAGTATTTCAGCTTAATCGAAAAAAATAGCCATCAATTACTACAGCTTATTGATGATATTATTGACATATCAAAGATTGAAGCCAAGGTGCTAAAAATTTATAAGGTTAACTTTAATTTGAATGAATTACTGAAAGACCTTGAACGTATGTATCTGAAAGAGATTGATATGAGTGCCAAACCTATTCAACTTGAGTTTAATGGGCTGGCAGATAGTCAACAAGGTTGGATTTTTACAGATAAAAGCAGGTTGATGCAGATTTTCCAAAATTTAATTTCCAATGCGCTGAAATTTACAAACGAAGGAAAAATTAGTATCGATACTACAGTTAAAAACAAGAAAATAACTTTTACAATTAAGGATACCGGAATAGGTATTCCAGAATTAGCTCAAAAGCAAATTTTTGAACGCTTTAGAAGACTCGAAAATACTGCTGATAAAGTATATCGTGGAACCGGGTTGGGACTTACAGTTACCAAAGGATTGATTGATCTGTTAGGCGGTGAAATTAGCGTTGATTCTATTGAAGGAGAAGGTTCGGTATTCACATTTATGTTGCCATATGAGTCTGGAGGTAAGGTGATTGAGCGTAAGGAAGAATATAAGGAGTGGCAGCAATTCGTTGGAATGGATGTGTTGATTGTAGAAGATGAGGATACTTCGTTTATTTATTTGGCATCACTTTTAAAGAGAAACAGGCTCAATGTTCATAGGGCAAAAACAGGATACGAGGCTATTGAAATTGTTAAGGCTCGCAATGTTGATATTATATTAATGGATATACGCTTGCCTGAATTAAATGGCTACGATTCCACTCGCTATATCAAAAAACTCGCTCCAGATATTCCAATTATTGCTCAAACAGCATTTGCAATGGCAGATGATGCTCATAAAGCAAAAGAGGCTGGTTGCGATGATTATGTAACCAAACCGATTTCTTCTTATTTGTTGCTTAATAAAATGAAAAAGTTCTTAAGCTAGTTTTAAGTGTTAGTCCCCAGTAGTTCAGGGATAATAGTAACTTCAATATTCTCAATCTCTTTTTTGATATACGATTCTAATTAAGTACAGATCTCATGTGCTTTGGATATTGAAAGTTCGCCAGAAAGCTCAATATTAAACTCGGTAAATTTAAACGGCTCAGCTTCTGAGATCATACTCACTGACCCTGTAACAAATCCTGCAACAAACTTAATGGATATTAAAAAAGAGTTGGAAATGATTTACAGTCTTGCAGCTTGATTTTTAGTAAATTGCATTTAATTGTTTTT
Source organism: Salinivirgaceae bacterium (assembly GCA_002869335.1). Taxonomy (GTDB): domain Bacteria; phylum Bacteroidota; class Bacteroidia; order Bacteroidales; family Salinivirgaceae; genus Salinivirga. The sequence continues at coordinate 21,530 of PKTE01000070.1, read as the reverse complement.
TACTTCTAAAAAGTAAAAAAGAGCTCTTTTTCATTGCACGAAAGCATTAACAAATTAATTGCATTATTGTCAACCAAGATATTTGATCGGTAAGATGTCCTTTTGAAATTGTTCTAGAAAAGAGACCATGAAATCATGACGTTCTTTTGCTAATTCCTTAGCCGGTTCTGTATTCATCAATTTGTAAAGCGTGAGTAATTTTTCATAAAAGTGACCTATCGTAGAACTCGCTTCTTTAAAATTTGCGGTGTAAAGAGGTCTTTGTTTATAACCACCATAGCTAAAAGCTCTTGCTATACCAATAGCACCCATTGCATCAAGTCTGTCTGCATCTTGAACAACGGAAAGTTCAGGATGTGTTTTGGGATTGGGCTTATATTTTTTCCGAAATGAAACATGATCCACAATAAAAACAACTGTGTCAATTTTTTCTTTGTCATAGAATTGATTTTCAAGCCATTCTTTGGTTAATGCGGCTCCTATTGTTTCATCTCCATTATGAAATTTTGCATCAGCTATATCATGAAAAAGCGCTCCTAATTCTGCAAGCTCTGTATTGCATTCAATTTTTGTGGCAAGATATTTAGTGTTAAGCCAAACACGCTCAGTGTGATGCCAGTCATGGCCACTTTCATCGGCCTTTATTTGTATTGACCTAACATATTCAGCAGCCTTTTTAATAATGGAATTGTTCAAGATTAATACGTTTTAATGAAAATATCAAGTAACGAAAATAATTCATCCCATTTTGTTAATGGAACCGGACCTTTGTCTTCAGGTGTGTGATAATGTGTATATTCTTTACCCCTTGTATAGATGAAAATGCTTGGTACACTTTTTTCAGCAAATGGGCAATGATCGCTGTTGCATCTTGCTCCCCTTGAATGGATATTGTCAAAGAGTTTTTGTTCTTTATTTATTTTCAGAATAAGGTTGTTTGCCCTTGTTTCGACCTTTGCGTTTACCATTCCGATTCCTTCGCTGCCAGTGCCAACCATATCTAGGTTTATTAAAAACTTAATTTGTGATAATGGTATTATAGGGTTTTCTGACATATGTCTAGCTCCTAAAATTCCACATTCTTCAGCAGCAAATGCCATGAAAATTATCGTATAATCAGGTTGGTTCTCTGGTTTACTGTAATGTTTTGCCATGTCAAGAAGCATTGCTGTTCCACTAGCGTTATCGTTGGCTCCCGGGAACATTACGTTTCCCATCATCCCTAAATGGTCGTAATGTGCTGTAAATACAAATGCTGAATCAGGGTATTTTTTCCCGTTTATTTTTGCGACTACATTACTTGTTTTATATGTTGGATAAAATTCGTTTGCGATATCTATTGTTGCTGTTTTTGCATTTTTAATTAGTGAATCTAATGCATAGAAATAAAAAAACGGTTTTACTTCATTGGCATCACTCATCCGCCAGTATATTTTCTCTTTAAAAGTGAAAATATACCCAGAAGCATTAAGTAAAAAAGTTTCTTCTTTTTTTAGGTTAATTGCGTCAAGAGCAACAATTTTCCCATCAAATCTTTTTTTATCTTTTAGTGCTGTTTTTAAGTCTGTTGTATCAAGGTATATTACCTCAAAATCTCCTTCTGTTGCAGTAGAGCCACCACCCACAAAAAAATCTTTACCTGGAACTAGTTTTGTATTATTAACTTCTAAAGTGATCGGTTTTGGAAATGAGTTAATTGAAATATCAAATGGTAGTAAATAACTTTTACCAATAGGAGTTGCACCATTCCTTTCAAATTGATCAGCAATGAACATGGCAGCTTTTAAATCGCCATTATTTACATAGCCCCTGCCAAAAAAATCTTTTGAAGATAGCTTTGAAATTATTTCTGCAGCATACTCTTTATTTTGACTATAAGAGAATGAAATACCATTTAGAAAAATGAAAACGAGTACGAAAACTGATTTGAAATTCATAAGTATAAATTTATTCATCATTGAGTAAATCGGGCCTTAGTTTTTTAGTGCGAGCAAATGCCTGATCCATTTTCCATTCTTCAATTGCTGCATCATTACCTGATAATAACACATCCGGAACTTTCCATCCATTAAATTCTGCAGGTCTAGTGTATACAGGTGGTGCAAGTAATCCATCCTGAAAAGAATCTGTTAATGCTGAGGTTTCATCGCCCATACCACCAGGTAATAACCTGACAATGCTGTCTGTCATTACTGCTGCAGCTAGTTCGCCCCCGGTTAAAACGTAATCGCCAATGGATATTTCTCTGGTAATCAAGTGGTCTCTTATTCTTTGGTCTATTCCTTTGTAATGCCCGCAAAGGATGAGAATGTTCTTTAAAGTAGATAATTGGTTGGCTGATTTTTGATTAAATTGCTCGCCATCCGGTGAAGTGTAAATTATTTCGTCGTAAGTGCGCTGACTTTTCAAATGTGTTATTGCTTTAAAAACAGGTTCAACCTTCAATACCATTCCGGCTCCCGCACTGTATGAATAATCATCAATCCGTCTGTATTTTTCGTCATCAGAATAGTCCCTTAAATTGTGAACGTATATTTCAGCCGTTTTACTTTCCTGAGCTCTTTTTATAATAGAATTATTTAGAGGGCTATCTAATAATTCAGGTATGACTGCTAGAATGTCAATTCGCATTTTTTTAAGGCAAAAATAAGAAAAATGGGCGTTTAAAATCAATAGTCACATAGGAATTGTGTGTTTATAAATCCTTTAAAGAATTTAAATTAACAAAAACAATAGAGAATATTTTGAGGATTTTCAATGAAATGCCTATTTTCGTAGGGTTTAAAGGATGTGTTTTTAATAAACTCAGAAAATACCGCGGTAGTATGAATACTCAAGAATTCAACGACAAGCAGCAAACGCCTGAGAACAGTAGTTCTCCTGCATCAGATGCCAATGCGCAAAGTACTGATGAAAATGTCGAAAAAAATCAAGCACCTGTTGAAGCTGACGAAAATGAAAAAGTCGAGGCTGAAACAGAAGAACAAGAAGTGACTAAAGAGCCGGAATTAGAAGAAAATGAAGATAATTCCAAAGATGAAGTCATGGATAGTTATTCAGAACAGGATGATCTTTTACCTCCTGCCCAAAGCCCTTACGAAGAAGAAGATGATGAGGATGAGCCGGACTATAGTGCACTAAGTAAAGATCAATTAGTAGCTGAACTGGAACGACTTTTAACTGAATTTGAGGTGCAAAAGATTAGAAAACGAGTTGAGTCCATAAAATCTCAATTCTATAAAAAGCACCAAAAAGATATTGCCAAAGCAAAAGAGGCATTTTTAGCTGAAGGTGGTGAAGAAAAAGATTTTAACCCTGATGTTGATTCTTCAAATGAAGCATTCAACAATTTTATGCAGGTTTATAAAGATAAACGCGCTGCTTTTATTGATCAGATTGAGCAGAATAAAAAAGATAATCTGGCTGCCCGCCTTGATGTAATTGAAGGCATTAGAAACTTAATTAATAAAGAAGAGTCTCTAAATCAGACATTCCAGGAGTTTAGAGCTTTGCAGGATCGCTGGAGAGAGATTGGTAAAGTTGCTCAAGGTGATGTAAAATCAATTTGGGAAAAGTATCATTTTGCTGTTGAGCAATTCTACGATTATGTAAAGATTAATAAAGAATTGCGTGATCTTGATTTGAGAAAAAACCTCGATCAAAAATTAGATCTTTGTGAAAAAGCCGAGCAACTTTTGGTTCAAGATAGTGTTGTGAGAGCATTTAAAACTTTACAGGATTATCATCAAAAGTGGCGTGAAATAGGGCCAGTTCCACGTGATAAAAAAGAAGAAGTATGGGAGCGCTTTAAAGAGGCAACAGTAAAAGTTAATAAACGTCATCAGGAGTTTTTTGAAAATCTTAAAAAAGACCAGCAGAAAAATCTTGAATCTAAAGAAGAGCTTTGTAAGAGAGTAGAGGAAATAAATAAGCTTAATCTTGTCAAACCTAAAAAGTGGGAAGAGAAAAGCAAAGAAATAATTGAAATACAGAAGCTTTGGAAAACCATTGGTTTTGCACCTAAAAAACATAATAGTGAGGTTTACCAAAGATTTAAGCAGGCTTGTGATGGCTTTTTCGATGCAAAACGCGATTTCTTCTCTTCAAAACATTCTGAAGAGCAGGAGAATATGGATAAGAAAACAGAGTTGTGCTTGGAAGCTGAAGCTATGAAAGATAGCAAGGATTGGAAAAAGACAACTGCTGATTTTATTAAGCTACAACAAACCTGGAAAAAAATTGGACCTGTTCCAAGAAGACATTCTGAAGCAATTTGGAAACGCTTTAGAGGAGCTTGTGATGCATTTTTTGATGCCAAAAAAGAGTTCTTCTCCAATGCTGATGAGCGTCAGGAAGAGAATCTTAAAATGAAAGAGGAGCTCATTGAAAAAGTAAAACAGTTTGAGCTTTCAGGTAATGATGAGGGAGATTTAAAAACATTGAGCGATTTTCAAAAAGATTGGTCTGAGATTGGTTTTGTTCCTTTTAACAAAAAAGATGAAGTTCAAAAAGAGTTTCGTCAAGCTATCAATAAGCATTTCGATAGCATGAAAATTGAAGACGAGAAACGAAATCTTATGAACTTCAGGAATAAAATTGAAAATTGGATGGATAACGAGCGCCTCAAGAAAAAAATTACTCCTGAAAGAAATAAGATTATCAACAAGATCAAAGACTTGGAAAACGAAATTACATTATACGAAAACAACATCGGATTTTTTGATAATTCAAAATCTTCGAATGCGCTTGTAGATGAAATTAAAGGAAAAATTGAAAGAGCGAAAAAGCGTATTGATTTGTTGCGTAAGAAATTGCAAGTTTTAGATGAAATGGATGATTAGCACTACCCGGTTAAAATCCATTTCTGCCAAAAAAATATTTAGCCTGTACGTTTGATTTGTGTATTTATAGCAAATCAAACGTTGGTTTTTTAAATCCCGTTTATGAAAAAACAAATACTATTACTCGTTTTATTGATTGGAACTATTAGTGTTTTCGCTCAAACCGGAAATATTAAGGGTTTTATTTATAATAAAGAAACTGGAGAACCTGTATTATTTACTAACGTGTATTTGAAAGGAACAACATATGGTGCGCCAACAGATGTAAATGGATTTTATGCCATATCTAAAGTGCCTACCGGTGAATATACACTTACAGTAACTTATCTGGGTTATGATACTTTACAAATACCTATTCGGGTTACACCCGGTGGATCAATTACCAAAAACCTCTATTTGCAACCATCTGCCATTACTATTGATGATATTGTAGTGAGCGCTGAACGTCAGGAAATGCAAACGGATGTGAGAACTGCGGTGGTTAAAGTTACACCACGCCAAATTGAAAGGCTACCTTCAGTAGGTGCTGAGGTCGATATCGCGCAATACATTCAGGTTATACCCGGAGTTGTTTTTACTGGTGATCAGGGTGGACAATTGTATATTCGAGGTGGAGCACCCATTCATAATAAGGTATTGCTTGATGGGATGACAATCTACAATCCATTTCACTCGATTGGTATGTTTTCAGTTTTTGATACAGACTTACTCTTAAATGCTGACATTTTTACAGGTGGCTTTAATGCTGAGTATGGTGGTCGAATCAGCTCTATAATGGATTTACGAACCCGCGATGGAAATAAAACCAGATTTAGTGCAAAGGCAAGCTCAAACACATTTGCTTCAAGGCTATTGCTTGAAGGTCCTATCAAAAAATTTACGGAAGAGAATGCCAGCTCCATATCTTATGCCTTATCTATGAAGCATTCTTATCTTGAACAATCCTCAAAAGAGTTGTACCCTTACGCCGCCGATGGTGGTTTACCATTTGATTTTACGGACTTCTATGGAAAAATCTCATTTAATGGTAAAACTGGTAATAAACTGAGTGTTTTTGGGTTTAATTTTAATGATAATGTTAATTATCAGGGAACTACAAGTTTAAGCTGGCAGAATGTAGGCGGAGGTGCCAATGCAGTAATAGTGCCTAGCGATGGAAGTAGTTTAATTAATTTTCACGTCAATTTTTCCAATTATGATATTTCGATGGAAACAAGCGAAGGAAAACCTAGCTCGAGTTCTATTCGAGATTTTGCTTTTGGCCTTGATGTAAAATCATTTGTTGGAAAACAAGAAGTATCTTTTGGATTTGATTTTAGTGGTTATAAAACTGATTACTCCTTCTACAATGCATATGGTCTAAATCTGGATCATGCTCAAAATACAGCAGAGCTTAGTGGATTCGCTAAATTTAAAGGAACATTTGGTAACTTAATCGTTGAACCAGGACTTCGTTTTATTTATTATGCTTCTATTGGTGAACCCTCTATTGAACCAAGGATTGGGGCAAAATATAAGATTACAGACAAATTAAGGCTGAAAGCATCAGCCGGCTTGTATTCTCAGAATTTAATTGCTTCTAATTCTCAAAGGTCAATTGTTGATTTATTTTATGGCTTCTTATCTTCACCAGAAAGTTTGCCTAATGACTTTGATGGGGAGGAAGTAGATACCAAATTGCAAAAAGCCAAACATTTAGTTGGTGGAATTGAATATGATTTGGGTAATCGTATAACTTTTAACTTTGAGTCATATTATAAGTTAATGAAACCATTGGTTAGTATTAACCCCAATAAGCAGTTTGATGAAAATACACTGTTTGATGTTCCGGAAATTTTGACAACTCAATACATGATTGAAGAAGGAGATGCCTATGGTTTCGATCTTTCAATGAAATATGATTATAAAAGACTTTATGTCTGGACTGTTGGTTCATGGGGTTATGTAAACAGAAAAGGCCTTTTTTATGATCCAATACAGCAAGAAGCTGTAATGGAAAAGTATCCACCTCACTTTGATAGAAGACTAAGTGTTAACTTATTGTTTTCCTACACCTTAGGTAGTAAATTAAATTGGATTGTAAGTGCCCGTTGGAATTACGGAAGTGGATTCCCATTTACGCCACGTAGCGCCTACTTTGAAAGTTTATCGCTAAATTCAATGACAGATAATTATACTTCATCAAATGGTGATGTTGGCATCATTTATGGAGAAAACAATGGCAGCAGATTGACCTCATATCACAGGTTGGATATTAATGTAAAACGGAAGTTTTTCTTTAAAGGTGATGCTGAATTAGAAATTATTGGTAGTGTTACCAATGTCTATGACCGAAATAATATATTTTATATCAGTGGATTAGGTAGTGATATGATTTATCAATTACCTATTTTACCTAGTTTAGGAATGACATTTAAATTTTGAAAATTATATAAAAGTGGCTGATACACGTTATATCTTTGTTACAGGGGGAGTTACTTCCTCATTAGGAAAAGGAATTATTTCTGCATCACTTGCTAAGCTTCTGCAAGCAAGGGGCTATAATGTTACAATTCAAAAACTGGACCCATACCTTAATGTTGATCCGGGTACATTAAACCCATATGAACATGGAGAATGTTTTGTAACCGATGATGGAGCCGAAACAGACTTAGATCTTGGCCATTATGAGAGATTTTTGAATAATCCAACATCACAAGCCAATAATGTAACCACAGGTAGAATATACCAATCTATAATTGATAAAGAAAGACGTGGCGATTTTTTAGGAAAAACAGTCCAGGTGATACCACATATTACAGATGAAATTAAACGCAGAATAATGTTGCTCGGTAAAAAGGGTAAATATGATGTGGTGATTACCGAAATTGGGGGAACCGTTGGTGATATTGAGTCACTTCCATACATAGAAGCTGTGCGTCAGTTAAAATGGGAATTGGGAAGAAGAAGTATGGTTATTCATTTAACCTTAGTTCCCTATTTGGCAGCAAGTCAGGAGCTTAAAACAAAGCCAACACAGCACTCTGTTAAAATGCTTCTTGAAGCTGGAGTTCAACCAGATGTATTGGTACTGCGTTCAGAGCATAGTTTGACGGATGATGTTAGACGTAAAGTTGCTTTGTTTTGCAATGTAGATCTTGATGCAGTTATCGAATCTATTGATGTAAAAACGATTTATCAGGTGCCTATAAAAATGAAAGATGAAGGACTTGATAAAATAGCATTACATAAATTAAATCTAGAACCACGAAAAGAACCTGAATTAAAAGCATGGAGAAGCTTTCTTGAGCGCCTTGAAAATCCTACAAAGGAGGTGAAAATTGCGCTTGTTGGAAAATATGTTGAGCTTCCTGATGCTTATAAATCTATATCTGAGTCGTTTATTCATGCGGGAGCCGTAAATAAAGTGAAAGTAAAACTGTGTTGGGTGCATAGTGAAGGACTGGAAGCTGCTAATTTGGCAGAAAAATTTGAAGGATGCAGTGGTGTTTTGGTTGCCCCTGGTTTTGGACATCGTGGAATTGATGGTAAATTGATGGCAGTAAAGTATGCCCGCGAAAATAATATTCCTTTCCTTGGTATATGTCTCGGTATGCAATGCGCTGTAATAGAATTTGCCCGTAATGTGTTGGATTTTAAAGGAGCTCATTCTACTGAAATGGACAGAAAAACGCAATACCCGGTTATCGCTTTGATGGAAGATCAAAAGAATATACTCGATATGGGCGGAACAATGCGTTTGGGCGCTTATCCATGTGATATTAAAAAAGGAAGTATTGCTGAAAAGGCATATCGTAAATCTCATACAATGAAGCGACACCGTCACCGCTATGAGTTTAATAATAAGTTCTTAGAAGATTTTGAAAAGGCTGGCATGATTGCTACAGGTAAAAATGAGGATACAGATTTGGTAGAGATTGTGGAAATTCCAGACCATGAATGGTTCGTTGGAGTTCAATTTCATCCAGAATATAAGAGTACTGTTGTGAATCCACATCCTATATTTGTAGAATTCGTAAGAGCCGCAGTTAAACACGCTGAGTAATAAACATAACTAACTATAAAATGGACAGAAATTCGATTATTGGAATATTATTGATAGGTGCAGTATTGATTGGTTGGAGTTATTTTTCGAGCCCAAGTCAAGAGGAAATTGAAGCTGCAAGACATAAAAGAGATTCTATTGCACAAATAGAGAAACAAAAGCAAATTCAACAGCAGGAAGAAGACCTTAAGAAAAGTATTGAGATGAAGTCTCAATCCTCTATTGATAAGGTTGAAGCGCTGCCAGCTGACAGTGTGAGCAAAAAACTGGTAAGTAAATTTGGCCCTTTTGCGAGCGCAGCACAAGGTAATAATGAAGTTGTTACTCTTGAAAATGAATTTTTAGAAATAAAAATCCACACCCTTGGAGGAAGACCTTATTCAGTTCATCTTAAGGACTATCAGACATATGATTCTCTACCCTTAAAATTATTTGATGGAGATTCCACAATGTTCGGGTTTAATTGGATAGCCAATAATGCTCAGGTTCCAATCAGAACCCAAAACATGTTCTTTACTGTTCAGGAGAATGTTCAAACGGATAGCGCACAGCATCTTGTTCTGCGTATGAATGCAGGAGACGATAAATATGTGGACTTTAAATACATTCTTAAAAAGAATGATTACACAATGGATTTTAAAGTCGACTTACATAATCTAGGTGATGTTGTCAAAAATGATTATTTGGCATTTGATTGGTCTTTGTATATGCCAAGTATGGAGAAGGGGCATAGCTGGGAAATGAATAACTCTTCTATCTATTACCGTTTTGCGGGTGATGATGTCGAGTATTTATCAGAAACTAGTGATGATCAAAAGAGGATTAAAGATAGAGTTAAGTGGATAGCTTTTAAGCAACAGTTTTTTAGTTCAATCTTAGTGGCCAAAGAGCCATTTGTTGATATTGATTTAAAAACATCAACAGTTTCAAATCATGATTTTGTAAAACATGTTGCTGCTAAAGCTTACTTGCCTTATATGGCTCAAAGAGTTAATGATTATGAATTTACATTCTACTTTGGACCTAATAAATTTAGCAGATTAGAATCCTATGATAATAAGTTTGAAGAATTAATTCCACTTGGATGGGGAATTTTTGGATGGGTAAATATGTATATGACCATTCCATTATTTGATTGGCTAGGTGGATTCATTTCTAACTTTGGTGTAATTATTTTGATTCTTACGTTTATAATTAAGTTAGGATTGTTCCCATTAACTTATAAGTCTTTCAAATCAACTGCTAAAATGCGTGTTTTGAAGCCAGAAGTTGATGAAATTGGTAAGAAATTTCCTAAAAAAGAGGACGCTATGAAAAAGCAGCAAGCTACTATGGCGCTCTACAAAAAAGCTGGAGCTAGTCCAATGGGAGGTTGTTTACCAATGTTGCTTCAATTGCCTTTCTTAATCGCATTATTTAGATTCTTCCCAGCTTCAATTGAGCTACGTCAGGAGAGTTTTCTTTGGGCGGATGATTTAAGTTCATACGATTCAGTTCTTGATTTACCTTTTAATATACCAATGTATGGTGATCATGTGAGTTTGTTTGTACTTCTAATGACTATTGTAAACTTTATTTACATTAGCATGAACAATAAAAATAATCCACAAAGTGCTAGTATGCCTGGTATGAAAACCATGATGTATATTATGCCGTTATTTATGTTGTTCTTCTTTAATAGTTATGCCTCAGCATTGAGTTATTATTATTTAGTTTCATTGACAATCACAATTTTACAAACATGGATTTTCCGTAAGATGATTGATGATGATGCATTGAGAGCTCAATTGAATGAAAATAAAAAGAAGCCGGTGAAGAAGTCAAAATTCCAGCAACGAATGGAAGATATGCAAAAGCGCCAGCAAACTATGCAAAACCAGAAAAAGAAAAAATAAATAAATTGAGTAAATGAAAAGGTATCAATGTACTTTTTCATTTACCCTTTCGTTTAAAGAAAAGATTGATAAAGACCATTTAGATGCGGAAGTTATTTTTTACGCTAATAGGGATAGTGCTGATTTTGAGTGGGTATGGGCAAATATCGCATAATGCAGATACGGTTATACCAGTCAAATACAATAGAAGTGTGGGACACGATAGTATTTATGTCGTATTTGGCCCCGGACCAAATGGCTTTAGTGATACGCTTCATTTAGAAGCTTATTTTCCATTTGGCAAATCAGGTACTATTAAATGGTATGCTATCGACCGCGATGTTGATCAGGACACATTGATATCCACGTTATTGTCTGAACATGCGGATACCTCTTTTTTTTCATACAGTACAATATTTGATGGAGGCTATAAAGTAGAATTAGAAAGTACAGATGGCACCTATGATACAATTATTACTTTTTGGGCATATTTTAATAATCTGGTAGTAGATCCTTATTACGAAAAATCCTGCGACGAATTGGCTATATATGGTATCGATGGTGGCGTAGATTTTTATTATTATAATCCGGATACTGTTTCACTTAATCTAACAATTGATAATGGCTATGTACAGAGGTGGCAAGATTACTACCTCGAACCTCTCTCGCAATCATATATCGAACTTGATTCTTTGGAGTTTGACTCTTTAACCACGCCTATAAATCAGGCAAATCAATATTTTTCAACGCCACCAATAGAGTATGATAATTATATGTTTACTGTTTATGTGGAAGATAGTTTAGGGCATAGTAAGTCTGATACCCTCTATTATCAAGCCATTGCAGTGAAAGTAGACTTTGAAGTTGCAGAGGGTGATTCAGCTGCCTACGCGCCTGAAGACCTAATGTTTTCAGGCCCTGTTGATTTAACTTTTAGAAACTTAACAGAAAATGCGGAGTTTTATCAATGGACATTTTACAACGATACTATAAGAGTAAAAAAAGGAGCAGATACTGTACTTAGAGCTTCTGATTATTTTGAGCCGCTAGATCCTGTTACATATAAGTATCCTGGATATTATGATGTAAAACTTAGGGCTGAAGGTCCTATATTTATCGAAAACGGTGAGGAGAGGAGCTGTGTTGATTCTATTACAAAACCGCTCTATATTACAATTTATAAATCATTTATTGGAGAGCTACCTGATGTGGTAGTTCCTGGAAATAAGGATTACCGTTTCTTTTTTACAAAAATCGAAAAGTGGAACTATGATGATTATGATGTGCCCTCGGAAGATGGTGAGAAATTAAGAACCGTCTCAATGAAAAAAATAGAAGTCTACATCTATAATCGTTATGGAATGAGAGTTTTTTCTCATACTGGTTCAAACTGGACTGCGGAAGAAGGTTGGGATGGCAGATATAATGGTCAGAAAGTTGGTTCCGGTGTTTATTATTACTGGATAAGGGCTTGGGGTTTAGATGATAGGATGTTTGAAAAGAAAGGATTCTTTCATGTATTTACTGGAAATGATTAATTTAAATTAGATATGTAAATCAATTATTGTTTTATATATTGAAAAGTAAAAATATTAAAAAAGGTGGTCAGATTCTGACCACCTTTTTTGTATTTATAGAGTTTGTTATTCATCTTCAGCTTGCTCAGCTTCGTAAGCTTTAAGTAATTGATCCTGTACATCACCTGGTACTGCCATGTAACTATCAAAAGCCATAGTATACATCGCCTGACCTGATGTTAAAGAACTTAGTGATGTAGAGTACTTATTCATTTCAGCCAAAGGAACTTTAGCTGAAATCTTTTCGTAACCACCTTCGCTACTCATACCTTCAATCATAGCACGACGTCCTTGTAAATCACTCATTACATCACCCATAAAGTCTCCAGGAACCATTACTTCTACCTTATAAACTGGTTCAAGAATTTTTGGGCCTGCGTTCTTAAAGGCGCTTCTAAATGCTTGCATACCCGCAATTTTAAATGATATTTCATTTGAATCTACAGGGTGCATTTTTCCATCATAAACTACAATTCTAATATCACGAGCATAGGAACCTGTCAATGGGCCTTCTTCCATTTTTTCCATTATACCTTTAAGAATAGCTGGTAAGTATTTGGCATCGATAGATCCACCAACAATACTGTTTACAAATACAAGTTTACCACCCCAAGGTAATTCGTGTGTATCTTCTCCACGATTGGTTACTGAAATCTCTTTGCCGTCAATTTTATATGACTTTGGAGTTTCACTACCTTCATGATATGCCTCAATTACCATATGTACTTCACCAAATTGACCAGAACCACCAGACTGCTTTTTGTGTCTGTAATCTGCCTGAGCTGATTTAGTAATAGTTTCACGATATGGGATTTTGGGAGTTATATATTCAATTTCTAATTTGTCTTGAGCTTCAATTTGCTTTTTCATGGTATTCAAATGGAATTCTCCCTGACCATGAACAATTACTTGCTTAAGTTCTTTTGAATGCTCAATAATGTATGTTGGATCTTCACCGGCAAAACGGTGTAGAATTTCCCCAAGTTTTTCTTCTTCACCCTGATTCACAGGACGCACTGCTGTACGATATTTAGGAGCAGGGAATTGAATTGCTGGGAATTTCCAATCTGCACCTTTAATATTTAAAGTGTCGTTTGTTCTTGTGTCTTTCAATTTAACAGTTGCACCTATATCCCCTGCAACCATTGAATCTACTTTCGTACGATTATTACCGGCAACACAATAAAGTTGAGATAAACGCTCTTTGTTTCCACTACGAGAATTTATCATATCCATTCCTTCAGAAATCTTACCTGACATTACTTTGAAATAAGCAACCTCACCAAGGTGTTCTTCTACAGATGTTTTGAAAATAAAAATAGATGCAGGTCCTTCAGGATCTATCGATACTTCATTTCCTTCAACGTCTTTTGGTTTTGGCATTTCTGAAGTTTGAGGAGCTACATTATTAAGGAACTCCATTAAACGACGAACACCCATGTCTTTCTTAGCTGACACACAGAAAATAGGGAATAAATCTTTATTGATAAGTCCTTTCTTGATTCCGGCACGCATTTGATCTTCATTCAGTGTACCCTCTTCAAAAAATAATTCCATTAATTCTTCGTCATTCTCAGCAGCAGATTCCACAAGAGCATTATGTAATTCTTCAGCTTTTTCTTTTTCGCTATCTGGAATATCTTCAATAGTTGGTTCCCCACCTTCTGGACCCCACTTATACATTTTCATTTTAAGTACATCAATAACCGCATTGAACTCAATTCCTGGGTTAATTGGATATTGAACTTGAACTGCTTTGCCACCATGTTTCAATTTTAGATCATCAACAGCTTTATCGTAATTGGCTTTTTCATGATCTAATTGGTTAATTGCAAATATAACTGGAGTGTTAAATTTGTTTGTATGACGAGTCATGATCTCAGTACCAACTTCTACTCCCTGATGACCACTAATAAGAAATAGTGCGGCATCACTTACTGCTAATGAAGAAACTACTCCACCCACGAAATCATCTAATCCCGGAGTGTCGATTATATTTAGCTTTTTGTTTTGGTATTCAGTATAAAGTACTGTTGAAAAAATACTACGGCCTTGTTGGTGCTCAATGTCGTGGTAGTCAGATACTGTATTTTTACTATCAATATCTCCTTTTCTATTCACGACTCCACCCTCGTAAAGCATCGCTTCTGCGAGGGTGGTTTTCCCAGAGCCGGCACTTCCAATTAAGGCAATGTTCTTAAGCTCGTTTGGTTGATATACTTTCATAATATGCTAATTTATAGATTCGTTATAAAATTGTCGGACGTCAAAATTAATAATTATTTAATAATAGCCAATTAATATTAATGCTTTTTGAAACATCAGAATTTGGGTTTAATAAATTATTCTCTCTTGTAAAATTTAATCGGATATTTTTTGATTTAGAATAATTACTTCATATATTTGCAGCCCGAAAAACAAAAAAAATATTTAGAGATATGATTATTATTCCTGTAAAAGAAGGGGAGAATATTGACAGAGCGCTTAAAAAATTTAAGCGTAAGTTCGAGAAAACCGGAGTTGTAAAAGAGTTACGTAAACGTCAACAGTTTAATAAGCCATCAGTGCTTAAGCGTGAGCAAAAAATTAAAGCTGTTTACAAACAAAAAATGCAAAACGAGGAACAAAACGGATAGATTTTACGTTAAATTTTTATACATTTGATGTAAACTGTCTGTTTATATGCTAAAAGCATTTTTTGATTACCTTACTTTTGAAAGACAACTTTCAAAACATACTATCACAGCCTACAAAACTGATTTGAGACAGTTTGTTTTGTACTGTGAAAATAATAAAATAGATAATCTATTGAGGATAAATACTAAAGTTATCCGTCAGTGGATTATTTTTTTATTGCAAAAAAAGAACAGTACAAATTCAGTTCATCGAAAATTGTCAAGTTTAAAAGCATTTTACAATTTTGAGATGAGAGAAGGTAGAATAAGTGAAAATCCTGCCATTTATGTTACCCTTCCTAAAAAGGAAAAACGTCTTCCTCAGTTTTTGAAATCACAAGAGACTGATCTTATGTTCCAGACAGACATGTTTGATGATACATTTGAAGGCCTTCGTGATAAAAACATCATCCATTTATTTTACTTAACCGGCATACGTCGTCAGGAACTTATAGATATTAATCTTGGAGATATAGATTTTTCCAGAAGAGTCATTAATGTAACTGGTAAAAGAAATAAAGTAAGAAGTATACCTATTATAGATTGGATGATTGATCAACTCAAGCAATATTTAATTGAAAGAGATCAATTGGTGATTTCTGATCAGGAAGCATTATTCACTACTACTAAAGGAGAGCGTATTTATCCCAAACTAGTCTATCGAATAGTTAATAAGTATATCAGCCAAATGGCCACACTAACTAAAAGAAGTCCTCATGTATTGAGACATACTTTTGCAACACAGATGTTAAATGCAGGTGCAGATTTAAATGCAATCAAAGAATTGCTTGGACATGCTAATCTTGCTGCCACAGAAGTATATACTCACAATACATTCAAAAAATTACAGCAAGCATACAATCAAGCCCATCCGAGGGCATAACTATAAAATAGGAGGTAATTATGGATCTAAAAATTCATTCAATCAAATTCGATGCAGACCAAAAACTAATTCAGTTTATTGAGTCTAAAGTGACAAAACTAGAAAAACTGTTTGAGAATATTATCGAGACTGAAGTTTTCCTTCGATTAGATAAAAACCAAAATACAGAAAATAAGTTAGTGGAAATGAAGATCAGTATACCTGGGAATGAACTATTTGCAAAGAAACAATGCAAGACTTTTGAAGAGGCAGCGGACCAATCAGTGGAGGCTTTAAGGAGACAAATAAAAAAGCATAAAGAAAAAGTTAGAGGAAATTAAAAAAAAAGTGATTTTTTATTTGCAACGTAGAAAATAAGATTATACATTTGCAACCCTGAAAACAAGAAGATAGGTTCTTTAAATAGTCGCCGATGTAGCTCAGTTGGTCAGAGCAGCTGATTTGTAATCAGCAGGTCGTGGGTTCGAATCCCTCCATCGGCTCAGGTTTGCAGATGTATTTTTATGTCTGTAAATTTCTGGGGAGATACCAAAGTGGCCAACTGGGGCAGACTGTAAATCTGCTGGCGTACGCCTTCGGAGGTTCGAATCCTTCTCTCCCCACACTGTCCGATGTAGCTTTTGCGAAATCGGATTCCTAGTCTAAACTAAGGTGTAGTTGCATCTTAGTTTTAATAGGTAAAGCCAAAGCTAAAGAAAGGTGATTTTCACCTTCACTGAAGCTACGGTGTATAAGCGGGAGTAGCTCAGCTGATAGAGCATCAGCCTTCCAAGCTGAGGGCCGCGGGTTTGAATCCCGTCTCCCGCTCAAGTTTTTGCCGATGTAGCTCAGGGGTAGAGCGCTTCCTTGGTAAGGAAGAGGTCACGGGTTCAATTCCCGTCATTGGCTCGAATTTTTGTGTTTATAAGAATTAAACATTATAGAAAGTTAAATATCATAATTTGAGAAGTTATGGCTAAAGAACAATTTGATCGATCCAAACCACACGTAAACGTGGGAACAATTGGGCACGTAGACCACGGTAAAACTACCTTGACTGCTGCCATTACAAAAGTATTAGCAAAAAAAGGTTTTTCTGAAGAACGTGATTTCGATTCAATCGATAACGCTCCTGAAGAAAAAGAACGCGGTATCACTATTAACTCTGCTCACGTAGAGTATTCAACTGCAAATCGTCACTATGCACACGTTGACTGTCCTGGTCACGCGGATTACGTGAAGAATATGGTTACTGGTGCTGCTCAAATGGACGGTGCTATCATTGTAGTTGCTGCAACTGATGGTCCTATGCCTCAGACTCGTGAGCACATCTTGCTTGCACGTCAGGTAAACGTTCCTAAAATCGTTGTATTCTTGAATAAAGTTGATATGGTAGAAGACGAAGAACTTCTTGAACTTGTTGAAATGGAAGTTCGTGAGTTATTAGACTTCTACGAATTTGACGGTGAAAATGCTCCTGTAATTAAAGGTTCTGCACTTGGTGGACTTAACGGTGAACCAGAGTGGGAAGAAAATATTATGGAACTAATGGAAGCTGTTGATACATGGATTCCACTTCCAGAGCGTGACGTTGACAAAGCATTCCTAATGCCTGTTGAAGATGTATTCTCTATTACAGGTCGTGGTACTGTTGCAACTGGTCGTATCGAAACTGGTATCGTAAAAACTGGTGAAGAAGTACAAATTATGGGTCTTGGAGCAGAAGGAAGAAAATCAGTTATTACTGGTGTTGAAATGTTCCGTAAGATTCTTGACGAAGGTCAGGCTGGTGACAACGTTGGTCTTCTACTTCGTGGTATCGACAAAAACGAAATTAAACGTGGTATGGTGATTTCTCACCCTAATACAATTACTCCTCATACTAAATTTAAAGCTGAGGTTTATGTATTGAAAAAAGAAGAAGGTGGACGTCACACTCCATTCCACAACAATTATCGTCCTCAGTTTTACTTACGTACACTTGACGTAACTGGTTCTGTAAACCTTCCTGAAGGAACAGAAATGGTAATGCCTGGTGATAACGTAACTATCACTGTTGAATTGATTTACCCTGTTGCTATTGATCAAGGTCTTCGTTTCGCAATTCGCGAAGGTGGACGTACAGTAGGTGCAGGTCAGGTAACTGAAATTCTTGAGTAATTTATAATTCAAGTGTCTTCGTTTTTACGGAGACACTTTATACACGGGTGTAGCTCAGTTGGCAGAGCACTGGTCTCCAAAACCAGGTGTCGGGAGTTCGAGTCTCTCCTCCCGTGCAAATTATTTAGAAAGTATGAGAAAGATTCGTACATATTTTAAAGAAGTATACAGTGAGTTGGTTCATAAAGTAAGTTGGCCAACTCTCAAGGAACTTCAAAGCAGTGCAGTAGTTGTAATGGTTGCTTCCTTAATCATAGCGCTCATCATTTATTTGATGGACACTTCATTCACTAATGTGATGAAGATTATTTACAGCATGTTTTACTAAACGATAGGCGAAAATTAGGTTCTGATGGAAAAAAAGTGGTACGTAGTACGCGCGGTAAGTGGAAAGGAAAAGAAAGTTAAAGAGCTGTTAGAGAGTGAAATGAAAAGCTCACTCAAAGATTATGTCTTCCAGGTACTTATTCCTACCGAAAAAGTTTACCAAATTAGAAATGGAAAGAAAATCTCGAAAGAGCGTTCTTATTTTCCCGGTTACGTCCTTATCGAAGCGATACTCGTGGGAGAAACTCCACACATCATCAAGAATATGACCAATGTAATTGGTTTCTTGGGATCAAAGGAGGGAAGTCCAGTTCCGCTTAGACAAAACGAGATGAACCGAATTCTCGGTAAAGTTGATGAAATCTCCGAAAAAGAGGAAGAAATCAATGTACCCTATATCGTAGGTGAAACTGTGAAGGTTATTGATGGTCCATTTAACGGATTTTCTGGAGTTATCGAAAAAGTTAACGAAGAGAAAAGAAAATTAAATGTTACTGTCAAAATTTTCGGTCGAAGAACCCCATTAGAATTGGGATTCTTACAAGTCGAAAAAGAGTAAAATTTTGAATTAATTAATTATGGCAAAAGAAGTTGCAGGAATTATTAAGTTGCAAATCAAAGGTGGGGCCGCAAATCCCTCACCTCCTGTAGGACCTGCTCTTGGTGCAAAAGGCGTGAACATTATGGAGTTCTGTAAGCAGTTTAATGCTAGAACTCAAAACAAAGCCGGAAAAGTATTGCCTGTAATTATTACCGTTTATGGTGACAAGTCTTTCGATTTTATCGTAAAGCAACCACCAGTGCCGGTAATGCTTAAAGAAGCTGCAAAATTGAAGAGTGGTTCACCAGAACCAAATCGTCAAAAAGTAGCTTCAGTAACCTGGGACCAGGTAAAAGCAATTGCAGAAGAGAAAATGTCCGACTTGAATTGTTTTACGATTGAATCTGCAATGAAAATGGTTGCAGGGACCGCCAGAAGCATGGGTGTTACAGTAAAAGGTGATGCCCCATTTTAAACCAATCAAAGATCTTATTAGCAATGGCTAAACTGACAAAGAAACAAAAGATAGCACAGGAGAAGATCGAAGCTGGAAAACTATATCCAATAAAAGAAGCCGCAAGCTTAGTAAAAGAAATTACTAATACTAAGTTTGATGCCTCAGTTGATATGGACATTCGGTTAGGTGTTGATCCACGTAAAGCAAACCAAATGGTTCGCGGCGTTGTTACCTTACCTCATGGTACAGGTAAAGAAGTTCGCGTTTTAGCTTTATGTACACCTGACAAAGAACAAGAAGCTAAAGATGCCGGTGCTGATTATGTGGGACTTGATGAATACGTTGACAAGATCAAAGGTGGATGGACAGATTTTGACGTCGTTATTACTATGCCTCCAGTAATGGGTAAAGTAGGACCTCTAGGTAAAGTTTTAGGACCTCGTGGTTTAATGCCTAACCCTAAAAGCGGAACAGTTACAATGGATATTGGTGCTGCCGTTAAAGAGGTGAAACAAGGTAAAATCGACTTTAAAGTAGATAAGTACGGAATCGTTCATACCTCTATTGGTAAAGTTTCATTTAGTCCGGAGCAAATTGCAGAAAATGCAATCGAGTTTATGAGCACAATTCATAAATTGCGTCCTGCTGCAGCCAAAGGTACATATGTGCGTAGTATATTCTTAAGCTCTACAATGAGTAAAGGAATTCAACTAGATGCACGGTCATTTGATGTATAACGAATTAAAGATTTAAGCAATGAAGCGTGAAGATAAAGCTAAAATCATTGAATCGCTTACCGAAAAACTCAATGAGTACGATCATTTTTACTTGACTGATACTCAGGGGTTGAATGCGGAACAGACATCAAACCTTCGCCGTGCATGCTTTAAGAGTGAGATACAATTAATTGTAGCTAAAAACACACTCTTACGCAATGCTATGGAGAAGGCTGAAGCTGATTATAGCGAAGTTTATGATTTACTGAAAGGCAATACTTCTGTGATGTTTACACAGGTAGGAAATGCCCCTGGAAAGATGATTAAAGATTTCCGGAAAAAGAGTAAGTTACCTATCCTTAAAGGTGCATATGTTGAGGAAACTGTTTATGTAGGTGAAGAACAATTAGATACTCTTGCAAGTATCAAGTCTAAAAACGAACTTATTGGAGATATCGTTGGGCTATTGCAATCACCAGCTAAAAATGTTATCTCAGCACTTCAATCAGGTGCAGGTAAAATACATGGTGTATTAGAGACACTTTCAAACAAATAGATTAAAAATTAACAACAATAAATTAAAATTGTAGGAAAATGGCAGATTTGAAAAAACTTGCAGACGAGTTAGTGAACTTAACTGTAAAAGAGGTAAACGAATTGGCTGACATCCTTAAAGAAGAGCATGGAATTGAGCCAGCAGCAGCTGCTGCAGTAGTAGCTGGACCAGCAGCAGACGCAGGTGCTGCAGCTGAGGAGCAAACTGAATTTGATGTAATTCTTAAAGCAGCCGGTGGTGCAAAACTGCAAGTTGTAAAGCTTGTGAAAGAATTAACAGGTCTTGGTCTTAAAGAGGCTAAAGCTGTTGTTGATGAAGCACCAAAAGCAATTAAAGAAGGAGTATCTAAAGATGAAGCTGACGGTTTAAAAACTAAATTAGAAGAAGCTGGAGCTGAAGTTGAAATTAAATAATTTACTCCTAAATAACTGAATTCATGAGGTTTAGAGTTTCTAAGAGGAACTCTAGGCCTTTTTCGTGTTATTTTTATTCAGTTTAATTTATCTTAACTTTGAGTATGGCTTCAACACAAAACATCAACGGACGGATATCGTTTGCTTCTATTAAAAATCAATTGGAATATCCTGATTTTTTGGAAATTCAATTGAAATCTTTCTATGAATTCTTCCAATTAAATTCAACCCTGGATCATAGAAAGAAAGAAGGTTTACGTAGGGTATTTGAAGAAAACTTTCCTATAACAGACACCAGAAACAATTTTGTTCTGGAGTTCCTGGATTACCAAGTAGATCCACCAAGATATACCATTAATGAATGTATCGAAAGAGGTCTTACATATAGTGTGCCCCTTAAGGCAAAATTGAAATTATATTGTACAGATCCTGAGCATGAAGATTTCGATACTGTTGTGCAAGATGTGTATCTAGGAACGGTTCCTT
>PKTE01000069.1 GCA_002869335.1 Salinivirgaceae bacterium | reverse complement strand
GGTTTGGTAATTTAAAAGCCAATATTAATGGAATTTTCACCCAATATGAACATGACGTAAGAAGAAATAATGCCCTTTATGATTTGTACGATCCAAACGGTAATAACTTCAGTAATTTCTCTGCAGATTTTATGTATCAACTTCAAAAGTTTTCATTTTTCGGTGAAGTTGCCTATTCTTCTGCAAATGCAACTGCACAACTATACGGAATGACCTTTTACCCGACAGAATCAGCAGGACTAGCTTTACTTTACAGAAACTACGATAAAGATTATGTGGCAATACATGGTTACAGCTTTGGAGAATCTTCCGGTGTACAAAACGAAGAAGGATTTTACTTTGGGTTTGAATGGTTACCATTTAAATACACAACTATCAATCTGTATGCTGATATTTTCAAATTCCCATGGCTGCGTTATGGAGAAAAAGCCCCAACAGACGGAAGCGAATACCTCATCAACATTGACTACAGCCCCAAACGTAATATAGATTTCCAAACTCGCTTGAAATACGAGAAAAAATCAAATACTGTTTCCGACGATCAGTTTGCAGAGCTTACTTATGGAGAATTGTATAAATGGCACTTTCAAACTACCATGGATTATACTCCTGAATGGACTGGACAGGTAAGGCTGGCCTACAGTCACTTCAATCAGGATTCAGCTCAATATAATGGTTGGTTAATCTATTACGAGCATTTCTATCAACCCCAAAACAGCAAGCTATCGGCAAGTTTCCGTATCAACCTTTTTGATGTAGAAGATTATTTGGCTAGAATTTACACTTATGAGCGTGATGTGTTATATAGTTTTTCTGTTCCCTCTTTTCAAGATACAGGAATACGATATTACCTCAATTTAAAATGGGATATTTTAGAAGATTTATCACTCTACGCCCGCATCGATCGCACAGAATTTCTGCATAAAAATGAGATATCGATTGGCAATGAGCTCATTGAAGGTTCTGCCAGGACATCGGTACATTTTAAGGTGAGGTGGAAGTTTTAATGGATATTGGATCTAAGATCGCTGATATTAGATAAGGTTTCTCATTGTTATTTGGTGGAAAATTTGTATTTTGTTGCAAAACACACAGCTATGAAAAAAATCATTTCGTTTTTGTTATTGGTTTTTATTATACATCATTACAGCGCACAATCTATTAATTTGGGTAATCATTGGTACACTAATGGTCCAAATACGGCTAATGTAACGGCAATGGAAATGGCTCCTTCTAATGCCAATGTATTATATTTGGGTACATATAGTGGGGTAATCTACAAATCAATCAACAAAGCCCAAACATGGAATTTATGCAGCACGGAAGGACTTTTAGATTTCGAAAGCTTTCCATACGGAAATAATGACGGACCATCGGTTTGGGGCGATTATCATATTCCACGAAAAATTGTAATCAATC
Organism: Salinivirgaceae bacterium; assembly: GCA_002869335.1. Lineage (GTDB taxonomy): Bacteria > Bacteroidota > Bacteroidia > Bacteroidales > Salinivirgaceae > Salinivirga. The sequence goes on along the minus strand of PKTE01000069.1, from coordinate 36,933 downwards.
CTGCCGATGAAAATGAAATTTACGTTCTTTATGGTAGTAGAATGGCTTTACGCTCTTTCAATGGTGGAGACTCATGGGAGGTGTACAATTTTGAATTTGGAGATACAACGCTAATTCGTGATATAAACATTGATCCTCGCGACCCCAACAAAAGATTAATTTCGCTAATATCCAATAACACAACAACCTCTACGGGAGTATATCAAACAATGGATGGAGGAGAAACATGGAACATAATTGATAGTTTGCCGCAAACCTCAAATGATATTTTACATAATATTGTTCGAAACCCTTATTTCCCAGACAGAATTTATATCACATACGATTTTCATTTATACAAAAGTATAAACAACGGCGAAACCTGGGAAGGTGGTTTACTTTCTAGTACCTATTTATACACAAATATATACTTTGATCCTGATAATGAACTTAACATGTGGGCAGTGGATAATACAGTCTTTTTTGAAACATATCTGTCTAAATCTGAAGATGGTGGTGAAACATGGAATTACATAACACACGACACAAGCTATTATTATGATTGGTTATCATTATTTATGGATCAGGATAAAAAAATGTATATAGAAAATCGGGAAAATATATATAAAAGTACTGACCTGGGATACTCTTTCGATATAATCCCATATTTCGAAAACAAAGATTTTAGCTATCTATATTCACTATATTTTTCTTACAACACATTTACAGACCCTTCAAATGCTGATGAAATATTTTTCGGAAACCTGTATGGAGTGCATACCTCTTTGGATGGCGCTAATACAATTGAACCATCTAATTCAGGATTAAACAATTCATATATTGAGGATATTGAAATGGCAGAGGAAAACACTGATATATTATATGCAGGTGGAATTCAAGGATTATGGAAAACAACAGATGCAGGACAGCACTGGGAACGACTAACCATGAGCGAAATAGATTGGGTGAAAAGTATGGGGAAAAATGGTGATACGCTATTTGCTTATGAATACAACAAGTTTATTCTACGATCTTTTGATGGAGGTGAGACATTTGACACAATTTACGATTTTAGTAAACTAGGGATAGATAAAGAGAATCTCATCTTATATGGCTATACATTCAATGAACTTTATAAAAGTTATAACCTTGGAGAAACATGGGAGCTTCTAATCGACTTTAATAGTAATAGTTTCCCTTATGGTACAGAAATTATAGTAGATGAAATCAATCCAAATAATGTATATTTTGGATCACATAGATCAACAGATGGTGGCGAAACCTGGAATCTTTATTTTTTCGACTTTAATGTAAAAGCAGTGGATCCAAAGCACTCACAAATTATTTACGCAAATAACAACCAAGGCGATCAAGTGTATCAGTCTACCAATTATGGAATTACTTTCACAAAGATTTATGATACGGATACTTTAAGTTATTATTCGCAAAAGATTAAAGATCTGAAAGTAGACCCACAAGATAGTAGCCGGATCTATATTGGAACTATTATGGATGGCATAATTTATTCACAGGATTTTGGGCAAACCTGGCAAAAGCTAAACGGCGATTTTAACTCTCGTGCATATGAAATAATTCCGGTATCAAACGAACACAAATACTATGTTGCTACCTTTGGCGAAGGCGTTTGGATGTATGATACAACTTATGTTGGCATAGAAAACCCTTTTGTTTCAAACTCTATACAAGATGAACTAACTGTTTATCCGAATCCGGTTAAAAATACCATTCATTTACAAACAAATTATACAGGAATAGGAAGGGTTTCATTGTACAATACTCAAGGTCAATTGATGAAACAAACAGAAATGGAATTCACAGAAAACCAATCTACTGAATGGGAAATAAATAATGAGCAAAACTTACTGAATAAAGGGTTGTATTTTATTTCGGTGGAAATTGGAGGAGCTAGATTGTACCAAAAAATTATAATTGAATAAAAACCAAAAACCATTAAGTACTTCGACAAGCTCAGTATAAAAAGTTAAGATTCATTAAGGGCATTCATATATTCTCTTAACTAATCTTAATGTCTTAATGGTTCAAAAAATTAATTTGTTTGCACTAATCGCACTACTTCTTGATTACTTCCCGAGCGAACTTGCAACAAGTACACTCCGGCATGCATTAAATCAATATTCTCTGAAATATTTGCAAGCGGAAGAGATTGCTTTCCAGTAAATAAATATGAATTGGCTTTACCATAAATCTTACCATCAACACCCATAAGTGCAAACTCATATTCTGCAGGCTGATCAACCCATATCTGTACGACTGAATGATTGTATATTGGATTCGGTGCAACCAAGACATTTGAACCATTGCGGTCGGTGATCAAATCTAAACCAGCAGGCTCACTATCAAATTCAATGTTTATGGTTGTATCGCGCCAATTAAAATGTACGTATAAGAAAGTTCCGTTCCAATATGCTGCAGGTAACGATTGGTTATATGCAGATTGAGATGAAGACAATGCAATAGTATGATCATTTAAAGCAAGCTGTTCTGGTGGAGTATTTAAGCCGTAAACCTTAAACTCCATGCGTCTTTCTGGGGCTGTTAGATTATTTTCAGTAACCTCCAGGGTTATACTTGATGCCGTACCGATGGTATTTCCAGTCAGCGTCATCAAATCATAATTACCAGATAGTAAATTATTTGGATCTTCACCATTATCGTGATACCAGTGTTGTTCACTTGTTTGCCCATCAGCAGAAATAAAATGCTTTATCTGAATTGAATCACTTTGATACTGTTTAGTAGTTTTCAAGTTCTCTTGTGATTGAACAATGAATCCGCCTTCGCGCAGATAAACCGGAATAGTTCCAAGTGGTGCATTAGCTGTAATGGAAGTGTTTCCATTCCATACTTGCCCACTATAATAGTTAGCCCATTTACCATCTGGAAGATAAACTAATCTTTCCGTAACTCCCTCTGCTAAGACTGGTGCCACAAGCACATCTTTTCCCCATAAATATTGATCACCTAAATCATCCAGCACACTCGGAGAGTTCGCATAATAATTCATTGGTCTGGCAAGAGGTATTCCTAGTGTAGAATATTCCCACGCAAGGGTGTAATTGTAAGGAAGGAAATCGTAGCGTAAATTAATAGCATTTCGCACATAGTTTTGTGTTTGAGTATCGTAAAAAATCGGTTCTGTAGGGACTCCTGTTCCATGTGCACGCATAATTGGTGAAAATGCACCTAATTCTAACCAACGCGTATACAACTCACTATTTTGACCACCTCCGGTAAATCCTCCTAAATCGGAATGCATGTATCCTACTCCACTGATACTCATGTGTAACATAATAGGAATTTGTGAACGTAACCCATCAAAACTTCGTTGAATATCACCGGACCAGGGGTAAGTTCCATAGCGCTGCATGCCAGTATATCCAGATCGCGTGAGATTGAACATTCTACGATGAGTAAACATGCTTTGAGCATTCTCAAAAATCATTTCAGCCCAAAGGTTATTGAAAATGTTGTGCACATCGGCGGCTGATCCGCTCTCGTGAGTCATTTCTGCAGGATGTGTTTCCGGCTCCCCCAAATCGGTCCATAAACCGCCAATATTTTGATTGAGTAAATTCTCATATTTAGGCCACAACCAGTCACGAGCCGACGGCGAAGACATATCAAACAAGCTGGCGTCACCAGCCCAAAAACCCCACAGCACAAACGGATCACCATTTTCTTGTTTCGCAAAATAACCCAGCGATGAAATGGTATTATAATGATCACTTTCCAGCGTAAAATAAGGCTCGGTTATTAAAATAGTTTCCACTCCCTGATTATGCAGCGTGCTAATCATTTGATCCGGATTAGGAAATCGTGATAAATCCCAATCAAAATCTCCCATACGATTTGTTCCACCAAACCAATATAGATCTAGCACTAACGCGTCCATAGGAAAATCAGCATCACGCATTTGCGACACGATGGACTCGGCTTCAGACTGGGTTTCATAACCATAACGAGATTGTATAAACCCCATTCCCCACATTGGAGGCAGAGGTGCTTTGCCTATTAAGTTTGAAATATTACTTGATACTATATTTAGATCATCTCCGGCAGTAACAAAAAAACGCAAATTACCACCATTTGCCTGATAACCTAAATCTGTCATGCCCTCTCCACTTACAGCAACCTGTCCCGGATGATGGTTATCAAAAATCCATGCCACCTTTTCTGATGAAACAAAGACTGGAATACTCACATTAAGGTTGTTTACATTGGCACTGTAGCCATAATGCGCCTGATTGTATAAATCTAGCGAATAACCTCGCAAATTAAATGGAACAGCACGTGATCCGCCACCATAAAGTTTGGCATCTGCGTCCAAATCTAACGTTAATAAACCGCCAGATCCATTATCAGAAGTAAAAAAACTTTTCAGGGCTGTAACAGTATCATTTTGAATATAATAAATCTTAAGAGGCGATTTCTGAATGGTCAAATCCATTTGCTCACCTTCTACAAAAATGGCATTCCCGGTTTCATTTACAGAAAATGGATAACCTGTCGGTTCAGCTACTATGGCATAGCTCGGTTCTGAGGTATTCCCACTGGGCAAAATCTCAGTTTCAATTGCCTGAGTATAGTCACGCAAAACAACCTGTCCACCTGAAGTTTGAATAATTAATCCGCTATTTGTATTAGAAAATGATTGATACACCCAATCAGAATTAAGTTGTAAAGGCACAATAATATCTGAACCATCAGCATTGCGGGCGGTAACAGAACCATCCACGTTGCGAAATACGAAGGCTAACTTGAGTACTGTTTCATCAGTACCAATGCCATAAAACGATCGAATATTGTATGATAATGAATATAAATTAGTTTCTAATCGTGTCATCAACACATTAGGATCATCAGCACCCCAATCGGCTACCACATGTTTCCAATCAGAGTTGCCATAACTTTCAGTGGTAATAACCCCTGTATGCACATATACATTTTCGGTAAAACCCATCAACCCCTGATCACCCTGAGTAGCGTCGAAATAGACAGTAATTGTTGAATCAACCGTGGCATCAGCTGGGTCGATCCACACAACCTGAGCCGACAATACAGAAGAAAAAATAATCGCAACTAAAAGTAAAATAACTCGCATTTCTAATGAGATTTAAGTGCAAAATGAGGCTGAATATATAAAAATTATTCGCTTAAATGTCTTGAAGATTTTACTAAAAAACAGTGAAAAAGTTACATTGTAATAACCGAAATCGATTGTGATCAGTAATTAATATGTAATCGTCAAATTACACAGGCCATTGTTCAAAATCAATCCCCCGGATATCTCTGAAAAGCTGAACCGCATAAATATCTGTCATCCCGCTAATAAAGTCTAATACGCTGCGTGTTTTCTCATACAATGAGCCATTGAGCACATCAAACTGTGCAGGAATTAAAGACATTAGCTGCTGACTATAAGACTCTCCCGGATTTTGAATGGCATTTATAAACTCCTCCAGCAATGTCCCAAGCACATGATAACCAGCCAACTGAATTTTCACCACTGATCTGTGATTGTAAATACGTTTTACGCTCATGGTTTTACATGCCTTCATATTTTGCATTAAATGATCTGGCATGTGTTTATATAGCGCATCTGTGAAATTACCCTTCATAATATCCTCGTAATTACTCACAAAAACATCTGCACAAGCATTAATTAATTTATTGATGATAGAAGCACGCAAAAATGCAATAATCTCATTTTTATCAGATACTTCCTGTTGTACCTTTTTGAAATTAGCCATCAAAAGTTCATCCTCCTCATAAAATGGCGACAAATAGGTAAGCATTTCTTCAAATGAGAGGATATTTAACCGATGAGCATCCTCCATGTCCATCAACACATATGAAATATCATCAGCTGCTTCCACCAAAAATACTAATGGGTGGCGTGAATAGGTACCATCTGGCTTTTGATGAAGACCAGTTTGACCCATAATTTCTTTGAACGAATCTTTTTCTGTTTCAAAAAAACCATACTTTGCACCACCGCTATGTGTTGATGCGTAAGGATATTTAATAATAGAGGCAAGCGTAGCATATGTATTAACAAATCCACCCTGACGTCGGCCTCTGAATTGATGCGTCATAAGTCTCAGCGCATTGGCATTTCCTTCAAAATATGATAAATCAAACCACTGCTGTTCAGAAAACTCTTTACGAAGTTTTTGTCCTGCTCCTTCTCTGAAATACTTTGAAAGTGCATCTTCTCCACTGTGTCCAAAAGGTGGGTTTCCCATGTCGTGACAAAGGCAGGCGGTGGATACAATAGTAGGAATTTCTTCCAGTAATTGAATTGGTATATTCTTTTCAACGCTCATCAGATAATTGGCCACTTTTCTTCCCAGGGAACGACCAACACTTGCCACTTCCAAGCTATGCGTTAACCGGTTGTGAACATAGACAGAGCCCGGTAGCGGAAAAACCTGCGTTTTATTTTGCAAACGCCTAAAAGATGGAGCAAAAATAATTCGATCATAATCGCGCTGAAACTGAGAACGTATTTCGACAGGATTAAGATTTTTAGTTTCTTGTTTGAAACGGTTTGCGTTAAGAAGGTTTATCCACTGCATAAAAATTAATTTTATGCGAACTTACCAATTTTATTAAAACAGAGCTAATAATCTATCAATGAGAATTTAATTACCCTCTACATTTCCAAATTTCACATTAAATGATATCTTTACATCTGAAAACGTTATGATACTGCAAATCAAAATCTAAAACATGAACAAATCTATTATGAAATTATTCCTACTAATAGGAATAGCTACCATTGCGTTTAACTCACACGCTCAAAAAATTTCGTTTTCAGACAATTGGGGGAAACAAGGCCTTACGGTCCGAACTCAAAAATCTGACAAACTTGAATTGAATTACTCAGTTCATCAATTCACCTTAAAACAACAAGATATAAAAGGAGAAGAGATGAACATGGTATTAATGCCAGGAGTATTACTGCCAAACGATGCAGGAAAACCAAACTTGCCTGGGAACGGTCACATGATTGCCATTCCTCAAGGTGCAAAAGCTCACTTACTGGTTACTGATTACAAAGTAGAAACCTACACCAATGTACAAATAGCTCCAGCACCTGTAATACCTCTTGACACAGACGAAAAACCATTGGAATACTCAAAAGACGAAAAAGTATATTCACAAGATCGCTTTTATCCTGGCAATCCATTTCAACTTTCAAAACCACATAAATTGCGTGGAGTAGATTTTGTAACACTCGGAATAACACCATTTCAATATAATCCGGTTACCAAAACCCTTAAGGTATACCGTGATGTTAAATTTGAAGTAATGTTTGAAGGCGGTAATGGCCAGTTTGGAGACACAAAATATAGAAGCTCAACATGGGAATCAATGCTAAGCTCAAGTATTATAAATTATGCTTCACTTCCTAAATTTAGCGAAATTCAAGCACCTCAAAGTAGCAAAACAGACGAGGCTGATTATGTAATTATCACAATTGATGACGAAGTATTTATAAACAAAGCCAATGAAATAGCTGAGTTTAGAAGAAAACAAGGTATTTCAACCATGGTGAAAACAACTACTGAAATTGGTGGAAATACAGTATCGGCAATTGAAGCCTGGATTGATAATGCCTATAATAATTGGAGTAATCCTGTTGACGCCGTATTGTTTTTAGCTGATTATAGTACAGGTGCTGACGGTATTATTTCTCCATTTTTTACACACCCTTCATCAATGTACCCCGATTATGCATCTGATAACCAATATGCTGATGTAGACGGAGATGATTTACCTGAAATTGCAACAGCCCGTATAGCGGCTGAAAATGAAGCGCAACTAAATGTAATGGTTTCTAAATTTATGGATTATGAAATGAATCCACCCACAGATGCCAATTTCTACAACAACCCAATCACTGCATTAGGCTGGCAAACAGAACGTTGGTTTCAGATTTGTTCAGAAACCATTGGTGGATTCTGGAAAAATGAACTAGGTAAAGAACCCGTTCGTATCAATGCTGTTTATGATGGCAATCCAACTACCGATCCCTGGTCAAGTGCAACCAATACTTCAGTTGTAATGGATTATTTTGGCCCTGAAGGATTAGGTTATTTACCTGCCACTCCTGGTGAACTGGGTAACTGGACAGGTGGAACAGCCACAGATGTTGCCAATGCAATTAATTCATGTGCGTTCATGTTGCAGCACCGCGATCATGGAATGTATACCGGATGGGGAGAACCAGATTTTACAAACTCAAATATTAGCTCACTTACAAACGTCGATAACAAATTACCATTTATTTTCTCTATTAATTGTCAAACAGGAGCATTCCACAACCCAGGTGATGACCCAACTTTTACAGAAGCCCTCCACCGTTACACGTACAATGATCAAAATAGTGGCGCATTAGGATTAATAGCTGCTACCGAGGTTTCTTATTCATTTGTAAATGATGTTTATGTATGGGGATTATACGACAACTTCTGGCCTGAATTTATGCCTGATACAGAAACTGAATTTCCAGTTGATTTTGTTTATCCGGCATTTGGGAACATTGCAGGTAAAATCTTTCTTTTTCAATCATCATGGCCATATAACACAGAAAGCAAGCAGGTTACGTACAGACTTTTCCATCACCATGGAGATGCTTATCTGAATGTATATACAGAAGTTCCACAAGCATTGACAGTAAGCACTGCCGAGGCACATGTGTTTGGAAACCTTAGTATGAACATTACAGCTGATGAAGGTGCACATATTGCCGTAACCTATTTTGACAATGTACTTGAGGAAACAATAATTATTGGAACAGGCATTGGAACAGGTAGTCAAAGTACACTCACGTTAACTGAACTACCCAATCCTGGAACACAATTATTAGTAACTGTGACCAAGCAAAACTATTTCCGCTACACAAAAGATGTAATGGTAATTGCCCCCTCAGGACCATATGATGTAGTTACAGGATTTGAAATTGAAGATGAAAATAATGGGCTGGTTGACTTTGGTGAAACTTTTGATCTTAACCTAACTATTAAAAATGTTGGAGTTGATTTATCAGAAAATATCACAGTTACGATGACTACTGCTGACACAATGGTTCAAAGTCTGACCAATGCTACAGATGTTCCAGTTATTAACCTTGATTCAGATGAAATCACAGTAACAAATGAAAGTTTCATAATGTCGGTAAAAAACACAATTGAAGATGGTTACAAAATTACCTTTGATGTGCAAATTACAGATGCCTCAAAAGCTGTATATGAATCAACACATTCATTTATAGTAAATGCTCCCGGACTCAAAATTGGCAACCTTACAATTGAGGACACTGGAAATGGCGATGGAATTTTAGATCCTTCAGAAACTGCTAATTTAAAAATAGAAGTTATAAACATTGGACATGCGGATGTAACAAATCTTGCAGGAACAATTAGTGCTACAAACCAATACCTAACCATAAACCAAGGATCAACAGATCCGGAAGTACTTGCATTTGGAGACACGACAATTCTTGTTTACAATGTTACAGCAGCCGGTTCTGCACCAGATGGAACTCCAGTAGATATATTATTAGAGGTATCGGCAGGTGTTGACGGACAATATACTGCCGAAGAGACAAAACAAGTTATTATTGGATTTGTCCCTGAATATTGTGAAGCCGGTAGTAGCAACACAACTGACGAATATATACAGCGAGTGCAAATTGGCGATATCGACAACACATCAGAGGCCAGTAGTTATACTGATTTTACAGAACTATCCACTGATGTTTCTCCTGATTCATCATACACATTAACAGTAACTAATGGTGAGCATTGGGATAGCGACCAAATGGGTTGTTGGGTTGACTGGAATTACGATGGCGATTTTGATGATGAAGGTGAAACAATTGATATTGCCTATAGCGAACAAGACGGAGTTGCGACTATTACAATACCAACAAATGCTCATGTAGGATTAGTTACAATGCGTGTAAGAGTATTATATTCAGGTGATGTTCTGCCATGCGGGACTTCAAGCTATGGTGAAGTTGAAGATTATTCATTGAATGTACAACCATCTATTTACGCTGGATTTGCCTATGCTGAGCCAGGCGTAATTTGTGGGGAAGGTACTACAACAATAACAATCAGTAATTGGGCAGGAGAATCAATTCAGTGGCATAAATCAGATGACGGTAGCAACTGGTCATCTGTTGCACAAGCTAATCAAAATAGCTTCACGACAGAAATAATTACAGCACAAACCTTCTATAAAGCCGAGGTTAATGCAACCGGATTTGATCCAGTTACCAGTAATGTTGTGGAGGTGAACATTACTGAGCCTCAACATGCTATGTTTACATGCAACCGCGATAGTCTGGAAGTTACAATGACAAACCTATCTGAAAATGCGGATAGCTACATGTGGGACTTTGGAGATGAATCTGGCACATCACAAGAAATGAGCCCTGTATACATGTATGCCGAAGAAGGAACTTACACTGTAACCCTAAAGGCTTCTAAAAACTACTGCGAAGATGCAGAATACAACGAAGAAATCACTGTTACTGCTGTTTCAATTGATGAACTTATGTTGGCTGGTATAAAAGTTTACACAAATCCATCCAATGGTATTTTCAATGTTTCTGTAGAAAACGAAACAACGATGGTTATTTTCAATAGCACAGGAAAAATGATTGATCGCGTTCTAATCAAAGAAAATGAAGTTGTTGATATTACGAATGAAGCCAATGGATTGTTCATTTTACAGTTCTCAAATGGTAAAAATGTAATTCAAACAAAGATTATCAAACAATAATAGGACAATAATCAAATAACAGAATTCAAATCCCAAAGGCTGAAAAGCTTTTGGGATTTTTTCTTTTGTAGATCGCGGATTTTGCTGATTTCTTAATTACTAAATCAGTTAAGATTATAGATTCCAGTTCTGGTTTCAAAAACTCCTATAAATATTAAATATCAATAGATAAACTGATTGTCTCTGATTACAGGTTAACAGGGTTTTATTAGACTTTCAGCACAAAAATATAAAGTTGGAAACGTCCTTAAAGCCAATAGCTAATATTCAAATGCTAAAAGCTGAATCTCTCTTTTGGAATTTAATTTAAAAAATCGCCCTCACCCTCATACTTGCTATATGTATCGTATTGGTATCATCGCCGGCGCGACCATTATATTGGATGCTCATCTGGAAATGTTTAGAAAGTTGCTTATTCCATCCCAACTCCCAAGTATAGTTGGTTCCTTCCTGTAGCCCGTTTAAAAGTTCGTAAGTCAAGGAATTATTACCTGTTCCGTTGTATTTTACCTCAATGTAATGAAAAGAAGTGTTAAGCGTACTCCTCTGAGCTGCAGCATATTGGAAAGAAACACCCCCATCATGATGTATGGCTACATCTTCACCTTTTAGATTACGTTTATCGTCGTATTTATAAGTAATTTCAAATCGGTATTTGACATCGGGTTGAATACGGAAAATGTTTTCAGCTTTATAATTTCTGATGATATAATTATTGGCTGTAAAATATGCTGTTGTCTTTGATTTATCGCTTAGAGACCCTTTATTGATGAACGTTAAATTGCGTGTAATATTCCAGCGCGTTTGTAACTCTATAGTTTTCATCTCACGACCTTCAAACCCATTAGTTAAAAGGTTTTTACTTAGCGATTGATTTAGGATTAAATCGGCACCAAATACTGGGTTTGTACGGTTAAAGCTAAACATATTACGAAATGCACTATTGGTTGAAATCAATGAAGTATCCTCTTTGGCTATTCCAAATGGATTAGCATAAGTAACAAAATTATCGTCGGTGATCTTTCGGCTTACAGAATATGAAAACTGATCTGAAAAACGTGCCATTAGTTTTTGCCACGACTTTTTACTTACAGACCATTTCCTGAAATTAATATTCAATGTTTGCTTAAATTGATTTGAATAAACTGAAATATATTCATCTGTAGGAATATAAATGCGGATATGATTTCCTTCTGATGCTATTTGGGCAATCTCAAACTCATTCAATTCTTTAACCCCGTTTTCATTACGATCGATCCAAACATAATTACCCTGCCCAAGCTCAACTTCCAAATAAGCGTATTCCTTTTTACTTTCCAGCCCGGTACTAACTTCGTAAAAAATACTTGACCGGATAATTCCATTAAAAAACACACTGCGGTTTTCAATCCGCCCACTTACGTGTTGATCCGGCAATTGGGTTTGAATAAGAGAGTCATTCAATATTTTCACTTGTCGGTAATTGGCTATTAAGCGCCAGGTACTTTTCCTGTTTTTATTGATTGATGTTGACAGGGAAATGCCACGGCGCTCTTTCTCCGGTGTCATTTTTTGATTCCAGGTTTTATGATCAATTCTATAAATCCCGGTAAGCTCTGCCTCTAAACCTTCAATAGTCCTGTTTTTGAGATAAGCCTCATACTGGAAATATTGATATGATGTAGCATAAAGCAATTGATCGTTATCCTTATAAGTATTCACCTCCAAATCGGACCGCAACCCGGCTTCAAGTTTCCAAAATGGAATACCCAAAGAAGATTTACTTCGTAAAAAATCACTTACTAGGCTATCTGTTTGAGCTTTTAAATAACTGGCCATACCATTTAAATTCAAAAACTTGAGTGACACATCATAATTAGCCTCTCCTTTAACCCCCTTAAATACATTGGGTGCTACAAATGATTGAGCCCCGATGCCAACATTAATTTTTTTCTTATTCTGGTACTTCAAAAGCAGACCAGCCACATGCTGATCAGCGTCTATATTGAGGTTTGAAATATTCCAGTCGCGATCAAATTCAGCAGACCTGAAACGCTCAAAAGGCGAGAAGTTTTTATGAACAAATTGATATTTTGTTTCCACTTTCAAATTACTTAAAGAATCGCCAAGTAGCTCATTTACACCTTCGTAGTTTACGGCTAAGCCATTATCATCATTAGCATCCAGTGACGAGAATGTATTTGCATCAAAATGCGACCAGGCCATTTCTATTCTGCTGAAACTCATGGTTCCATATTTAATTTCACCTCCTGCGGTTACCATCTGTTTTGACTGTGGAGCAGCCAAAAGTACAACTGGCTCATAGCTTCCCTGAGGCTCTCCATTAACCGGGGCAACCCATTCATAGATTTTACCATTTGTCAAGGCTGTGGACTGAATATAGTTACCGTTTCCTTCTCCCACCAAAGAAAACCCCAGGCGATATTTAGCTGAATCCGGATTGGTCGAAAAATAATAGTACTCAAGCAACACACCACCAATTAAAGTATCGGCCTTAGCATACAAGGCAATATCCTCGTCGAATTCTTGCTCTGTAATATTTGGAACAACAGCATTATCGGTATTATCACCAATACTTGAAAGCACATCGATTTCAGACTGATCCAATTCCTGATCAATGGGCTGATTTTTACTATCGCTTTCACTTACCACGTTAAACCAAAAACGGGAGTTCTTATGTTGAATTTCAGCATACTCTGCAGCTAAAAAGCGGGTATAATTCTTATCGGTATACTCAAACTCCACATAAATGCGCATGTCGTTATTGATCGGTACAGAAGGATTAAATGAGATTTCAGCGCTGTTATAATCGATTACATAGTCATATTGCTGTCCGCGCTTTTTCTCCTGACCATCAATAATAACCCTTTCTGAACCTGCAATAATTATGATGAACCGCTCATTATTCGCACCACGCAATTTGTAAGGCCCTTGGTTTCCTTCGATAGGCTCCAATTGCTGTCTGTAATATTTTCCTTTTGAAACAGCTCCAGAAACACTGTTTTTAAAAGTTGCCTTATTCTCATTCCTTTTCTTATTCTTTTCATCCTTCTTTCCAAGCTTTATGCGATTTTCAACCTGAATACCCTGCAATTTCTTATTTACATTCAAGAATGTACCTGTGGGTCGCTCTAAAAAATAATCTCCAAGGGTTAGATTAACCTTTTCATTATACACACGGATAAATATTTTGTCAAACTCCTGCAATTGCTGAGTGTTTCCTTCTGGCTGAACAGGAATATTATTATCCGTAATTGAAGCCACAACGTTTAAATCTTTCGTTAGCTTACCAGATAGTTGCAGGTTTAAACTTGAGCTCATGGTCACATCCTGATTGTTACCCACCGTAAACCCACGGGAAATACTACCCGAACGGCTAATTTCAGAATCTTCGAAAAGCGTACGCCGCTTATTAGGGTCCTTAGGAATTTCGTACCTGGGGGAAGTAACCAACAATTGTTTGCTTTTATGAAAATATGGCTCCGAAATAGATGGATGCATTACACGATAAACTACCGTAATTGAGTCAATACCAATTGCTCCAAAAGTTAGTGTTCCCGTTTTATAATTTACATTATATAGCTTATCCGAAATAACTCTAGAGCCTGATCTCAAAAATAGGCTCCCTTCAATAATTTGTATTGAATCAATTCTAACGCTGTCGGCAATTGGTATTTTTTTGACGCGCAGATTCTTATACTGACTGAAAACAGCCAGAGAAGTCAATATAAAAATCCAAATTAGAATAAAATGTCTGCGCATACAGCAAAAATAAGGTATCGTTGGTAATTAACGGTAAATGTTGAATTATAATATTTCAAAAGACTATATTTGTATTACAAACAAGTTTACAGATTATATACCTCATGAAAAACCAAAGAGAACTATCTCACAGAGATATTTCAAGTTGTATTTTTACATTTCGGGATTTACCTGTGATGATAGACCGAGATCTTGCTCATTTATATAATGTTGAAACACGAATTTTAAATCAAGCTGTAAAAAGAAATGAAAAACGATTTCCAGAAAGATTCCGTTTTCAATTATCTCCATTAGAGTTTGAAGAATGGAAATCACAAATTGTGATATCCAATGATGATAAAATGGGTTTACGACGTCCTCCATTTGTATTTACCGAACAAGGTGTTGCAATGCTATCCTCTGTTCTTAAAAGTGAAACTGCAATAAGTATTAGTATTCAAATTATAGATGCATTTGTTGAAATGAGAAGAGCTATTATGAGTAATAGTATTCTTTTAAGTCGATTAAACCATTTCGAAATTCAATTAGCGGTGCATGACAAAAAGTTTCAGCAAATATTCAACAGAATAGAGCAAAAAAAACTACAAAACAACCAAGGGATATTTTATAATGGAGAATTATTTGATGCATACTCATTTATTTCGGATATAATTCGCTCAGCAAAAAAAGAAATCATTATAATTGATAATTACATTGACGATACCATCTTAACTATGCTATCGAAAAGAAAAAAGAGAGTTAGTGTAACTATTTATACTCGACAAATATCACGTCAGCTTAAATTAGATATTTCAAAATACAATGAACAATATGAAAATATTGATATAAAAGTATTCACCAACTCTCATGACAGGTTTGTAGTAATTGATCGTTTAGATTTATTTCACATAGGGGCTTCATTAAAGGATCTTGGAAAAAAATGGTTTGCTTTTTCGAAAATGAATTCATTTATCAACCAATTATTGGATCAATTAGAATCTAACTAACAGATATTTTTAAGAGTTTCCATACGCATTATTTAAAAAACAATTCCACTAAATTTTTAGACTCTAATCTGTATATACGATCATTAGCTCATAAACAGATACAATTCACCAAACTACTTCATTTTTGTTCAAAAAATCAGTATTTTAGCGCATTCAAAAATTTCAAAATAAAATAAATCATAATAATATGGGAAGAGCATTCGAATATCGCCGTGCGGCAAAAGAGAAACGTTGGGATAAGATGTCAAAAGTATTCCCCAAGTTGGCCAAAGCTATTACTGTTGCAGCTAAAGATGGAGGTGTTGATCCGGAACTTAATCCGAAATTAAGAACGGCCATTCAAAATGCCAAGGCGCAAAATATGCCTAAAGATAATATTGAGAATGCCATTAAACGTGCCGAAGGAAAAGATGCCGATGCATATATCGAAATGAACTTTGAAGGCAAAGGGCCTCATGGTGTATTGGTTTTTGTGGAGTGTATGACAGACAATAACATGCGTACTGTAGCTAATGTAAAATCATATTTTAATAAAGCCGGTGGTTCCATGGTGCCAAACGGATCTTTGGAGTTTTTATTCAGTCGCAAAGCTGTAATTGAATTCGAAAAAACTGACGATTTTGATCCAGAAGAACTTGAGCTGGAATTGATCGATGCCGGATTAGAGTCTATTGAAATGCACGAAGAAATGGTTTACGTTTATGGTGATTATACCGTATTTGGTGACCTTACAAAAGCGATTGAATACAAAGGCATTGAGATTAAAAAAGCAACCTTACAGCGCATCGCCAATGATCCAACTGAGTATACAGATGAGCAATTAGAAGAGATTGAAAAGATGTTGGATAAGATGGAAGAGGACGACGACGTGCAAAATGTATTTACAAATATTGCATAAGTAGTCTCTGCAAGAAACCTATCTTCTTGCTACAAAAGATTAAATCAAAACTTATAATAAACTAAGGGCTGCCAAGATTTTGGCAGCCTTTTATTATGCTATCTGGTGCAAATTTATACTTGCATTTTGAATTGTTATTTGTTTTTGTTTGGATTTTGACGTGTCTCAAAACCCGGCTACCGCACGATTTCATCGCGTGGGTGTACTTAGTTTCTATTTATTCCGAATTAATTCTGGCAATAATTTAATTGGAAATATTCATTTTAAGTTTATCTAGGCTTGAAACAAAGCCACGCGATATAATCGCGCGGCAGCGCAGATTTAAAAGACATAAAAAAACAAAGGGCTGCCATGATTTTGGCAGCCCTTCTACTTATACACTATTTTATTTACCTAATAAATAATAGTTCACGGTATTTTGGCAATGGCCACATATTGTCGTCACAAATCAATTCGAGTTTATCAATATGGTAACGAATTTCATCGAACCAAATTTGGACTTTTTTATCATAAATATCTGCACTCTTTACAATGGTTTCTGCTTCATTGGCTTTTTTGCGGGCATCAACCATTTTTGAAACCATTTCGCGGATGCTTTTTACGTGACCTGAAATTTTCTTGATGGAATCAATATGTGGTTGCGACATTTCACGATAATCTTTGCCGTCCAATATCTCTTTCAAACCCTTCACATTATCAATTAAAATATTTTGATATTGAATAGCTGTAGGAACCACATGATTAATAGCAAGATCACCTAAAACACGCGATTCAATTTGCATTTGTTTGATAAACATATCTAAACTAATCTCATAACGTGCTTCAAGCTCTTTTTTTGTAAATACATTGTGCTTGCTAAACAGTTTTTCTGAATCTTTTTTCACAAAGCTTTTTAACGCCTCAGAAACTGAACGAACATTTGTAAGTCCTCTTCCCTCAGCCTCTTTTACCCAATTATCGCTATATCCATCGCCTTCGAAAAGTACCGTTTTTGACGTTAATATTTCATCACGTAATAGTGAAATCAATACCTTATCAAATGACTTTCCACCTTTCATTTTATCAGAAAGCTTTTTGTAAAATTTCTCCAATTGGTCGGCCATTGCTGTATTTAGCACAATCATGGGTGATGCACAATTCGAAGAAGAACCCACCGCACGGAACTCAAATCGGTTTCCGGTAAATGCAAATGGTGATGTACGGTTACGGTCTGTATTATCAAGCAATAATTCAGGAATATTGGCAATGTTCAGTTGAATTTTTGCCGACATTTCATCAGAAAGATCCTTTTCAGGACTATCTGCAATTTGATTCAAAATACGTGTTAACTCCTGACCAATGAATACAGAAATAATGGCCGGTGGTGCCTCATTAGCTCCCAAACGGTGCTGATTACCCGCAGACACAATAGAACTACGCAATATGTCCGCATTGTGATAAACGGCGCTAATGGCATTAACAAGGAAACTTAAAAACATAAGGTTTTTACCTGGAACTTTACCGGGAGAAAGTAAGTTAATGCCCGTATCAGTCATCAACGACCAGTTATTATGTTTTCCGGAACCATTCACGCCCTGGAAAGGTTTTTCGTGCAATAAAACACGGAATTTGTGCTTTCTGGCTACTTTTTTCATGAGATCCATTACCAGCTGGTTGTGATCTACGGCCAGATTCACTTCTTCAAACATCGGGGCACATTCAAATTGCCCGGGTGCCACCTCGTTGTGTCGTGTTTTTACTGGAATTCCCAATAAATGTGCCTGATGCTCAAAGTCTTGTATAAATGTCATTACACGGCTTGGAATACTTCCAAAATAATGATCTTCCATTTGCTGATCTTTGGCCGAAGCGTGCCCCATCAAAGTACGCCCGGTAAGATGCAAATCAGGACGAGCCATGTAAAGTCTTTCGTCAACTAAAAAATATTCTTGTTCCCAACCTAAAGTAACTTTTACCTGAGATACATTTTGGTCGAAGAGCTGACATATTTTTGATGCAGCTTCACTTATCGCTCTTTGCGATTTAAGAAGCGGTGTTTTAAAATCCAGTGAATCTCCTTTATATGAGATAAATACAGTTGGAATACATAGTGTTCCATCTATGATAAAGGCTGGTGAAGTCGGATCCCAACCTGTATATCCTCTGGCTTCAAAAGTATTTCGCATACCACCACTTGGGAAACTTGATGCATCTGGTTCTTGCTGCACTAATAGTTTTCCTGAGAAGCGCTCTAAATTGTCATGATCACCTGCAAAATCAATAAATGCATCATGCTTTTCAGCAGTAGCTCCATTCAACGGCTGAAACCAGTGAGTATAGTGAGTAGCTCCTTGTTCCATAGCCCATCCTTTCATGGCTGATGCAATTTGATCGGCTAACTGTTCATTTATAGGAGTGTTTTGTTGTATAGATTGTTGAAATTCGTCATAAGCCTTTTGTGATAAATAGTTTTGCATTTTCTCATGGGTAAAAACCGCACGCGCGAAGTATTCAGATACTTTTTGGTACTTTGCAGTTACAGGTTCAAATTTATCCTGCATAATCTGCTCTAAGGCTTTAAAACGAATGTTTGGCATAATGCTAATTTTTAAATAGTTAATATAGATTGTTTAGTAAAAAAGCTCAACCCCAATATCACACACTAATTATTAGTATGCTATTTTATTATCATCTTAGACAACCGATATTTCCCAGGACCGGTAATTGCCAGACCTATAAATAATATCATTGCCTCGAACGCGTGTGAATAACCTGAAAATCCGTCTCCCGCTGTGTAATGCTTTAAAAAGGCTATGAACATAGTAAATGCCATCATTAAAGCGGCCGGCATAAATGCAAGACCCAAAATTAATAATAATCCTCCAACTGTTTCAGCAAATCCTGCCATAAATCCCCAAAAAGTTGGAAAAAAATAAATTCCGAGGCTTTCCATAGCGCCACCAACTGCCTCCCACTTATCCGGACCTCCCATTAGCTTTGGCAAACCATGAAGAATAAACATAATACCAATCCCCAACCTAATAATTAGCAGACCAGTATGCACATACTTAAGTGATGATTTTTGATTAATTTTCATTGTATAAAATTATGTTGGCTTTACGGTTCTAACCTTAAGTTAGTATTAAATGTTTTAATTAATTTGATAATTAACATGCACTTAAGGATAACAAACGTTTTCGGAACATGGCTAGTGAAAATTATGATTTTTTGCTAAAAAACTTTCCCCTTATAAAACTAAATATAAGAAAGTTGAATTCGCTTATAATATTTGAGAATCACTTCAGATAGTTATGGACGATTACTTTTCTAATAGTAAAGAAATGATCATAGTGAACTAGAAAATCAGTGCTATTTTGATCTATTAGACTTTATTTCTCTTCGATCTTCATTTTTGTCTTAACACAAAAACGAAGCAAAAAAGTCAAGACTTAGCATTTTAATCTACCTTCTTATCTTTCGCAAATTAAATTGAAAAAACTCGATGATGCTATTGATGTATTCGTTTCTTTTCGAAGTTCTTGAGCATCATCTCAGACAGT
Source organism: Salinivirgaceae bacterium (assembly GCA_002869335.1). Lineage (GTDB taxonomy): Bacteria > Bacteroidota > Bacteroidia > Bacteroidales > Salinivirgaceae > Salinivirga. Next base: position 16,930 of record PKTE01000069.1, on the reverse strand, counting down.
TTTCAATTTGCCTTCGGCCATTTGCTGCAAGATAGAAGGTGCCCGCTTAAAATACTTAGGTCGATCCCTATTCAAGCGTAAGAATTTGATCTTGAATTTTTGTCACTTTTTTTCACTTCAACAAGCTCAGCATACCGCAAGAAAAAGTGTTTGAAGATACTTTCCTTAAAAAAAACTTTCCCATGATAAAACTACACATGGGAAAGCTGAATTCGTTTATATTATTTGCTTATCCTATAAATGAAAATAATATTAGCAGCGCGAGCACTATGCCTGTTAAAAGAGCAGTAAAACCAAATAATCGTAAAGAAATATCCCAGGCTAATGAGCTTCGTTTCTTAACCAAATATTTATCAAGAGTACCCTCTTCTTCATATCTTTTCAATAGTTCCGGGCGTTCGCTTTTCATTTCCTCTTCAGTCACTTGCCCGTTAAAAATAACGAAATCCATAGGGAATTTCTCTGCACGAAAATGAGTGTTGAAAAAATGAATTGTAAATATGAAACCTGTTGCCAATAGTGCTTCATCTGAGTGAACTATTGTAGCCACATTAAAAGTCCATCCCGGCATAAAATTACTAAAGAATTCAGGGAACCAAAGCATTAATCCACTTGAGCCAATAACTGCAACTCCCCAGAATACCGCAAGGAAATCAAACTTTTCCCAGTATGTCCATCTGTCGAAAGTAGGTTTAGGGCCTTTAAACACAAACCAACGGAACATAGCACGCAAATCTTTCATGTCTCTTCTGTTAGGGAAAAGTGAATCAACACCAAACAGGCGTTTTAAAAATGGTTGATCAGATACTTTTCTTGTAAAAAGAAATCTTCCTGTTAAGTATAGTGTGATAAAGAAATACCCAAAGGTAACAACTGCCCCTACACGATGAATAATACCAGCGCTTTTAACTCCACCAAGAAAATCCATAAGTACTTTCCCCCATTGGGTATCATTAAATTTTAAAGGAAGACCGGTTATTGATAATGCCAAGAAGCTTGTAACTACGAATAAGTGTAAAATAATATGCCTCTTATTAAAGCGACGATAAACTTTTTGCTTTGAATTTTTTTGTTCTTTTAGTGAAATACCTTTCACCTTATTTGCCTTCATTTCTGCAAAGCTTCTATATGCCCACATTAAAGAGTGTACCAAGAAAAACAGGAATGTAACAATCAATAGACCATTCATGAATAAGGTTACCCAATACAAAACAGGATTCTTGCTTTTATTATGGGCATCGGCATGAGGCATAAACTTAGCGAAGTTTTCTGTTGAGCCAGGGTGACATTGCATACATGTATTAACAAGGTTATTTTTGTTAATTGTTGATATAGAATCACTTGCCGGCAAAATGTGGTGGGAACTATGACAATCAGAACACCCTGCAACTTTCTCAACGTTTCCAAGGCGTACTGCTTTACCATGATAGCTCTCAAAGTATGTTTTAGCTGCAATAGTAGAAACATCGTTTCTAGACATCATTGCAGTATCTGAATGACATGTCATGCATGCTTTTGTATGAAACTCTCGTCCTTGGGCATAATTATCAATTTTCTCGATATTATGGACACCATGACAATCAGTACAAGTAGCAGCGTCATTATTTCCTTTTTCAAGAGCCGTGTTGTGAACTGAACTGAAGAATTCAGTTTGGTTTTTGTGGCATTTAACACATAACTCTGCTGTAGCTGTTTTATTACCTTTTATTGATTTAATTGCGTGGATATCACTATGACATTGAGCACAATTTACTGGTAGCCTTTCTGAATTGTGAATACTATTTTCATGTTGTGCTACTTGATCTTTATGACAAGCTTTACAATCTGTTTGCTTAAAAGTACTAATACAGGTTTTTTTGTGACCTAATGAATCTGTTTTGCCATGTATATCTTCAACTGGGACGTTACAAGCATTACACTTTAACACCTTATGTACAGAGGTGTTATAATCATCGACAGATACATGCTTACTATGACAACTAAGACAATTATCATTTGAATAGGAATAGATATTTTTGTTTTGTGAAAACCCCGCTAATGATAGAAATCCTAATATTAAAATTAATATTGTTGTATTGATTATTGATGATGTATTTTTCATTTTTATTCTTTAAGTGATACCAAAAAATATAATTATGGGAGAGAATCAATTATCCGCATAATCCTCCGGCACGTTTTTTAGTAACAATTTTTATTTTAGAAATGTATGCATCTTCAGGGAATAGATGCAGTAGTTCAGCAGGAGGAGAAGCTAAATCTATTTCTTCTCCATGGATTGTTTTATCGGCAAAAAGCTCATTATAATCTTTTAATCCATTCTCCATGATATATACATTTATTACGTTCTGAACTTTAAGGTATTTCCATGCCTGTTCAGCAACAGCGTAGTCATCAGCAATAAGAATAACTAATCCGTTCGCGGGTAAAGAGGCAAGGTGCTTTACATATTCAGCATCACGAAGATTCTCCAAATTTGCATTTTTTGAGCCTTTTATCTTAAATTCATTAAAAGCTTTCGGAGATCTTAGGTCTAAAGTAACAAGTCTTAAACTAGCGTCATTATATGTCTTAACATACTCTAATGGACTTATAACTACCTCTTTAGAGTCTAATTGTGGACCATACTTGCTTTCCATTATTTCCCATTTTCGGTCAAGATCAGGTTGTCCGATAATCCACACCAGAAGTGCCATTGTAAATAATGCCGCAGCACCAATTTTATATGCTTTTTTTGTTATTTTCCATGATACTTTTTTACCGGATCCTTTAAATTTAAAGAATTCTTCAACTTTTTCGGCACCATAAAACATTACAAGCGCCATAATTACAATTGCAAATACTGTTGCTCCGATAGACCATCCTAGCCAATCAGAAACTAGTAATCTTTCAGTATAGGAAGAGTTCCAGAATTCATCAAAAAATGGAACAGTTTCACCAAACAGTCCCGTACCTATTATCGCCCCTACAAGGAATGTAAGACCATCAATTTTGAAGCTTGATGCGGCCACAACAGAGGTACCGGGGCAATATCCTCCAACAATAAAGCCTACCCCCATGATAAGTCCGCCAACAATACCTGGCCATAAAAATGTTTTATTAACTATTATTTGTGAGAAATCCAGTATTCCTATGGCTGCTGATAAAAATATAAGTATTGCTGCGACTATTATACCAGTAAACATAGTCTTTAATACTGTCATATCTTTAAAGTAAAATTGTGCAGCTAATCTTCTGGAGTCTCCAAAACCTGCTAATTCAAGAGCAACTCCAAAGCCGATTCCTATAAGTAAGAATACTGCGTATCCTCCGATTTTTCCTAATTCTGATAAAATTTCTATAGGTAACATAATAATTTCTTAATTATAAATAAATTAATCTAACCAAAGGCGACGAACGAAGTATGCTACAGCATAGCCACCAATAAAAACACTAAACATAAATGCCCAACTACCAAGAGAAAGAACAGCTCCTCCAGATAATGCTTGTCCTGATGTACAACCACGGGCAAACCTAGCTCCGTAGCCCATTATTATTCCACCAAGAAGAGCAAAGAATAACCTTTGTGGTTTTGTTATTCGTGAGCCTTTAAACACCTCAACTTTAAGTCTTTTGTTGAAAAAAGCAGATGCCATACCTCCAACAAACGTTCCTATCAAAAGGAATATGCTTGCATGATCTAATGCGCTTTTATCTCCTGCTGCTGCTGCAGCAAAGGTAGAGACATGGTCAACATGTTCAGGAGCAAATACTTTTGTAATAGCTATGTTTATACGGCTCAGTGCACCGGAAGCTCCAAGCCCACCTTGTGTTAGGGCAAATGCTGCAAAAAGAACAATTCCAAGAATAATCCCTGCAAAATACGGGTTTTTAACTGGTCGTTGTTTGTTTTCCATGTTACTTTAGTTCAATTGTTTATTACTATGTTTTATTGGATCTTCCCCATATCCCAATGCCTTCCAATCCATACGGCTATTCTCACTATGACAATCTGTACATTTTAATGCATTATCTTTGGTTGTTACCATGTGATTTATAGGCCAATACATTTTTGTTTCTATAAAATCGCATTCGCCACTAAAAGGAAGATTGTTGAATTCAGCACCTTTTCTAATAGCAGAAGGCCAATCAAATTCATTCCAAAAACCTCCTTTACCGCTTGTTAATGGTGGAATCAAATATTTATTTACCTCATCATAAGGCTGCTTTGAAATATGAACTTTAAAAGGATGTATTTTAGATTTTTTATCATCTCTGGAGCCAAGGGGTTTATTAATTAAATTCTCAGTTTCAGGGTCCACAGGATCACCGAGTATATACCTGTCCATTTTATGGTTAAACCAGGCATACGTGGGAATAACATTTTTTTCGTAGGTAAACTCTCCCTTTATCTTTAAATATTCATGAACATTCTCTTCTCTAGTGCTATCACCAGCTTTTCCCCAATCCCAGGTCATTTTTGTAGGGAGTTTACGTGCATATTCGGGAATATGACATGTTTGACATTCTATTCTTTCTGTATGTATATTGAGACGACCATCTGTATGGGGTTTATCAGTATGGCATTTTTCGCAATCAAACCTTTTTGATGTCGTTCTCTCAGTATAAGTATTATTAACCTTACCTGATACAAGGTGATGCTCAGTAGTGTGACAATCAACGCACTGGAAATTAAGTTTTCCTATATGTACATCCAGTTCTTCATTTGGATTTAGTAAAGACTCATCAAGGTCGCCATGCTTAACGCCCATGCCTCCTCCTCCATTGAAATGGCATGCACCGCAATTATCATTTTTCGGTCTGCTCACGCTTTGTGCTGCCACTTGTAAATTAACACCTTTCATTGGGACACCGCTTGTATCTTTAACGTATGTACCCGATCCGTCATGACAAGCAAGGCAATCAACATTTTCTTCAGCTGTAAAATCAAAATTTTCATCAGTCCAACCATATCCAGCATGGCATTTAGTACATCTGGCCCAGTTACCCACTATACTGATGCAGAAATTATTAATTTGATTTTTCTTACCGATACGAATATGCTCTCCATTTCTTTCGACATCACCGCTTAAAAACGTCCAGTGTGGAGTCTTCATTACCTCCTTAGCACTATTCGGATGACACTCTAAACATGACTTTGTCAGTTCCTGTGGACTACTGATAGAATCAGGATAATACGCAGTGTGGTCAAGATGAGGAATCATTCGGTTTTCCAACGGGTTAATTGCCTTGGGGGCAGAAACAACATTTTTAGGCTCGTTGTTGCAAGATGTTGTTAAAATTATTGCAACTAAAACTATTGCCAGACCCTGAAACTTAAAAAATATTGATTTTCGATTTCTCATAATTTATACATTATGTTCTTGCTTATGAATTAGACTTTTCAACTCTGTTTTCTTATTTATAGTTGGCATTATTTAAACAAACTAGACAATATAGATCACTGGCAATCAAGCCATTAGGATCATTTAATAGATAAAGATGCAAATATAATATAATCATTTACATATTAATATATCTTAAGGTATTATTATCAGATATACAGGCTAATTTATATTGCTTATTAATAAGGTGTTGCTAATCAAGATATGTATTTTCCTTGTCCAAAAAAGCAATGCGACTAGCCTTGTGCGTGTGTATGTTTTTCATCGTAGAAAAGATCAACTTCTTCATCTTTAAGGGCATTAAAATCTGCTTCATTTGGAATATTACAATCTTGTTAATGAATTTTAGGAGCTGATTAAAATCAAATGTCCGCAAATATTTGTGCTTTATTTTGTCTTACTCAAAAGTAGAAATACAGGGTCGATCTTTCAAGTTCTGTCCTGGTCAGTTATTATTAACGGACATTACTGAATTTATTTGCAATTAAGGATAACAACCGTTTTCAGAACAAGCCGAATCTAAATTAGTTATATTTGTATTACTTGTAAACAATTAAAAATGCGTACACAAAACCTACAATCAGATTTTTTTAGTCGAAATCGTAAAAATCTGACACGGCAATTGGAAAAGGGCACAATGGCATTAGCATTTTCAAATCCAATAGCCATGCGCAATGGCGACCAGCAATATGTTTATCGGCAAGATTCTGATATGTTTTATCTCACTGGTATTACACAAATGGAATCTGTACTACTTTTATATTGCGAAAAGAATAGTTGGAATGAAATATTATTTATCACTAAACCCGATCCTAAAACAGCAATTTGGGATGGTGAACAACTCTCCAAATCCAGGGCATCGGAAATATCTGGTATAAATGAAGTACGCTATACCGAAAGCCTTAAAGTTACTTTATTGGAATTAGCTCCTAAAACAAACGCATTGGCTGTAAGCAGACCACTACATCACATTATTGCAGGAAAATGGGTTGACTCCGTTTTGGAAATCAATGATCAAATTAATCTTACTGATTTAAAACCAAAAATAGCCAGGCTGCGTGTAATAAAATCTTCTGAAGAGATAAAGTGCATAAAAGAATCCGTGCGAATTACTCACGAGGCATTCAATAACTTGATTAAAATTATTAAGCCCGGCAAAAAAGAGTACGAAATTGAAGCGGAAATGATTCGAACGTTTCTTTCCAACGGGGCCGATGGGCATGCCTTTGATCCTATAGTAGCTTCGGGAATAAATAGCTGCACCCTACACTATATTGACAACACCAAAAAAATGGAGGATGGCGATATTTTACTGTTGGATTTTGGAGCAGAAAAAAATGGCTATGCCGCTGATATGAGCCGAACTTTACCTGTAAATGGAAAATTCTCTGCTCGCCAGGCTGAAGTATACAATGCAGTATTACGAACGCAAAAAAAGACCGTCAAAATTATTAAACCCGGAATATCTATAAAAGAGATCAACAAGCAAGTTCGCATTTGGATGGAAAAGGAAATGATTCAACTTGGTTTAATAACACAAAAAGATATTGACAACCAAGACCCCGATGAACCTATTAGCAAAAAATACTTTATGCATGGTACATGTCACTTTATGGGACTGGATGTGCATGATGTAGGCGATCCGATAAAGCCACTGGAGCCGGGCATGGTAATCACATGTGAACCTGGCATATACATTAAGGAAGAAAAAATTGGTGTAAGAATTGAAAATGATATTCTAATTACAGAAAATGGGAATGAAGATTTAATGAATGGAATTCCCAGAGAAATTGAAGAAATTGAACTACTAATGAATCAAAATCATGCAAAATAAAACAAACCTTATTTTAATAATTGTAATTCTTTTTGCTCTTTTAAGTTGCTCTGGTACAAAAAAGATATCAAGCATTGAAGATTTTAAATCTTTCAATAAAAAGTTTTACAACGATAGTGTTTTTCAATACAATAGAATACTATTCCCTCTTGAAATTGTAGAACATTTAGGCAATATAAAAGAGCTCTCAACCTCTGATCAGAAGTCAAATATTGACACCAAACAGTTTACCAAAAAAACACTTCCCAGAACGATAAGATCAATTAATCAATATCCGGACACATATGAACGTAAAATTGAAAAAACTCAAACGGGTATCGATGAAAAAATATACATCCCAAGTTCCGGATATATTGAAACCCGCTCTTTTGTTTTAGAAGGGAAAAAATGGTATTTGAGACGTGTATTCATTTTGAATCTATAAAAAAACCGCAGGAAATCCTGCGGCCTAAAGTCTATGAGAAAAATTACTGTAATCGTTTCGATTTTAAACCACACTAATTTCTAAAATCGAATTTTGCGATAAATGTTTTACCAATTAAATTATAATCGGCAATGGTTACTTCATTTAATTGCCTTTGCACATAGCTTTTGAAATCTGGATGCCCATTAATTTCGTTAATAATAAGACTGCCATCCTCGGCAACTGTTAGTTCTGCTTTAACAATTCCACAAGCTCCACATTGCTTAGCTTCCATTGGAAAATCAATTTTATCATCTAATTGTCCTCGCAACATTTCTTTTTGAACCTCAGCAAGATTATTAAATACGTTTGCAGGAGGGGTTTTAGCAAAAGTCAAAGTAGATGAGAATAGAATAGCGGCAATAATTGCCGTAAATCGGATTGGGTTTTTAAATTTTAGAGTTTTCATAGTTACAGGCTTTAAGGTTAATATTTTGGGTTCGGGTTAAGGTTTTTGAAATGTGGGTTAGGCATTTCGACTATTATAATGCCAAAGCAATGCCAAAGCAACACATGACGCTATATATCAACAACTTAACCCAAGTGTTAAAATGAACTTTAACTCTTTTATTGCACAATTTCGTGCACATAAAACCAATAACCGCACATTTAAGGTGCTGAAAGACAGCGATTTGTTAATGAAGTGTGAATTTTAAAAACATTAAGAAGTTAAGATTAGTTAAGACGGTAATCGAAGCTCTTAATTATTCTTAACTTCTTAATGGTTCAAAAAAAACCGCAACATTGCTGCTGCGGCTCAACTAAAACTATTTACTATTACTATGGAAGTTACTCTAATTCCTAAAGTCAAATTTTGCGATAAACGATTGACCTGTTAATGAGATATCATTAATTGAAACATTTTTCAATTGTTTCGCAACGTAAGCTGTTAATTCCGGATGACCATTTATCTCTTCTACTTCGATTTTTCCATCTAATCCAACTTCAATTTGGGCTTTTACTGTACCTGTTATTCCTAGCTCGCGAGCTTCTTGTGGAAAATCAACTGCACGGTCCATAACTTTTTGAACTTTGCTTAATTGTACAGCTTTGTTTTTTGATAATTCTGCTGCATTTACATTTGATGTCATAGCAAATGCAAAAGTCATTGTCATCACTAAGGCTAAAGTTTTAAGGCTTTTCATTTTTTTACGTTTTATTGGGTTCATTTATTAATTATTTTCTGTGTGTATGACGCTTAATTCGTCGTTATGTTACACTTATTTAGACTAAATTAATGCCAAAAACACAAAAGTATTGTAAATGAGAATATTAGGCATTTGTTAAAAAAGACCTTAACATCTTTTTTGTGCGTTAACGCACACTATAAAAGGATTTCGTACAAGGTTGTTGAAAAAGATTATTTGATAAGTGGAATCTGAAGTTTAATGCTGGTTCCTTTATTTTTGTCAGAAGTGGCATCGATTTGGCCACCCATTAAAATCACATATTGGCGTGCAATAGAAAGCCCCAGACCCAAACCACCAAATTCAAATTTAATTTGTGGGCTTTCCTGAACAAATGGTTCAAATATTTCTTTAATCTTATCATTGGAAATACCAATTCCATTATCAGTAATTTCAATATGTAAATTATTGTCTTTTACTATAGATTTAACCTCTATTTTTCCCGAATGATTATTATGTGTCGAAAACTTAATTGCATTATCAATGATATATTCTAATGTACTTCTTAATTTGAAATCGTCTAGCATAACCTCCTCTTCGCCATATGGACATGAGAAATCAATAGAAATATCTTTAACCCTTGAAATAGTCTTATATTTTGCTTCGAGTTCTTTACAAAAGTCATTAAGAGCAAATTGCTTAGGAGCAATTTTTACCTGATCGGATATTAATAGAGAAATTTTCAATATATTCTCGATAATTTGAAGTAAAGAATTTGAATTGTCTCCTATAATTTTTGCGTATTTTACGTGTTTATTACTACCCTCCGGTAAGCGCTGCATCATATCGCAGAAACCCATAACCGCATTCATTGGGGTACGTATCTCATGAGACATATTGCGCAAAAAATCTGTTTTAAGCTGATTGCTTTTTTCTGCCATTTCTTTTGCAATTCGCAGTTCTCTTGTTTTAATAGCAACCTGCTGTCTTAATAAAATGATAAAAAGAATTGCCAGCAAAATAAATATGATAGTTCCGACAACGACCCAGCGAACCCATTTTGGCGTTATTTCCTTCTCATGAGTAATTCTAGCAAAACCATACTGTCTCATTAACTTATAATAAATAGAACCTGGGTCTTCTTTCAAAACTTCCAGTCTTTTTGACAATTTATCTCTTAATTCAACATTTTTATTTTTTGGAAAAGAAACACTCAAATCGGTGGGGTTAAAATAGAGCCCTGAGCTTTTAACTCCTTCAAATGGATTTTTCAATGTTCTTAATGCCGGACCAGCCATAGCAAACACCTCACCATCATGGAGTGACCTTATAGCGTCTTCATGTGAATTAAATAATACTGTATCATAATCGATGTTGAATCCTTCGATATAGTTTACAAAACCAATTGCATTATTATCATCTATAACTAAAGCTATTGCTTTTCCATTTAATGAGGATAGATTTTTAAAATCACTACTCTCAGAGATATACAATTCGCTCCACATTGTATAAAGTGGTGTCTTTAAGTAGTCAATATATTGCTTCCGTTCATCGGTAACCTGAGTTCCTGGCAAAATATCAATCTCACCAATCTTTAACTTTTCAAAAAGATGTGGCCAAGAGCCTTTAATCCATTTTATTTTGACCCCTTCTTGTTTGCATAGCTCTTCTAAAATTTCCAGTGGAAAGCCTCTTGGATTATCGTTTTCATCAACATACATATATCCTTGAACCATTGGCAAACCTACACGAAACACAGTATCGGTTATTGAAGAGCTTGCTAGTGACTGATTAATCCAACTAGTAGCAAACAAAACAATAATAAAAAGTATTTTAAGAATTTGACGCATAGGTTAGTAAATTTAACCAAATTTTGACAACCTTTCCAATCTTTCTTTGTCAATAATTTCAATTACTTTTCCAAAAATCTTAATGATATTACTTTTTCTAAAATCTGATAGGGCACGAATGACATTTTCAGTTGTTTTACCAATATACTCGGCTATTTCCTTCCGTGAGAGAGGAAGTTCAAACTCATCTTTTTCATATACCCTATTAGCAAAATAGAGCAACACAATGGCTACACGACCTTTCAAATTATGTCGCCGAATCTGAAGAGACTCCTGTATAATGCTGTCAGAAACCTGTCCCATTTTTTGAAGTAAGCCATGGGCAAACACCCCATTTTCCAACACCATATTCCGAACTTCAGCAAAATCCACATGGCATGTAACAGAGTCCTCCAAAGCCATCACCGAATATTGATGTTTATTATGACTAAAAATATTAAGAATGCTCACAAAATCGAAAGGTCCTGCAAATTTTAATATTTGCTCATGGTCTCGTGTTGTTTTATACAACTTTACCAAACCACTTTTAAGATAGATAAAGTCTTTAATTACGCTTCCTTCTGCGATAATTAAATCTCCTTTTTTATGCTCATTTTCCTTTTTATTATTGCAAACGTTGAACAACTCCTCTTCACTAACACTCTGAAAGAAAAGACTTTTCAACTCACATTTCTCACACGTACAATTAGGGTCCATATCCTTATTCTGTTAATCAAGTGTTATGATAAATATCATACCATGATAATCATCATACTGACAAATTCAACGCAAGGGAAACCATTACGTAAATTTGAATATGCAAATATCTGGATATCTAAAGTTGATAAAACCAGAATCATTAAAAATATAAAATATAATCTTATGAAAAAATTATTAATACTAGGCGGTGGAACAGCCGGAACAATGATGGCCAACAAACTTCGTAAGGCATTAGACCGCGACGAGTGGGAAATCACCATCGTTGACAAGCATAAAACACACTATTACCAACCCGGATTTTTATTTATTCCATTTGGCATATACAATAAACAGGACGTAATAAAATCAAAAAGTGACTTTTTCCCTGCTGGAGTAAAAGTAATTTACCAAGGTATTGATAAGATCGTTGGTGAAAAAAATCAGGTGCTGCTAGAAGATGGGAAAGCTTTAGACTATGATATTCTAATTGTAGCCACTGGAACACAAACCAGACCTGATGAAACTCCGGGACTAAAAGACAAACTGTGGTATAAAGACATTTTCGACTTTTATACAGTTGAAGGAGCTGTGGCTCTACAGCGTCATTTCAAAAGCTGGGAGGGCGGCACACTAGTAATGGCCATCACTGAATTGCCTTTCAAATGTCCCGTGGCACCCATTGAATTTGTGTGTCTGGCCGAAGAATTTTTTGCAAAAAAAGGCATGCGCGACAAAGTAGATATCAAATTAGTAACTCCTCTTCCGGGAGCATTTACTAAACCTGTAGCTACAAAAATGCTCAGCGAATTGCTGAAAGAAAAAAACATTGAGGTAATACCCGACTTTTATATCGAACGTGTAGATAATGATAAAAAGGTACTTGTATCCTATGATGAAAAAGAGGTGCCATTTGACACCCTAACTATTGTACCTCTAAACATGGGAGACGAAATGGTTGAGCGCAGTGGATTGGGAGATGATCTCAACTTTATACCAACCGACAAGCATACTTTGCAGTCAAACGCATTTGAAAATATTTTTGTGCTGGGCGATGCTTCTAATATTCCAACTTCAAAAGCTGGTTCTGTAGCTCACTTTGCATCAGAAATTTTGTTTGACAATATCATGAGTGCCATTGAAGGAAGACCACTACTAGCCAAATTCGACGGTCACGCCAATTGCTACATTGAGACAGGACATGGAAAAGGTGCGTTAATTGATTTCAATTACGAAACAGAGCCGCTTCCGGGTACATTTCCATTACCGGGTATTGGCCCTTTCGGATTATTAAAAAACACCCGAATTAATCATTATGGTAAAATCATGTTCCGTTGGATTTACTGGCACATTTTGCTACGCGGAAAAGAGATGCCGATTGAAGCAGATATGACCATGGCCGGAAAGAAAAAAGTGAACTTGTAAAATTGACACCCATGGAAGACCAAAACATACAAACACAAATAAATGAACTGAACCACAAAATGGATCTGATTCTGGACAATGTGAATCAACAGCGACTAAAAGCCGAAGCTGTTGAAGACCTTGTAAAGGATTTATCCCTTGTGGGAAAAGACATATATGATTCTTCGGTTGAAGAACTCGAAAACCAACAGGTTTCAATAGACCCGGATGCGCTTAAAATTATCGTGGTAAAGCTCATTAAGAATATTGAAAACATTGGTAACGTTATATCACTATTTGAAAGTGCCAATGACCTTATCAAAGACGCTGGTCCAATTGTAAATGAAGTAATTATCGAAGCAACTAAAAAACTTCATGTTTTTGAGCAAAAAGGTTATTTCGAATTCTTTGCAGCTTTTGGAGATGTGGTAGACAATATAGTAACCAATTTCTCGAAAGATGATGTGACACAATTAGCTGAAAATATCTCAACAATTCTTCAAACAGTGAAAAACCTCACACAGCCGGAAATGCTTGATGCAGTAAACAATGCTGTGAAAGTATACCAAAGTATGGAGGTAGAAAACGTACCTGAATATTCTGTTTGGAAATTAATGCGTGAAATGAATAAACCGGAAATGAAAAAAGCACTTGGTTTTGCAGTTACATTCTTAAAAAACATTGCAAACCAACCAAAAGCGTAAGTGATTAAGTAAATGGTTTAATACAATCCAAAACAAATTAGTAAACAAAACTGATCTAAGATCATAGATAAATAATCATTAAAAAATATAATTATGGCAGAAAAAGAAATCGCTGGTAAAACAGTACAGTTAAACGACGAAGGTTATTTAACCAACATGGAAGATTGGAGTCGTGAAGTAGCTGCAGAGATTGCAAAAGAAGATGGCATTGAGCTAACTGACAAGCATTACGAAGTATTGGAATATTTACGCGAGAAACATGCTGCAGGTGAGCCGCTATCTATTCGTAAAGTAGGTAAATCTGGCATTACTGATATTAAAGGTCTTTATCAGCTATTCCCAGGCGGACCACTTAAGCTTTCTTCAAAGTTTGCTGGAATTCCTAAACCAGCAAGTTGCGTATAAAAATTAAAAGTCACGGCATGTATTGTAAATGGACTTATGAAAAGAACAACTTATAACTATATGTTTGCAAGCATGCTGTGACTTTTCCAAAAAATTAAGCTAAAAAAAAGAAAATATGAGTAAAGAAGATAAACCATTAAAAAAAGTCTGTATTATTTGCGCCAAAGCAAGTATTGAGGACGTATATGCCACTCTAGTTATGGCCAATGGAGCAGTAATGGAAGGTATTGAAGCTAAGGTGTTTTTTACATTTTTCGGGCTTGATGCCATTACAAAAAAGCAAATGAAAAAGCTTCATACTGCAACAGTAGGAAACCCAGGCATGCGCATGCCTGGCGGATTACCTTTTCCCACTTGGTTGGGAGGAATTCCTGGAGTTGAAGCAGGAGTATCAGCCATGATGAAAAAACAAATGGATGCATTGGACATTCCACCTGTAGATGAATTTCTTGAAATGATTACTGCCGGAGGAGGCGAAATTTATGCATGTAAGCTGGCAATGGATATGTTTAAGCTCACAAAAGAGGATTTACACGAAGAGGTAAGTGCTGTTTTAACTATAGGTGAATTTTATGAAAAAGCCGGTGGAGAAAATACACAAATAATTTTTACGTAGTTTTGTAAAATATTTAATGAGCATAATAGCGGTCTCATTAGAAGAGATCGCTTTTTATATTTATAAGAAATGAGTATAATTAAAGCAACAGATGTTTTTGCCGAAGTTATTGAATCAAACACCCAGCTATTACCTGTGATAAACAGATTTAATATTTCACTTGGGTTAGATAATCAAACGGTTGAAGAGATTTGCAAAAAGGTTGATATAAACCTGAATTTCTTTCTTGCAATTTTGAATACTTATCAAAATCCGAATTACTTCCATAAGCTCAACCCAAATGATTATAGCATTCTTGAAGTAGTTAACTATTTGAAGAAAACGCATGCTTATTATATAAATTACGCGCTACCAAAACTTGAGAAAATTCTCCAAACCCTTAATGTATCGTGCCAGGTTCATAATGGGGCTGTCAAACTCATACATACTTTTTACCAGAAATATAAAGAAGAACTCATTGCTCATATAGAAGATGAAGAGTCAAGGGTTTTCACATATATTGGCAGGTTAGTTGAAACACAGAAAAAAGAATCCGACTTTTCAATTCTGACTTTTGAGAAAGAACACACTAATGTTGAAGAAAAAATCAACGACCTCAAAACTCTAATTGTCAGACACATACCGCCAACTTACAATCAAAATGTAGCCAATGATTTTTTGATTGAACTTAGCAGGTTTGAAAAAGACATTTCTGATCATGCTAGAATAGAGGATAACTTACTTATACCAATGGTTAAACACATTGAAAATACATTGTCAGTTTGAAAAAAATCGTAATCATACATTCCTCTTCCATTATTTGTCGCGGACTAACTGATGTGATAAAAGGATATTTTAATGTGGATGTTTTTGTTTTTCCGTCTGTCGAGGAGTTCATTTCAAGAAAGGTGGATGCAAGAAAGCTTATTGTTTTCACTGAACATGCAGAAAATATTATAATCAGTCAAATTAGAAATCAGGATGCTGCAAAAGAAGTCGTAATTATACAGCTGCATAATAAATCGGAATCAATTGAAAATACATGTTTTGATTCGTCCATATCTATTTGGGCTGAACCTGCCGATTTCTACAATATTATTCATCCACAATTAGCAGCAGCAGAAACTCATAGTAATGAAATAGAAAACAGTAATCTTACCATTCGCGAAAAAGATGTTTTAAGGGAAGTATCGACAGGACTAACAAACAAAGAGATTGCAGAAAAGCTACACATAAGTATTCATACAGTCATTTCGCACAGAAAAAATATTACTGCTAAACTTGGTATTAAATCCATCTCCGGACTAACTGTTTATGCCATAATAAACAATATTGTAGATACAAATAGCATTGATCCAAACTCTCTTATTTAATGCTGTATTTCATTGTAAATACTAAATATGGTGCTATTTTTGCACCTTTTGAAAAAATTCAATAAATGACTTTTCTTGCCATTCTAATTTTAGCCATTGGATTATCAATTGACAGTTTAGCAGCCAGTATAAGCACCGGAGTTTGTATGAGAAAAATCCGAATTGCGGACAGCCTTAAAGTTGCCCTTTTCATGGCCCTTTTTCAAGGAGTTCTCCCAGTTATTGGATGGTTTGTAGGCAAAGGTTTTCAGAATATAATTGCAGCATATGATCACTGGGTTGCCTTTGTTTTATTATCAGCCATTGGAGGAAAAATGATATATGAAGGATTCTCAAAAAAAGAGGATCAATCATGCTTTTGTCCATCACAAAATTTAGTATTAGCAGGAATGGCGCTTGCCACAAGTATTGATGCTCTAATAGTAGGTATTGGTATTGGATTGCTTGGCGAAACAATATGGATTCCTGCTATAATCATAGGTATTATAACCTTTGCCTTTAGCTTTTCAGGCATATACATTGGTCATCATTTGGGACATAAATTGAACATTAAACTGGAACTTATTGGTGGTCTTGTACTAATAGGGCTGGGAATCAAGATACTTTTAGAGCATACCTTAAATACGCAATAACTCCAAAAAGGCACAAGCCAACCTTCTGTAACCTAAAACATATTACTTACTTATTAAATATCCCAACAAATAGGGATTTCAGAATTGTGTTTCGCGCGCTACTTTTGCCAATGTTAATTGAATCTAAATAAAAAGAGATAAAGCAATGCAAAAAATTACAATTACAATTATTTTAGGATTGGCAATGGTCATAAATGGAGTGGCTCAAAAAGACAGCACAAATGTTTACGTAAACAGTGCAGAAAAACTAATTCAAACCAATGGTAAATTAAAAATTGGCGGATACGGAGAGGTACATTATAACCAGCCACTTGATGGAGAGATTCGTCAAAACGGAAAACTAGATGTACACAGAATCGTTTTGCTATTCGGATATCAATTTAATGACCGTACACAATTTGTAACAGAAGTTGAACTTGAACATGTGGAAGAGGTTTATATTGAACAAGCCTGGCTTCAATACAAAGTAAACGATTTTGTAAACTTC
>PKTE01000308.1 GCA_002869335.1 Salinivirgaceae bacterium | reverse complement strand
TGAATTACATAATCAAATTTATGTTCTTCGAAAATGGTTTCAATTAATTGTCGGTTATCAGTGCATCCTTTACAAAAAATAAAGTTGCTATTTTCTGAACCAACAAAGATGTTCAACTCTGGATTGTTTATTCCTAACTCTTTTAATCTATCCAACTTAAGATTAGTATCGTAATAATCGTTAATCTCATCAATACCTATAACTTCATAGTTTTTAGATAATAAATGTTGGGTTAGATGAAAGCCTATAAACACTGCTGAACCTGTCAGTAAAACCTTTGCCATTTATAATATTTTTGACAAAAATAGAAATATTGATCCGGAAAAGATATTTTTTAGGAAGTTTATAAGCATAAAATAACCAAAAATACTGCTATAATCGTTAAGCAGCTTAATGGAAAATATTTTCTCTAATTAAAAACATGTGTAAAATAATTTAAGTATTAATAATTTAGTTACTTTCATATTCAACTTTATATTTGCAGAAAAAAATGGAAATTAATCCCATTCAATATGATATGCTTGTTGTAACCGGTATTACTGCTACTGGTAAAACAGGCATTGCCGCACAAATGGCAAAAGAGCTGAGCGGTGAAATTATTAGCGCAGATAGCCGACAAGTATTTAAGGGGATGACAATTGGTACGGGCAAAGATTTGGCTGATTATGTGGTTGATGGTGAGCAGATTCCTTTCCATTTGATAGATATAAAGAATCCGGGAGAGACTTATAGTGTTTTTAATTTCCAGAATGATTTTCATGAGGCTTATAATTCAATACGGAACAATAACCATTTTCCTATTTTAAGTGGAGGGACCGGTTTGTATGTAGAATCAGTTTTGAAACAATACAAGTTGCTCGATGTACCTCAAAACAAAGAGCTCAGAGATGAACTTAAGCAGAAGAGTTTGGAGGAATTAACTGAAATTCTTGCGGGCTTGAAGCACATGCATAATACTACTGATGTTGATACTAAACTACGGGCTATACGTGCCATTGAGATTGAAACGTTTCATAAAGAAAATCAAATAGAACAAACATCTCTTCCAAGCATTAAATCGCTGGTTGTTGCCCCTCATTTTGAGCGTAAAATTATTCGTGAACGAATAACACAGCGCTTACAGGAGCGTCTTGCCGAAGGAATGGTTGAAGAGACTAAGGCATTATTAGATAGTGGTGTAAATCCTGATAAATTAATATCCTATGGTTTGGAATATAAATTTCTTACCTGGTACCTGATAGGAAAAATGGATTATGAAACCATGGTTGAAAGGTTAAATATTGCCATTCATCAGTTTGCAAAAAGACAAATGACATGGTTCAGAAGAATGGAACGTAAGGGAATAAATATTAATTGGATAGATGGCAATTTGCCTATGAATGAAAAAGTTTCAAAGATTAAGGAATTGCTTTTCAAATAAACTTTCAATTCATTGTATCATAGGCGTTGAAACCGTTATTTTTCCTTTCGATTATGTAAAATTTCATTATATTTACATTGACTGACTATCAACCAATAAAAGGCCTATGAAAAAGTTTTACTTCATACTCTTCGTTGTGCTTATTAGTAATTATGTAAGCTCTCAAGAAAATATAACAAAACAGCAGTTGTATTCAATGTCATTAGAGGAATTACTTAAAGTTTCCGTAGCATCTAATGTCGTGAATAGTGATGAATTACAACCTGTAAGTGTTACAACGATATATCGAAAGCAACTTGAACTGAGCGGCGCTCGTACGCTTATAGAAGCAATAATGATGTATGTTCCAGGTTTTTTTATGGTTGAGGATCAGGATGATATAATAGCAGGTTTTCGCGGACTGGCACCAGATAACAATTCAAAAGTTCTATTTCTTGTCAATGGACAAAGTATGAACACAGAATGGTTTTGGGGTCCTCCATCGGCACTTCTGAATTCGACCAATATGGGTTACATTGAAAAAATTGAAGTAATACGTGGTCCTGGTTCCGTTACTCTTGGCCAGGGAGCTCTATTAGGTGTTTTAAATGTGGTTACAAAAAACGGGAAATCGTTAAAAAGCCAGAATAGTAAAATGGGAGGAAAGCTATATATAGGTTTAGGTGAGGATGATTATCAATCTGTTGTAGCGGAATTAATGCAGAGCGATGATGAGTTTCAAAGCTATTTTTATTTTGCTAATACTGATTATGAGGGGCAAGCCTTGCGAAATGAAGGATGGGCAGTCGGTCATGCGAATGAAGGTTATGCAGGGGGGCAAGTTTACGATATAGGTACTCGATTAAATAGGTCGTATAATTCAATGCTATTGGGAAATATGCATTACAAAAACTTTAGTTTTAATTTAATGTATGCTGATAACAAACATGATCTATATAATTTTTATCGAGATCGTAATGTTATGGGACAGAAACTAATTTCTCTAGGAGCTGAATATAGATTAAAATTAAATGATGATATTAATTTTAAAATATCAATGGATGCTGCAATTGATAATTTTGAGTTAAGCTCAATAGAAGGACCAGTTATGGGAGGAACGCGTGAAAACCGTGGAGGATTAAAGATAATTGGAAATTTTGATAATATTATTCAGAATAATAGGCTTGCAATTGGATTTGAGTCAAGATATTATCAGTTTGGTAAGCGCAATTTTGACGGAAACAATTTTGTTTTAAATACTTATGATTATGCTTTTGTCGATTCTTTAGGAGATAGATTACGGCTAGATGCAGCTAACTTGAATAATACGATGGGTTATCCTGATACTTATGGTATTTTTAGTGCATTCCTGGAAGATTATTATGATTTAAGCAAGAAAATAGTTGCTTTTGGAGCTGTCCGGTTTGATATGCATCCGTATTGGGGAAGTCATATTTCTCCAAGAATTGGATTTGTAGGAAAATTATCTGATAAGCTCAGACTCAGAACATCTTACCAAGTAGGTTTTAGAGGAGCAGTTGGATTACATTATGGTGGAGGCTACAGGCAAGATGGTTTTTTAAGAGCGGATAATTATGATCAAGTACTTTCTGCTGAAATCCCGGTTGATGTTCTAAATGTAAGTCAGGGGTTTTATGAAAATCTAGATGAAGTAAATCCTGAAAAAATGCATAGTGTGGAGATTGCTGCTGATTATAGAGTCTCAGATAATATCTCTATTAATATTGTAGGCTATTATAATAGTATAATAAATGTCATTGATGTTGGCGTGATTTGGGCAGATCCTGCTCAATTTGTAATGCCAAATATTGGCACTGATGTCCCTGGATCGTGGAATGGATATTGGTATTTTAAAAACACAGATGGCGTGGTTCAGCAAGCTGGATTTGAGTTATTTGGAGAGCTGAAAGTAGATAAGTTTCAATTGCGGGCAAGTCATTCTCTTGTTAAACTATTGGATGCCGATGAGCAACAAAAAGGGAGTATGTATATAACAAATCGTGATCACTTTAAGGCATATCCTGAAAATGTATCAAGGTTGCATGCTATGTTTGATTTTACAGATAATTTGTCTCTTGCTGCTAATTATTTATATTATTATTCTTGGTATTCTCCTCGCGATCAATTTGTTGATGGGAATCATTTATTAAATTTTAGTGGAATAGTTACTTTAAAAGAACATTTCGAAGCAACTTTTACAGTGAGAAATGTACTGGCACAAAGAGAATTATACCCTATGAATAGTAATGCAGGAGATGCTTCATTGTCGGATGGGACACCTGCAGTTGAGAAGCCAACATACTGGATTAAATTAGCATATAAGTTTTAGTTTAAAGTTGATTTGGATTAATATATTAAGATTCTATTGAACCGCAACTAGCTTCACTATGAAAAGTCTTGAAACAAAAAAAAGCGACCAGGTCGGTCGCTTTATTGTTGAGCGGGAGACGAGATGTCAAATTCCGAAACAATCAAAATCTGTGATTTTGTAAATGTTTCGAGAATCCTCGGTAAACTAAAAAATCGAAGATTTTAGGTTTATCGGGACTCGCGGCTTGCCGCTATGAAAAGTCTTGAAATAAAAAAAGCGACCAGTTCGGTCTCTTTATTGTTGAGCGGGAGACGAGATTCAAACTCGCGGCCCTCAGCTTGGAAGGCTGATGCTCTATCAGCTGAGCTACTCCCGCTTGTGCGCCCTAGTTTTAGCGAAGGTGTACAAGCACCTTTGTATAACTATGGCATCCGACTTTGCAAAAGCGCCGTCGGTTAATGTGGGGAGAGAAGGATTCGAACCTCCGAAGTCGTACGACAGCAGATTTACAGTCTGCCCCAGTTGGCCACTTTGGTATCTCCCCTGGAAATTTGGAACAATAAATATTTTAGTGTTAACTAATTTATTTCTCCAAAATAAATGGAGCGAGAAACGAGACTCGAACTCGCGACCCCAACCTTGGCAAGGTCGTGCTCTACCAACTGAGCTATTCTCGCATTATCAATGATCCTTTGCGTAAACGCGGATGCAAATATAGTATATATTTTTTTTTGATGAAAAATTAAAACTTTTTTTTTAATGTTTTTTTATGTCATGATTAAATGCTTTGTATAACCTATAGTAATTCACATACTTAGCTTTTTGCTGTCTTGTAATAATATATGTTTTTCCTTCTTTGGAAAGAAATTATAAAACCTGAGTTGATTTTCAAAATTAAAAAGGGGCTGTTGGTTATCCAACAGCCCCTTTAGTTTTTTAATTTCTTGTTAAATCATATAATCAAGAAATTTAATTAATTTTTTATTTTTTAACTATCAAATGCTTGCTTACAATACCCTTGTCGCTGTTAAGAACTAGGATGTAAGTTCCTTCTGAATAGTTTGTTAAGTCTAATGTTGTGTTAGTTGAATTAACTTTAGAATTATAAATAATTCTTCCTGTTAAGTCGCTTAACTGCATGCTTACATTTGCTGGTAAGTCTTCTATAGCAATAGTAATTGAATTGTATGCTGGATTTGGATATACATTAGCAATGTTTTGTGCTATATTACCAATTCCAACGCCAGTCATGCTTACGTCTATAGTTTGCGCTGCACCACTAACAACAACTTCGCCAGTAGCGTCATTGAAATCCGTTGCTGTAACTGTGTAAGAATGTGTTCCATCTTCTAAGTCAATAGTTGCAACTCCGCTAACATCAGTAGTTAATGTTTGAGAAGCAACTTCAATACTTGCTCCTTCAATTGGATTTGTTCCGTCTGTTACATTAAATGTAATGGTGTAAGTTGGAGTTGGAATATTGTAGAAGAAGAAGTTGTCAATATAAACTATAGTAGTTCCAGTAGGTTGACCAACAAGAATATATTGAGCAAGATGTTCAGTTGAAGTTAAGCCTGTAAAGTCAGCTAGAGGTATATCTAGGCTAACCCATTCCCCTTGTGCAGGTGTGGCAAAATCAATTTGATGTTCAGTATCATCACCACCATCATAAGCTCCATCAGGACCGAAGTCTACTAATTTAATTGAGAACTGAGTAAAGTTAGGAGACCAAATATCTAAATGAACATATGTCATTGCTGAAGCATCAAGTGTAGCTGTAGTTGTTTCAATACCAACAAAGTCTAATGCTGAGTATTTTTTAGCAGGATTTCCATCAATTACAACTTCTGTTAATACAGCTGAAGACCAATCTGTTCTCCATGTGTCAACAGCAATATCAGTATAAGTGTCACTAAATAATGAGATTACATTGGCTGCATCATTTGTAGGTACAGGAGCACCAGTAATAGGAGCAGGCGTTAGTGTAATATCAACAGTAGCAGCAGCACCACTTATAGTAACAGTACCAGTTTCATCACCATAACCAGCAATTGATGTTGCCCAACCAAAATCTCCATCTGGTAAATCTATTGTGGCTGCACCGGTCACATCTGTTGTAATATTTTGATTAGCAATTGAAATACTTACACCCTCTATTGCATCAGTTCCATTATCTACATTGAATGTTACTGTTGAAGCTGGGCCACCACAGAATCCTACAACATTAGCTGTTGCTGCATCAGGACCAACGCCAGTTAGTATTGAAGTACCTTCTCCATCAAACATTTCCCAACTACATTCTTCAGGATAGCTACCAGCGCCATCAAATTCAAAAAGAATATCCGATCCATTTTCGGCAAAGAATTCAAAAGTATCTGCAGTAGCTTGAACAGTAACATTTTCAAGAATTAATGTACCATCAACAGTTACTGATGCGCTAGCACCATTCCAACCGTCACCCCATGAATCTGTTAAAACAACAGAATGTGCACATCCATTAAAGATTGTTATATCATGTGTCATGGTGTTATTTGTCATGTCAATATCGCCAGTTGGATCAGCAGCTGAAGCTGTAAATGTATATGTCATAGCTGCTCCGGCTGTCCAATCTGGAAATGTTAATGTTTGATTTGCGCCTGAAGCAATAGCTGTTACTGTGAGTGTCTCTGAGTATGCATCTCCATCATCAAGAGTAACGTCAAATGTTTGATCGCCAACACCATTGTTAGTAACAGTAACTTCTGGAGTAAATACTTCTCCAATACCACCGGTTTCAGGTAATGTAATGCTTGATATCTCTACATCTACACCTACAAATGTTGATGTTGATACAGGTAATCCTTCGCCAGAACTATTTGTTCCAATTACTGTAAATACGTGAGTTCCACCAGCGGTTAAAGTAGCAGTATATGTTTCAGCACCACCAATTGTAGGTGAGCTATTAGTATAAATAGGAGTAGCTTCATCATCAAGATATACGTCTATGCTTGTTAGTTCAGCAAGAGCATCACCAGCTACATCTAGATCTGGATTCGACCATGCAAGGTCAACTGTAAGTGCTCCCGTTGCATCAGGAGTAGCTGTAAATGCTGTTGAAGCTCCTGGTGCAGTTGGTTCTGCAGTTACTGCTAATTCATAACCAAATATTTTATTTGGATCTTGCTGCAATGATCCGGCTAATATAAATAAGCCATCAGCTTCGTATGTACATGCTCCACCACCAAGTGCATCACTAGTAGCACCAGTTACATCTGCAATAGCATCATGTACTGTTCCTGTAAGTGCAAGCGTATTAATGTCAAATTCTACAAAAACTGCATCACTAGGAGATCCTGGTTGTGTGAATATCCATAATTTTGGATTCGATGGATCTGTCCAGTTATCATAAGCAGAACCGTAAGCACTTGATAAATCAGGTGTTTCAGAGTTTGCTACAAGTGAGTTTCCTGACATGTCAAAAGCT
>PKTE01000277.1 GCA_002869335.1 Salinivirgaceae bacterium | reverse complement strand
TCTGCTTCGGTTATTATCGTCGGTTTTGTAAATCCACTTATTGCTATCCATATAATTATTGATGAACTTTTTCACAAACGCACCTGAATCCAACCCAATATTTGGGATTCACATATTCAAAGTCAATTTCTACCTTAGCATGCTCTACTTTGGTTCTCCAACCGCCGCCTTTAACAAACTTCCCTTGTACCATTTCACC
Source organism: Salinivirgaceae bacterium (assembly GCA_002869335.1). Lineage (GTDB taxonomy): Bacteria > Bacteroidota > Bacteroidia > Bacteroidales > Salinivirgaceae > Salinivirga. The sequence goes on along the minus strand of PKTE01000277.1, from coordinate 38,620 downwards.
CACATTGCCAATGATATTGTAAACTCCAATAGCATTTGGCCAATAGGAATCTACTTGGTTTGTAATATCAGGTTTATTATTTAAAGCTTTATCGAGACCTTCTTCCGTTTCATTTCCATATAAATTATGACGTTCTTTACCTTTGTTCTTTTTTCGATTCATCTTCTTTTTAGTCCGTTCAGAATACCCAATTTTGGCTACTCTTTCCCATTCTGCTTTGGTTGGGAGTCTGTATTTATATACTTGAGGTGCTTCCGGAAACTGTTGCCCATCATTGGGTTCAATTTTATTTTCTTTGATGTAAATTTTTTCATTGACACGATCGGTTCTCCATTTACAATAAGCAACAGCCTGATCATAACTTATACCCACTACTGGATAATTAAAATACGCCGGATGTTTATGGTAATACTGAACATAAGGCTCGTTATATGCACCGGGCCGTCTCCACACCAGTGTATCCGGCAATACCGCTTTATATTCCGGAGAATTTCGACCATAAATTCGTTTAGTCCAAAACATATATTCTCTCCAATCTAAATTGGAAACTTCATAGGCATCAATAAAAAAATTCTCATCAACCGTAACTGTTCCAGGGGGATTCTTCGCAAAACTATTGAAACAAAAAGGAACAATCAAAAGTGTAATTAAAACACGCTTTTTCATAATGCATCAAATTAGTGTAATAAAAATAACGTAGGCAACCTCCCAATATTTTGTTCCGTACTTTCTCAATTAAAAAATGTAAATTCGCACAAAGGTTAATAAAATGAGAAAATTACGCATAAAATTTCTGGCTCACACTGGAGCACCAGACGAAATATACGAAAAAGGATATAAACTATTAGACACAAATTTTCCAGAAGAGATCTACGAAGTAGTTGACACCAAGCCTGATATTCTTTTTTTCTTAAGTGGCGGAAGTGAACGAGAAGCTATAAATGCCGGTGCTTTCATCGATAAGATTGTTTTATTAACGCATGATGAAGACAATTCCCATGCTTCTGCTACAGAAGTAAAAGCATATTTAGATTCAGAAGAGTTAGAATCTGTAGTTTGGTCTATTTATGAACCCAACATCAGACAAAAAGGTGTAGCACTTTACAATACATTTAATGCTCTGGACAAACTCCGCGATCAGGAACTTGGTTTAATAGGTACAATCTCTGACTGGCTTGTGGCGTCTGAAGTTGACCCCCATGTCTTAAAAGATAAGTTTGGAATTTACTTTGCTCCTGTTTCCTGGGATGCTATTCCTTCTTTCAAAAATTGCGAAGTTTCAGAAGACTTCCTAGAACACTTTAAATCAGACAAAAATCCTAAACTTGAAGAAGCTGCTCAAGTCCACAGCCTACTTAAAAAAACTATTAAAGAAAACCATTTGGATGCTATTACTGTTGAGTGTTTCCCACTGGTAAAGGAGCAAAAAGTAACCGCATGTCTCTCGCTATCATTACTGAATGATCAAGGAATTCCTGCCGGCTGTGAAGGTGATATGGTAAGTATAACCGGAATGATGTTTACAAAAGCATTAATAGACAAAATTCCATGGATGGCCAATACTGTAAAAGTAACTGATAAGAGCGCTTTTTTTGCACATTGTACAGTTCCCTTATCATATGTGAAAAACTATACTATTCCAACTCATTTTGAAACCGATGAAGGAACTGCAATTCAGGGCATTCTTAGACCTGATGTGGTTACAGTTTTCCGTTTCGACAATCAACTTAAAAAGGCATTTGTAGCATCCGGCATAATAAAAGACAGACCAAAATCACCGAACAATTGCCGAACACAAATTGAAGTTATTCTATCTGAAGAAAAGTTAAGTAAGCTCCGTAACAATCCCCTTGGAAACCACCATTTAATTATTGAAGGAGATGTTACCCTGGATCTGAAAACAGCATTCGAATGGATTGATGTGGAAGTTATTTAGCGAAGCATATTTTGCTTAATATGATCTATTAAAAGACCTGCCATCTGCTTATGATCACTTATGGTTGGATGTGTTTTTACAGCTAAAAAAGGAAACTTCAAAGTAGAAATTTTGGGATCTTTTAATTTATTGACAACATTTTCAATATATCCAAACCAAGGTGAATCTTCTTGCACAGCATCCATACTTCCTAAGGCACAAATAATATATGAATTGGGATAATAGGATCGCACTTCTTTAATAAATTGCATATACGCCTCCTCAATATCCTTCTCCTCAACTATTTTATCACCAAATCGTAACTTGTATTCCGTAAACCCAGGATTAGGTATGATCCATGAATCGTTTTGACCTAAATTTACAACTACAATTCTTTGATCGTAAGTTTGTGGGTTCCATAGAATAGAGCTATTGTTGGGATTTGTAAGATTAAATATTTCGGGCATTATTACTTCATGCCAGCTTACCATAAAACCAATACCACCTCTGGCAATACACTGATAATCTGCATTTAATTGGCGCGCAGCAATGGCACCATAAGCCAAATAGTTATTGGTAAAAATACTATCCGGTCGATCGTTACCATATGGATTTTCATTGGCGTAGCCTGTCGTAATTGAATTACCTATGCAAACCATCTGTATTTTGCGTTTCTCAATGGGTATCGGGTTTGCCCCCTCAGACAGTTCAAATCCGTAGAAGCGTGTTGTCCCTGTGGTATATTCAGTACGACGAAAAACCTCGATGGTATGTTCTCCTTCCGATAAGTTTGAGGCAATTATAAAAGATTCTTTTTCTTTCTGAGGACGAATAATTGTATCGTGTTTACCATCAATAATTACATTATAATAAGATTGCCCTATATCATCACTCAACAATACTTTAACAGTTCCTTTATTTACTTTTATAGCCATTGATGTCCCCGGCCAAAAAATATCATAAAAAGTCTTTTCAGTAGTATCAATCCTTCCCTGATAATAAATTAAATCAGAATCAGGAGAAATGAACTTATTATTGGAACACATGCTTATAACCAAACCAATAATTGCAGTAGTTATCAATATTATCCTCATCTATCTATTCTATAAGCTAAGCCTGCACTGATAAAGTGATCAATTGCGCTTGAATTCAAACCCAAACCAGCAGAAAAATCTAACTGAAAAACTGGAGTCACTAACCATGTAAATCCACCATCAATAAGGTGTCTTTGAGAATCTTTTTCAGGAAAAGTGCCATATGCTTCAACAAATCCGCCTACGCTTTCTGTAATACTTGCGCCCAAAACGAACGAATAATAATAACCAGGGTCAGCAGTATATCCATCCCATTCAGCACCAAGATTGTACCCCAGTGAAAAACGATCATTTAAAGTATGCGAAAAAGCAAAGCGAAAAGAGGGAGTAGAATAATCTGGTCTAAAATCTTCATTTGCTGTGTTTGGAATATCTAACCCAGCAATAAATGCAACTTCAGGCCAAATGCCTTCTTCTTTACGCACCATTACTTTAAATCCTACATATAAAGGAGAGAGACCATTCAAAGAATAGGATGTATCTGTGTCAGCGCCTTTGAGTTTTACATCGCTTCCAAGAAACTCCAATCCCAGTCTCAATTCGAAATTCTCCAACAATCCATATCGGAATAAAGTAGTATTATAAGCAAAATCATTTATCTCCAGATAATCCGACTTTGTTGTTTCCATTAAAAATCCTGTTTCTATTTGCAAAGACTTTAAGGGTACAGTTACAGATGATTCCGTTTGATCTGGTCTATCAGTAACTAGCTCATTTTGCGAAAACAAATATCCATTTATACTTATAAAAAGAATTATAAAAAATAAAGTTTTTTTCATAACACCAATTGATAATATTAAAAATCAAAAATAGTAATTAATTCACAACACAATAAACACCATATAATATTAATTCATAAGCGAAAAAACACGTTAACAAATGTTTATTGGTTTATTTCACATTTTTAGTTAAATTTGGTTATAAAATATATTGCATATGGAAAGGTCATTACATAAAATACTGGTTACTTGGGACTTTAGCGAGAAAGCTGAATTTGCCTTAGCCCATGCCGTAAAACTTTCAAAACAACTTGGCACTCAAATAGAGCTACTTCATGTAGTTAAAAAAGAGTCCGACATTGAATCAGCAATGGCTAAACTTGATGATGAAGCCCAAAGTGCTGAAGATCGGTACGGAGTAAAACCCCTTTCCAAAGTAATTGAAGGAAGTATTTTCCATGCCATTGGAGAATACACAAAAACAGAGGATGTTAAACTTGTGGTAATGGGAACCCATGGTATCCGAGGTATGCAGAAAATTACAGGAAGCTGGGCTTTAAAAGTAATTTCAAGTTCAGAAGTTCCTTTTATTGTGGTGCAAGACATGCCGCGTGTTGAAACATACGACAAAATTGTATTTCCTGTAAACTTTAAAGCTGAAAACAAAGAAAAACTGATTTGGGCTATCTATTTGGCTAAATATTTCAATAGTAAAATATATCTTTTCAAGCCACCAGTTGATGATGGATACTATTTAACCAAGGTAAATAATAATCTCTTGTTTGCTAAAAAGCACCTTACACATTATGGTGTTGAATTTGAGCTCGAAACTGCCTTAAAGGCAAGCAAGTTTGAAGATGAAATGTTGGAATATGCACAAAAAATTGAAGCTGAACTTGTATTAATTATGACAACCAAAGGAATCGGGTTAGGTGATTATATCTTTGGTGCATCAGAACAATACATTATTGCTAATAGTGCTAAAGTGCCTATCATGTGTGTAAACCCAAGAAAAGATGTGGCCAAAGCAAATTATTCTGCAAACTGGTAAGTAAATCCTATACATAAAAACAAACCCAAACTGTCTATTCAGTTTGGGTTTTTCTATTTAGAGTTTAAATTGCTATTCAGATTTATACGCAGTCCATCCCTGGGCTTTTAATTGAATTTCTTCACCATGTTGAGGTGTGAGATACATACCTTTCGATTTATTGGTCATATGACCTATAAATGAAATCCCTTCCTGATCTTTTATTTTCTCATAATCATCAGGAGAGATTGTAAACACCAACTCGTAATCTTCACCACCGTTTAAAGCTGCCATAAGTGGTTCAATATTCATTTCGTCTGCAGCTGTTACAGTATCTTGACGGAATGGTATTTTATCATCATAAATCCGACATCCGGTATCACTTTGTCGACAAATATGTATTAGCTCCGACGAAAGACCATCAGAAATATCCATCATGGCTGTTGGTTGAACTCCATTTTCAGCGAGCTTTTTTATCACATCTAAACGAGCAGTTGGTTTCAATATACGACTCAATAAATATTCTTTGCCTTGAAATTGTGGTTGCACATTAGGATTGGCTTTAAATACCTCTTTTTCTCGTTCCATTAATTGCAAACCTACATAGGCCGAACCTAAATCACCCGATACGCAAATAATATCATTTTCCCTGGCTCCTGATCTATACACTATTTTTTTGGGGTCAGCAGTTCCAATGGCAGTCACACTAATCATTAATCCCGTAACAGAAGAAGTGGTGTCTCCGCCTATCAAATCCACACCATATTCTTCACAAGCCGCATGAATTCCTTCATATATTTGATCTACTGCTTGAACAGAAAATTTACCAGACATCGCTAGTGAAACAGTAACCTGTTTTGGAGTAGCATTCATAGCAACCACATCTGACACATTTACTGCAATGGCCTTATATCCAAGATGTCTCAATGGCGTATACATTAAATCAAAATGGATTCCTTCCACGAGCAAGTCTGTAGTGATAACTGTCTGTTGCTTATCAAATTGCAGAACAGCAGCATCATCGCCAATACCCTTTATGGTTTCTTTATGCTTTATTTTAACTTTCTCGTTGATATGATCAATTAAACCAAACTCTCCCAACTCCGCTATGGAAGTTAACTTCACTTTTTCTGCCATAATTTTATTGTATTTCTGATCCTTTATTATTTTCCCAAATTAATTTCTTACCAAAACCAAGCCGGTTATCTGTCATTTTTAAAATATTTGGACGTAATATCCACATGGTAGTTTCCATAAGGCGAGCATACGGAAAGCGCTTTAAATATCTTTTGCGCACGCGATCAAGCAACTCACCTTCGGGCTTTTCTATTACACCAGAAACCTGCACACCCCTTATTTTACCAACCACTTTGGTTTCCAAATATATATTTGCAGCCACCTTTTGATTGGCTAATGATTCTCTTCCATGCCTTGTTGTTTCATCCGTTGTAAAAACAAATGCATTTTCAGTACTCATCCATGCATAAAAACAGCTGGCGCACCATGGTTGGTCTTTTACACTAGTGGCCAATGTTAACACATGATGCTTTTGTAGCATCTTCAATATCCTGTCATCAGGTTTCTGCATCTTTTTTTTGTGCGAAGATACTATATGTTTGATAAATAGGGAAAACAGGATCAGATATCTCCAAACATCAGCATTGAATTCAAACAAAAGTTTGTGATATCTGGTTCATAATAACTATTTTCGTACCCTAATAATTTTAAACATTCAAGATATGTTTTCAGGAATAGTTGAAGAAACCGGTAAGGTTGTAAAAGTTGAAAAAGATCAGGAAAATGTACACATTACCATTACCTGTTCATTCGTAAACGAACTAGCTATAGATCAAAGTGTATCCCATAATGGTGTTTGCCTTACAGTAGTAGACATTACAGAAAATGACTACACAGTAACCGCCGTAAAAGAAACTTTGCTTAAAAGCAGTCTTGGCAACCTAAAACCAGGAAGTCTGGTGAATTTGGAACGTTCTGTAAGAGCAGATGGCCGATTAGATGGACATATGGTACAAGGTCACGTAGATCAAACTGCTACAGTTACCAACGTAGAAGAGGCTGATGGAAGCTGGTACTTTACTTTCAAATATGAACCAAAAGGAGACAACATAACTGTTGAAAAAGGCTCAGTATCAATTGATGGAGTTAGCATGACTGTAGTAAACAGCAAGCAAAAAACTTTTCAGGTAGCCGTTATTCCATTCACTTATGAGCATACTGTATTTAAAACTTACGAAGAAGGTACAATTGTAAATATCGAATTTGATATTATTGGAAAATACATTACCCGAATTGTAAAGCAAGTACTCGGAAAAGAATAAAGAATTATTGTTTATAACGAAAAAATGCGACTTCAACCAGGTCGCATTTTTACATTTAATTAACACCAATGTGGTGCTCTACAACGTCTTTTAACATTGTGGATATTTATTTTTAAGAATTATCCAGAATTTGGTAACTTATTCATAAACGGTGCGTATATTTAGACCAACGAACAGTTTTAATTGACGAATTTCATTATAAAAGGTTTTTGTGAACGTATGGATTTAAAAAATCAACCCTTATTTATTCCGGGTAATACTATTACTTTGGCTGATAGCTTTCTGAATAATTCAAATGAAAACATTATCAACGCTTTGTTTGAAATGGACTTAACTGAAATCCGTAAAGCTATTAAGGAACGACAACATAAAGGTAATAATATCAGCACTTCTGCCTGGATTGTAAAGTTATTTACATCGGCTATTTCCGATCAGGTTTTACATCAGTATCCCAAAACAATTCATTACGATATGTGGCTGGAAAAAAGAATTAGCAATAACTTTTTTGCAGTCCCAATAACAGTTAGCGATGCTAATAACAAATCTATCGAAGAACTGTCTATGCAAATTGGCATTGCCAAAGGAACAATAACCAAAGAAAGAGGACTATTAAAACTAAAAAATCAAAAAAGCTGGCTTAATCAATTGATAAGCTTACCTCATTTCTTGCGTAAAAAAGCATGGCGTTTCTTTTTGAAAAACCCTCACAAAGTATTCAGTAAAGTAGGTAATAGTGCTTTCAGCTATATTAGCACAACCGGAATTTACAAAGACACAAAAGACACACTAGATAACCACCATATTCAAATGGCCATTGGCACAATGTTCCAAAAGCAGCGTTTTATTGATTATGAACTTAAAACAAGAGACATTGTACCTGTAAGTATTCAGATAGATAAACGCTGGTTAGGAAATCAGGATCTGGATTTTTTCTTGAAAGATATTTCCAGACATATTAACAATAACGCAGCATTCTTCAACTAAAATTTAAACTTCTTATAGGTTCTCCAGTTTCGAGCAGTTGTTATCGATCAAATCCTTATTGTCGAATTCAAAGCCTGCATATACCTGCCTGATATCTTCCAATTGAGATACAACATTCTCTGCCTCAGGGGTTGTAAGCAGTTTTAATCTTCGGGGTTTAAAATTTGGTAAGCCTTTGAAATAGTTACTCAAATGTTGGCGCATTTCAAGCACTCCATACACATCACCTTTCCATTCAATGGATTTTTCCAAATGCAGTTTAGCCATATCAACCCGTTCGTCAATGGTCAATGGTTTCATCAATTCACCATGGTCCAGATAGTGTCTCACCTCTTTGAAAATCCATGGTCGGCCAATTACGGCACGGCCAATCATTATGGCATCCACGCCAGTTTCGTCAAATCGTTGTTTGGCAGTAATAGGGTCTTTTATATCTCCATTACCAATAATCGGGATATGTATCTTCGGGTTTTGCTTTACCTCTCCAATTAATGTCCAATCGGCTTCACCGCGGTAAAATTGTGCACGAGTACGACCATGAATAGTCAACGCAGCAATTCCTGTATCTTGCAATGGTTCTGCAATATCGGTAATAATTTTACTGTCGTCGTCCCATCCCAAACGAGTTTTTACTGTTACGGGAATATTTACCGCTTTAACTATGGCGGCAGTCATCTCAATCATTTTATCAGGTTCACGCAGCATGCCTGCTCCTGCACCTTTTCCTGCTACTTTTTTAACGGGGCAGCCAAAATTAAGATCGATAATATCCGGTTTTACTTCAGCCACAACTTTTGCTGCCTCAACCATTGAGTCAATATTATGCCCAAAAATCTGAATAGCTATTGGACGCTCATAATCGTATATGTCAAGCTTCTTTAGACTCTTTTTTGCATCTCGAATTAATCCTTCTGCTGCAATAAATTCCGTATACATAAAATCAGCTCCAAACTCTTTACACATATACCGAAAAGGTGGATCACTCACATCTTCCATAGGTGCAAAAAACACCGGATAGTCTCTTAATTCTATGTTGCCAATTTTAATCACGATAAAAAATTCTATTTTTGTAGCCAACAAAAGTACAAAAAAGGTGCAAAACTCAACTTATTTCATAAATCAGATAACCAGCAAGCAATTTGCTATTAGAGTAATCATGCTTTTAGCTCTCATGTTTGCTGGCAATGTTATTTTTTTACTAATCGCCAACGTATTTTCTTTGATCATTTGGGATTACAATTTTTTTGAAAATCCTGATTTACTAGCACAAACTGCCAATCCAGAAATCATTCCCATGCTTCGATTCTTTCAGGGAACAACCTCAGTAGGTATGTTTCTGGTCCCCGGATTAGTTTGGACGTGGATTTACGAAAGGCCTTTAATCAAATCTCTTGAAATAAAAAGAACCATCCAACCTGCACAATTCTTTCTACTGATACTTCTAATTATTATTGCGCTACCTATGATCAATGCTTTAGCGGCATTAAATCAAGCAGTGGAGCTCCCTGCATTTATGCATAATTTACAAGAGAGCATGAAACTGGCAGAGGCCAATGCTACTAAATTTATGGAGGCACTTTTATCCACAGATTCTATCAATGTTTTACTAGCTAACTTATTTGTTGTAGCTGTGCTACCGGGCATCGCTGAGGAAGTCATTTTTAGAGGTATTTTACAAAAGGAGATTTTACGTATCAGTGGTAAGCCAATCCTTTCGATTTTAATTGCAGCACTATTATTCAGTGCAATGCACATGCAGTTTTATACATTCTTACCACGGTTTATTCTTGGAATAATGCTTGGATTGGTATTTTACTGGAGTAAAAACCTATGGATTCCTATTATTTTACACTTCCTAAATAATGGTATGAGTGTAGTAGCATGGTATCTACTTTCACCGGAAGACATAGAAGAATCAATAGAAAATGTTGGGACAATACATAACATGTGGCCTCTAGCCTTAGTTAGCATTCTTGCTGTAATACTTACGCTATATTATTTTAGGAAATCTGCCGTCCGTAGTTCACATTAAGAAACGGTCGCATTTTTTCGTTCTTTCGATATACATATTTTACTCCGTATGCAGATGCTTGTTCACGGGCTTCATCAGGCGAAAGTGACTCAAAATGTTTTTCGATCTGATTCCAAAGTTCCAAAATAATTTCATCAGCTTCATTACGCTGATCTGCAACTTTCTGGTGTGCCTTTTGAAAAATATCGTAATAATTCTGCTGTTCTTGATAAGCACGGGTAAAGTCTTGAAAATGAACTTTAACACGCGCTATGGTTGGATTGGTAATTGGACTGGCTCCAGTTGCTAAACGAGCCTCTTCTCCCTCAATAATCTTTTTACCCCACACAATAATGTCCTTTTCCGTATTGAGATCAGGAACCTTTTTGTCTGAAACTTTTAATCCATAAAACTCACGCATTTCAGGTTTGGCTTCACCGCGCATAACGGCCATATTCATTACCTGAACAAAATGGGAAAGATACAGGCGTGTCTTTTTTAATACATCCTGGTATTTCTTATTTCGTTCAACCTGCGATTTTTGATAATTACGCTGATTGCTTACCGCTTGCTCAAATACTGGTAAAAACGTACGTGTTTTCATCAAAATAGACTGATTAAAAGCCAATTCTGAAGGAGACTTCTTCATTCCCATTTCAAGGGCGCTTCTCATAGCTCTGATGCGAGCTGTATCGGTGTTTGGTAATCTTCTATATGGCATATCAAAAATCTTTAGTCCGTACTTGTGTAATGCGAATATACACCAAAATGTTCATAAGTCAATATTCTTCGCCCTCAAAATGACCAAAGCACATTTTTCAATGATAAATACTCATTATGAAATGATTACGCCGAGAATAATTTAGAAAAAACTGCGAATACTAATGCGAAAAGGATCAGTTATCAACACTTTTAAACACATTCGCCAGAGCAAAATAAAACCCGGAATAACTTATTATCCCGGGTTCGAAATGATATATTAATTGTTATTATTCTCCAACAGCTGTAAGAATAGTTCTGTATCTTGCCGTATCATTTACAATCATAATTGCTGTATCTAAATACTGATCATAATGCAATGCTGTTTGGATACGTCCCTTTTGATAAAAGTATCTGCTACTAATTTCTTCACTAATCAGCTCGCGAATTTCATCCTGGAAAGTAGTAAGATCTTTTTCCTTATCGTGTGTTAGTTTTTCTCTCAGTTTGGCAATTTCATCTTTTACTAAACCCAGATATTTCTCTTTTTCGAGGGTTTCCTCAAATTCATCTAACTCGCTTTCGCTTTGCAATTTATAGTCGAACTCTTTATCAGCAAGGAATGCCTTGAAACTTTCAAACACTTCATCACTAATTTCATATGAAGATGGGTCTTGAATTGTATCATGTGATGCCACGTATTCAGTAGCAAAGTCAAAAATTAATTGCTTTCTGATTAAACTAACTGCTATTTCGCTCATCATTGTGTTTTTTACTTCAACATCTGGCATCACTCCTCCACCATCATAAACTATACGCCCATTTTTAGTTTTATAACTACTTATTAATGAGTCAGGTATTTTACCAACACTACCATCTTCGCGCCTGTGAGAATAATCAAGAGCCTGAATACACCTTCCGCTCGGAATATAATATTTAGCTGTAGTTAATTTTAATCTTGCATTATAGCTAAGCGGTCTTGTTGTTTGTACAAGTCCCTTTCCAAATGTACGGCTTCCGATAATTACTCCACGATCAAGATCCTGAATAGAACCTGAAACAATTTCACTTGCAGAAGCAGAGCCGCTATTAACAAGCACTGCCAATGGTATTTCTGGCACCAAAGGCTCTTTTTGAGCATAATATTCCTGGTTCCAATCCTTTACTTTACCTTTTGTGAATACAATTAACTCTCCTTTATTTACAAAAAAGTTAGCCATCTCTACAGCCTCGTTAAGTAACCCACCTGGGTTTCCACGCAAATCAAGTATTAGTTTTTCCATTCCCTGACTTTTTAGGTCAAGTATAGCATCTTTAAGCTCATTTGAAACTTCATGTGTAAAACTAGAAACATGTACATACCCTGTTTTATTTTCCATCATACCGTAATAAGGAACTGCAGGCATATGAATTTTGCTTCTTACAATATCTCTTTCAAAAGGCTCTTCAACACCAGGACGCTTAACCTTGACTTTTATAGCAGTTCCAGGTTGCCCTTTCAGTTTCTCACTAACCGCTTCAATAGATTTATCCTTGGTGTCAAAATCATCAATCTGTAATAATACATCACCTGCACGCAACCCAGCCTTTTGGGCAGGAAATCCCTCATAGGGATCTGCCACTATCACTCTGTCATCTGATTTTCGTATAAGTGCTCCCACGCCCCCGTAATTACCAGTTGTCATAAACCGATAATCCTCTATATCTGATTCAGGAATATAGTTTGTATAGGGATCAAGAGATTCAAGCATATTATCGATGCTTGTTTTAATTACTTTCCCTGGATCAATTTCATCTACATAATACGTGTTGAGCTCCTTAAATAAAGAAGTATAAATATCCAGATTTTTTACAATCTCAAAACTATTATCGCGATACCCCGTTGTCAATATTCCAAGACCGAGCAATGCAAATAACGGTACTATCCAAAGTAGTCTCTTTTTCATATTTAATGGTTTAAAGGTTATCTGAACCACCTGTTTCATTAACAATGTTCTGCAGTTTATTAACAGAATTTATTATTTTGTGTTCAATATCTTTGTAATTACGTTTCGTTTTATCTTTATATACCCACATTAGCAATAAACTCATTTTTTTGTTACGTAAGTCTGTTTTTAGTTCACCTTTAACTTTTCTATAACTTTCTTTCATTTGCCGTTTAATTCGATTTCGGTCAACGGCAAGTTTAAAATTTCGTTTTGGTACAGAAAAGGCAGCCTGTAATTCAGACTCACCAACAGCTTCAGACAAATAATAAATAACTTGAACTGGGAAGTTATTCATTGCTTTTCCCTTTTTAAAGAGTAAATCAAGTTTTTTCTTTGATTTCAACCTTTCTTTGGGCTTAAATGTTGCCCGACCAGTGTTTTCGCTATTGGGTTTCAAGGAAGTCATTTCTCAAAATTACAAAAAAAGCCATATCAAATACAGATATGGCTTTGAAAGGTGTATAGAATATATTATTTACTTCCGTTTTTATTAAAATCTTTAATGAAGTGATCCAATGCCATAGTCATTGACGGAGCCTTTGGCTGTGGCGCTTTAATATTAAGCGTTAAGCCTGCATCATCCACAGCTTTTGATGTAGATGGACCAAACGCGGCAATTTTTGTGTCGTTTTGTTTAAAATCCGGAAAGTTTTCAAATAACGAAGCTATACCAGAAGGGCTAAAGAAAACCAATATATCGTAATTCACATCTGACAAATCACTAAGGTCAGCAGCTACTGTTCTGTACAATATAGCCTTCGTAAATTTAATTTTGTTTTTCTTCAATTTAGCTGGAATATCAGCTTTGTGTATATCAGAAAGTGGAATAAGGAATGTTTCCTTATTATTCTTAACGATTAGTTTAAGTAAATCGTCAAACTTTCCGTTACCATATGAAATCTTTCTTTTTCGATACACGATATATTTCTGTAGGTAAAAAGCAGTTGCTTCAGAAATACAAAAATATTTCATGTCATCGGGGATCGTAATTCGCATTTCTTCTGCGATACGGAAAAAATGATCAATAGCTGTTCTACTGGTAAAAATTACAGCAGTGTGATCAAGTATGTTTACTTTGGCTTGACGGAAATCTCTTGCCGGAATTCCTTTCACCTCTATAAACGGCCTGAAGTCAATCGTTAGCTTATGTTTCTCGGCTAAATCATTGTACGGCGACTTGTCATTCTCAGGCTTCGGCTGTGATACTAAGATCTTTTTAATTTTCAAATCTCCAATGTTTTTGTGTACACTCAAAATACTGGTAGGTGTAGCCACTCTGAGGCTATCTTAACAATTACCAGTATAGGAACAATTTCAAGGGCACAAAGATACAAAAACAAATAGAAAATTGAAATATTTATTTGAATGGATAGAAGTAGAATTCTTAAAGTTCGCAAGACATAAAAAATCCCATATAGAATAACACTTCCCTTTAGCAATAATAATGCCCATTCATTGTCGATATATGGTATAATTAATAGAACAGGGAAGATAAAAATAGCATAAGTCTTGTTAAAAATAAATGAGTGGAAAAAATATGCGACAGTATATTCATTAAATTTCAGCAAATGACCTAGTATTCGACCAAAAATATATTTTACTATATAAAGTGATATTATGCCAGCTGTTATTATAAAAAATAATCCCAATGGGTTAACCCCCCGAATAACATATCCTGTATAATCCATCACATGCATCCCAAGCAAACCAAACACAAAGAAATAGAAGATATTCAGCACAAAAGAGACGCGTCCGGTAATTATACCCCTCTCTTCAAATACATTTACTGCCCTTACCCGATTAAAAGCTGATGTATAAAACTGTTTAATTTGTTTTCCAAAAACAGTACGCAGATATAAAAAGAATAATACAAATCCAATTACAAGGCCTAACATGCTATCTGTAGCCTTAAACACACCATTAGATGCAGGACTGTAACTAATAACGCCATTAATGGTTTGTGTATAGCTGACCTCCTTTTTATTGAGCTTTATAATAGGAACGGGCTTCAATTCCCCAAAAGCTTCTTTTGTCTCCTTCTTAACTTTATAAGTTGCATCGAGTAAACTGTAATAGTGGGGCTTATTAGAAGCCTGCGACTTACTTTCAAGTTTTACAATCTTCTTTTCAGTTTTCTTTTTGTAAAATCCCGCCTCTGGGTTAACAATACTTATTGACTGCCTGGATAAATCTTTGTATGTATATTCTGGCAAGAAGATATGTGAATCAAATGCCTTTGGAGGCACAACAGGGTAAGGCAAAACAAACTGTTGCTCAAAGCTTTCTGTTGGTGTTTGAGCAGGTTGAAACCCCGCCAATAGGGGATTGTATATTGGAAGATAATCCTCGTTACCAACCTCAAATGATTGCTGATTTTGAGCTGATCCCTGATATAAATAATTTGTATTTAAACTTTCTATCCCATTCATTCTTTCAATATTTCAACCTAAACAATAGCGTTTTTAACACTAGCATACAAATTTAAGTGTTTTAGTTTGCCAAGCAACACTGTTTAAAGCTTTCCTGACGTATCTTATGCAATAAGATAAAAAATTCCTATTTTTACCTGATTTTAATTCAAAATAATAATTGATTGTATTACCTTTTACATCAAAATTAGCCTCCATGAAGAAACTACAGAATATTGCCAAATTAATTTCATTTTTATTAATTTCCATCTCTATATTTCAGGCTTGTGTTCCCGCAAAACAACTTAAAGAGCTTCAATATAAGCATAACAGAGCTGTTTCTGATCGTGATTCTGTTAAGAATATTAACGAAGACCTTACTGTGGAAAACACAGAAATGGAAGCCGAACTTGAACTGCTAAAAAATCAAATTACAAGCACCAGACAACAGCTTGCTAATGAAATAGATACATCTCGTCATTATATGCATCAATATAAGGTGTACAAAAATATGTACAAAGACATAGCTGAAAAACAAGATGTATTAATAAAAAGTAACCAAGAAGAGACTCGTAAATTAATGGCTGAATTGCAGGTTGCAAGAGAAGATTTACAAAAAAGAGAAGACAGACTTTATGAACTTAGAGATAGTTTGTCCAATGAGCGTGAAAAACTCAACATGCTTCAGGCTCAATTAGATGAGAGAAATGCCATTTTAGCTGCTTTAGACGAATCACTAAAAGAAAAAGAGCAAAAACTTGAAGATAAAAGTGCCCGAATTTCAGAATTGGAAAGAATTCTGCAGGCTAAAGACAGTGCTGTAATGGCCCTAAAAAATAAAGTACTTGATGCACTTCTTGGATTCAAAAATCAGGGGTTGACCGTTACGCAAAAAAATGGTAAAGTTTATGTTTCTCTAGAAGAAAAACTACTATTTAAATCAGGGCAATGGGTTGTAGATCCTAAAGGTAAAAAGGCCCTGGAGAAACTGGCAGAAGTACTAGGTACAAACAAAGATGTAAATATCATGATCGAAGGTCACACAGACGATGTGCCGTATAACGGAAGTGGTCAGGTTAAGGATAATTGGGACTTAAGTGTTAAGCGAGCTACCAGTATTCTAAAAATATTACTCGATAGTGGTCAAATTGATCCTAAAAGACTAATTGCTGCGGGTAGAGGCGAGTACATGCCAATAGACAACGCCAAAACGAAAGAGGCAAGAAGAAAGAACCGCAGAACAGAGATTATTCTTACACCTAACCTTAACGAACTGTTTGAGATTCTGGATACCCACTAATGGGATTTTATCTAAAATATTTTTCTCTGATTAAGCTGCTTACTTTGCAACGTATAATTCATTTTATTCGTTTGCACCTTTTACATGTGACCATACGTCTCACAAGAAAAGTTCGTTCCATTGTACCCTATAATCTCAGTATTGAGCTATCCTCTATTTGCAACCTAAAATGTCCTCAATGCCCGGTTGGTCTTGGACAAATAAACCGCTCCCAAAAATTCATGGAACCCTCCACTGCTCATACAGTTGTGGATCAATTTGCTCCACGTGGCATGGTCTTGAATCTCTATTTTCAGGGAGAGTCTCTGCTTCATCCAAATTTTTTCGAAATCGCATCAATAGGGCCAAAGAAAAAACTTTACACCATTCTCTCAACCAATGCCACGCTCATTAACGCTGAAAATGCAAAAAAGCTAATCGAAACCGGAATTCACCGCATAATCATCTCTGCCGATGGAATTGATCAAGAAGCATATGAAAAATATCGAATTGGGGGTGTAGCAGAAAATGTTTGGAAAAGTATAGAGCTATTGGCAACAGCAAAAAAAGAACAGCGTAAAATTTGGCCGGAAATTATTGTTCAAACATTAGTGAACAAGCACAACGAGAACACTTTGGACGAAATTAAAAAACATGCATTAAGGCTTGGCGCCAACAAAGTGAATTTCAAAACAATGCAAATCTATCAAAACCATGAAGCATGGTTGCCTTCAAATAAAAAATTCCGCCGTTATGAATCAGAAAATCTTATCAAAGAACCTAAAAACAAATGTTTGAGGGCCTTGTCAGGAGTTGTTGTGAGTTCAGATGGAGAGATTTTACCGTGCTGTCACGATAAGCAAGCTGAAAACTCATTTGGTAAAGTTGCAGATGGTTTTGTTTCAAATGTACAAGGCGAAAAAAGAAAGGAATTTCTGAAGACCATTTATTTATCGGAACAAATGCATCCGATTTGTAAAAATTGTCCAGAGGCGATGAAGGTGTATAAAAAATAAAAAAGCGAAGCACCAAATGACGCTTCGCTTTTCGAAAGTTAAATATCTATAATTTTATACAGTCATAATCTCTTTTTCTTTTTCCTCGACAAGTTTCTCAATTTTGTCTGAATATGTATTGGTCATCTCTTGCACTTCAGCTTCTGCATCTTTTTCAGCATCTTCTGACAAACCATCTTTTTTCAGTGCTTTCAAACCATCATTAGCATCACGGCGAGCACTACGTACGCTTACCTTAGCATCTTCACCTTCAGCTTTAACTTGCTTAACAAGATCTCTACGGCGCTCCTCTGTTAAAGGTGGCACATTAATGATAACGGCCTCTCCATTATTTGCAGGATTAAACCCAAGATTTGCTACCATGATGGCTTTCTCAATAGGTTCAATCATACCCTTTTCCCATGGTTGTATACGAATGGTTTGCCCATCGGGTGTGCTAATATTAGATACCTGACTTAGTGGTGTCATTGATCCATAATAATCGACCATTACATCTGCTAGTAGATTTGGTGTGGCTTTCCCAGCTCTTAATTTACCTAACACTTTGTCAAGATGCTCTATGGCTTTTTCCATACGCTCTTTAGCATCATCTAAATACATTTGAACTTCTTCATCCATGGTTGTATATTTTTAAAAAAATTCAGTAATTACAGCCTATATTGGCCTTTCAAAGCCTAAATATACCTAATTCTTAACGATTGTACCAACTTTTTCTCCCGAAATGAGTTTCTTCAAACGCCCCTTTTCATGAAAATTAAAAACAATAATAGGCATATTATTTTCTTTACACATTGTAAATGCGGTCAAATCCAAAATCTTATATTCATTTCGTAAGCACTCATCAAATGTAATAGAATCGAACTTGGTTGCTGTAGGATCTTTCTCTGGATCAGCAGTATAAACACCATCTACACGTGTAGCTTTTAGCATCACATCTGTTTTTAATTCAACGGCGCGCAATGCTGATGCAGTGTCTGTTGTGAAAAATGGATTTCCTGTTCCTCCGCTAATAATTACGACCTCATTCCTTTCCATGGCTTCGATAGCCTCATCGCGAGAATATAATTTACCAATTGGTTCCATTCTGATAGCTGTGTACACATGAGCTTTCACATCTAAATTACTCAATGCTGACTGGAGAGCCAAACTATTTATAACTGTGGCCATCATTCCCATCTGATCGCCTTTAACACGGTCAAAACCCTGCGCAGCACCTTTTAGACCTCTGAAAATATTTCCGCCACCAATAACAATGGCAACCTGAATTTTCTCTTTAACAATTTCTGCTACCTCATTAGCAAATACCTGTAACATATCAGGGTCAATTCCACCTTGTTTACTTCCCATCAGCGACTCGCCACTCATTTTTAATAATACACGCTTCATATCTTAATTCTTTTAATTATTCTAATTGACAGATCAAAATTAATCAATTTTCTTAATTGATATATATAGAAATTAGGACCAAAAAAAAGGTTGTGCAGCAATTGCACAACCTTTTGAATATAATTTTTAAAAACTATGCGTTCAAAGTAAAACGTTTCATAGCAACAACTTTAGTGTCACCTGCGTTTTCTTTAATATGATCAGCAACAGTTTTCTTGCTATCTTTTACAAAATCCTGGTTAAGCAATGTGCTTTCTTTGTAGAATTTGTTTAAACGACCTGTAGCGATTTTCTCAAGCATGTTTTCAGGTTTACCTTCGTTACGTGCTTTTTCTTTGAAAATTTCCATTTCGTTTTTCACAACCTCTTCTGGCACATCGTCTTTATCAATAGCAACAGGAGCCATAGCAGCTACCTGCATTGCTACATCTTTAGCTATATTTTGATCGATTTCTTTATCGAAACCAACAATAGCAGCTAATTTGTTTCCAGGGTGAATATATGCATAAAGACCTTCAGCTTCAGCCATTGTATAATAAGAAAGTTCAACTTTCTCGCCAATAATACCAATTTGCTCTTGTACTTTATCCTCAATAGTGATGTCACCAAGTTTAAGTTTTTTAAGAGCATCAAGGTCAGCTGGTTTTTCTTCTAATGCTTTATCTAGAATTTCGCCAGTAAATTTAACGAAGTCATCGTTTTTAGCTACGAAATCAGTTTCACAGTTCAATGAAACGATAGCAGCTGTTTTACCATCGGCTGAAACTTTTGCTAGAACAGCACCTTCAGATGCTTCACGGTCTGAACGTTTTTTAGCAACTTCTTGTCCGCGCTCGCGAATAACTTTTATTGCTGCGTCGAAATCACCATTGGCTTCTTCGAGAGCTTTTTTACAATCCATCATTCCGGCACCGGTCATTTTGCGGAGTTTTGCAACATCTGCAGCTTTAATTGCCATTTTATTTAATTTTTAAAGATTAATAACTTATTCTGATTTTTCTGCGTTATCGGAAGTTGTATCCTCAGCTTTAGGAGCTTCTTTTGATTTACTTTCTACTTTAGCAGGTTCTTTGCGAGCACTTGATTTTTTAGCTTTCGCTTCTGATTTTTTACCTTGTGCTTTTTCTGGTGCTGGACCTTCTTTTTCTTTCTCTGCTTTGCGTTCGTTAAGTCCTTCTTTAATTGCACCTGTAACAGCGTCAAGAATCACAGAAATTGACTTTGCTGCATCATCGTTTGCCGGAATTGCGTAATCAACAAGGTTAGGATTTGAGTTAGTATCTACAATTGCAAATACTGGGATATTCAATCTGCGGGCTTCAGCCACAGCAATATGTTCTTTTTGAATATCAACGACAAACATGGCTGCTGGCAGTCTGTTAAGGTCTGCGATAGAACCAAGGTTTCTTTCCATTTTTACTCTCTGGCGTGAGATTTGAAGACGCTCGCGTTTTGAGATGTGGCTAAATGTTCCGTCTTTTTCCATTTTACCTAGCGAGTTCATTCTTTTAACAGCGCGACGAATAGTTGGGAAGTTAGTTAACATACCTCCTGACCAGCGCTCTGTTACGAATGGCATATTTGTAGGACCAACTTTTTCTACAACAATCTCTTTAGCTTGTTTTTTAGTTGCTACGAATAATATTTTTCTGCCAGATTTGGCAATTTGTTTCATTGCTGCAGCGGCTTCTTCTAGTTTTACCACTGTCTTATGCAAGTCTATAATGTGAATACCATTGCGCTCCATGAAGATATAAGGAGCCATATTTGGATTCCACTTTCTTTTGAGGTGACCAAAGTGAGCACCTGCTTCAAGTAAATCGTTAAATTGAATTTTTGGCATAATTTTTTTCTTAATTACAAGTTTACGTTCTTTTTTTAGGCAACCAACAAGTAGCTCAACAGAGATCTTGCTGATTTAGATGCTAAACTTGAGTTATCAAATCGATAATGATTAACGTTTTGAGAACTGAAATTTCTTACGTGCTTTCTTCTGACCAGGTTTCTTACGTTCAACTTCACGAGGATCACGTACCATAAAGCCTTGATCTTTCAATTGTTTTTTGTCGTCAGGATTGATTTCTACCAATGCACGAGAGATACCAAGACGTAATGCTTCGGCTTGACCAAATACACCACCACCCACAAGGTTAACCTTGATATCGTAGTCAGTTAATTTATCAAGTAAGCGTAATGGTTGCTCTACCAAATACTGCATGTTTTGAGTTGTAAAGTACTCTTTGTAATCACGTTTGTTAACAGTGATCTTTCCAGTTCCTTCACTCACGTAAACACGTGCAATTGCAGATTTTCTACGACCAATTGTTTTTACAACTTCCATACTTAAATCTTAATTGAATTTAAATTAATTACTTTTGGCTTTTGAGCATCTTGTTTGTGCTCTGAGCCTGCATACACAAATAGGTTTTTCATTAATTTGCGTGCCAAACGATTTTTTGGTAACATACCTCTAACGGCGTGCTCCATAATCTCTTTGGGTTTCTTAACGAGCATTTCATCTGCTCTCATTTCACGCTGACCTCCTGGATATCCGGTGTAACGGATATATTTTTTCTGTGACCATTTGTTACCTGAAAAAGACACCTTATCGGCGTTAATCAAAATAACATTGTCACCACAGTCAACGTGCGGTGTGAAATCCGGCTTATGCTTACCGCGCAAAATTTTTGCAACGGCAGAGGCCAAGCGTCCCACTGGTTGATTTGCAGCATCAATCAAGATCCATTCTTTCTGAACAGTTTCCTTGTTTGCAGATGCCGTCTTGTAACTTAAAGTATCCACTCTTCCTCCTTAATTTGATTACACAATTATTTAATTAAAAACAATTTCGGGCTGCAAAAGTACAACAAACATTCAAAACTTGCAATAATATGAACAACAA
Organism: Salinivirgaceae bacterium; assembly: GCA_002869335.1. Lineage (GTDB taxonomy): Bacteria > Bacteroidota > Bacteroidia > Bacteroidales > Salinivirgaceae > Salinivirga. The sequence continues at coordinate 16,850 of PKTE01000277.1, read as the reverse complement.
ATTGTTGATAAAATTCTGATTTTAAATTGGAAACCTATGTTGCAGATTAAAACAGAAGTTCGTTTCTGATTAAAACTAAAATTTGTTTCTTTATGATTTAAATCTATTTTCAAATAATTGGTATTATATGAAACACCTTATAGCTATTCTGTTATTCTTCTTGTCAAGTCCTCTAATTTCGCAAGAAAATATTGAAAACGATAGTCTGTTCATAAATGAGTTTCTTCAAACATATAAAGAAGAAGGAATTAGTAAGTCTTTAGACTTCCTATACAGCTCAAGCGACTGGATTATAAATGAAAATTCAGAAGATATTCAGAATTTAAAAGCTCAATTAATTCAAATTACAACACATATAGGAAAATTAAATGGATTTAAGATAATTAAAGAAATAAACTTAAAGAACCATTTGAGAGCTTATAGTATATTGTTGCTTTATGATAGACAACCATTACGGTTTATTATTGTACTTTACAAACCAAAAAACTCATGGCAACTTCAAACTTTCCAATTTGATACCGATGTATCTGATGAACTTATTAATTCAATGAATTTATCCTGGGAATTTTAATATTCCGTTCATAAGTAAACTATTCTAAAATTTTATTGATACGCCTCCAGTAATTAACAATCCCGGTTGTGGGGCTTTTGCCATGATCCAACCAGATGGGCCTTCTCCAAATGGTGATGGGGCATAGTATTTCGTATTAAAAAGGTTTACTGCATTTATTTCTGCTGAGATGTTATCTGTTATCTTTCCACGCAATGTCAAATCAACTACAGTGCGGGAATCAATAAAGCCTTCCTGAACCCCTGTTGCGGTCAAACCATTAGCAGGTCCAATAAATCTTAAGCGTGGAGATATCGTAATTCTACCAATTAGTGTATAAGTCAAACCTGCATGCACTTTATGATAGGATATTTTACTTAATGGATCTCCATTTTCTTCTTTGGCATTGAGAAATGAATAATAGGTATATCCCGATAAATTACCAAAGCTATAATTAACCTTTACTTCTGCTCCCTGAGTAATTTGTTTTCCGTAGTTTTCATTGGTTTCTACAAAAGCACCAGCTGCCATTATAGAATCAACAAATGCATTTTCTTCAGTATATTGCCGAGGCCTAATTACATCTTCTAATTCATTTCTAAATAGGGATAGTCCAATATTGATATTCTTATTGATTGCCTGATTAAACACAAAGCTATAATTACGCATTGTTTCTGCCTCCAGGTTGGGATTAGGAATATGCGCTAACTGATTGCCGGCAACAAAATTTTCCCATTTATAATACTCTGAAGGTTGAATATATGCTTCTCCATAAAGTAATTTGATTGTAGTTTTCTCGGGATTCCATATAAATGAAAACCTGGGATTTATCAAATCATAAATATTAGTTGGGTTATAATTAGTTGGCTTATCAAAACGCACTCCTGCATTTATCTGAAAGTCTTCTGCAATTTGCTTAGTAAAATCACCATATACACCCAGCTTCCAAAACGGATGAACACCAAGAGCTGGCGCTCCATAAAGCTCATTCATTCCAAAAACCATTGAATCGATATACCACAAGCTCATATCATCAACCAACATATCTGGATCAAATCTCTTACTGAGATTAGATGTTTTGGGAAATGCCTGCACTTTCTCAATGGCAAATCCTCCAGAAAACTTAATTTCGTATGGTAATGTCAATTTAATACGTTCCTCCCACTTCAGGCTGAAAGTATTAGCATACTTATATTGATTGCCCCAAACATAATTGAAGTTGGATTCTTCTGAAACCTCAAAATTTGTTCCTTCAACAGAGGATATAATGGCAAACTTCTTTGTTTCATATTTATGTAAAAATGAGATTTTATCTATTATTTGATGCCATACAAAATCTTTTTCCAATAAATACCATCCTGCATTAGGATTTGTAGAGTATCCATTGGGCTCATTGGCATCCATTCTTGAATAAACAATGGTGAAATCTTTAATATTTGCCCGCGCAAAAAGGTTATAATCTTTTGTGGGCATATTGATATTAACTCCCAACGAATCGTAATCATCAAAATGACTTAATGAAAATCCTTTTGTGAAATAACCTCGAAAACCTAAAGTCAAGGAAATATCATCATTTAGCTTTTTACCATATAATAATGAACCATCAATTGTATTTGGAACTCCTCCATTTAAATTCACTTCAACACCATCAATTTTGTCCGCATCTTTAGTTATCATGTTTACGATCCCTGCATAAGCATCGGCACCATACATTGAAGACGAAGGACCATATATAATTTCGATTCTTTCTATATTGTAAAGTGGTACATTATTTCCGTAAATGAATCGCTCTCCTGAAGATGAGTTTAACTTTTCGCCATCTCTAAGTACAAGAATCTTATTATTCCCTAAAATCCCTCGACTAATTACCAGTGTTCTAACTTCTCCTTCAAGGTTTTCACTAATATCAAAGCCCGGGAGGTCTCTAAATACATCCTTTAAATCTTTATAACCTCTTTCAATAATCTGTTGATGCGTAATTACCATCATGTCAGCCGGAGCAAATCCAATATCTTGTTCCGTTTTAGAAGCACTTACAACCTTAACATTCATTAACTCTTCCAAAGACATTTTATAATATTCATTCATATGACTCCCTTGAGCCAATATGATTATTGGAGTTATTAAAAACATCAATAAGAAGAGTGTTTTTCTCATATTGCAATTACTTTGGTCTCTTGTAATTTTAATTTATCTGAATATATATAATCAATAATTTTATACCCAAAAATAGGAACTATTCCCGATTTAAAAGATTTTCAAAGAAAATAAACATTGTACCTAATTCCAATTTATCGTTACCGCTCTTTTACAACTTGATGGATGCATGCGGTAAATCATTTATTTTATGATAAATAATCAATAAAAAGTCAAACTAAATTTAAAAATTAAATGATAGCCCTATATAAAATATTCTACTAAAAGTTTTGGGTATAGTTGGCACAAGCTCAGATTTACGAGCTATTTCAGGTAAGTATATTTTTGTATTTAATACATTATCTATTTTAGCTTCAATAAATAAAGGTAAACGAGCATTTGGTTTTAGTGATAATCCTAAATTTAAAAGAGTATAATTAGGAGCTTGCCCCCAATCATCCATGTATTTTGCTGAAATATTTCCACTTAGCCAAGCATTAAACTGCATATTAACACCAAAATTTACCATATTATTAAAAACATATTCTAGCTTTTTGGAAGTCTCCAAATCAACCCCCTCAGTATATGAATAACCTAAAAAACCATAAACCTTTTCTTTCATTTTAAATTTACTATTGAATTCTCCACCATATAGAGCAATTTTCCCAATATTCAGATTTGTAAACATTGTAATATCGTCTGGTGATGGAACTCTTAATATTCTATTAATTATTTCAGAGTAGAACATGTCAATATCAAATTGAACACCCTTATAACTTCCCGATATTATAAAATCATATGATGTACTTTTTTCTGGATACAAATTCGGATTCCCAACAACACTTGCTGAAGCAACTTCCTTTTCAAAATACGTCGGAATTCTATAGGATTTTCCATAAACCGCTTTAAAAAATAGCTTTTTATTTAAAGAATAAGTAAGAGCAAATCTTGGTGAAAAATCATTAAAGGTAGTCTTGCCATATTTTGCATAATAAAACCTGGCACCATAAAAACCCTTTAGGGATTTTAATATAATATATTCCCCGTTTATAAAAACAGCAACATCATCTGTCCAAATATTATTTTTACCGATATCATAGCTATTATCCTGAGATTTAAATCTCCTGCCAATATAATGATTAAAGCTAACCCCAATTTTATTATATATTTTTTCAGTAGATTTTACATTCAAACTCAAATCATTATATATCCCAAATGAAGTGTAATCCCAATATCCATCAAAAAGTTCTTTTCTTAACCTCCAATCAACAATATTACTTCTAACATTTAAAACAAGCTTTTCTGAAAAGTCCTTATCATACTCCAGATTAACAAGATAAGATGATTCATCTGAGAGTTCTGGATGAATTATTCCTACAGAATCTCCTGGTGATGTATAAACGGGTTTAAATTCCCGTGTTCTTACACCGGGTAAACTTCGAGTATAATATTTAAAGTTTAAATGTAAATCTTTATATGCAACCTTTGTTGCTATGCATGCTCCCTTATATGCTTTTTCTAATTCTAATATATTCCCCTTTTCATCTTTATAAGGAAGCGTTTCACCATCAGTAGTAAGTAAGTCTGAAAATATGGAAAACTCCCAATCATCCTTATTGGCTATTAATGAGGTATTACTGTATAATGTATTATATGTGCCATATTTAATCCTGCCCTCTATTTGATTTGCTTTTCCAACCTTTGTTTTCTTGCTAATAATATTTATTACCCCATTAACTGCATTGCTACCATAGAGCACAGAGTTGGATCCTTTAATTATTTCAACTCGATCAATTGAGCTTAATGGAATAGCCTGAAAATCAAAACTACCATGATAAGCATTATACAGGGGAATCCCATCATACAGTAAAAGAGTATTAGTATTATAATTTATTAATGTATTGCCCCTAATTGTGGATGTAGTGAAAATATTTCCTTCTCCATTTAAAGATGCTATACCCGTTGAGTATTCTAAAACCTGCTCAAGCGTATTAAAGTTTAAAAGCTTAATATCATCTGAAGTAATCACGTTAACTACTGCAGGGGTTTCTAATAGCGTTTCTTTCTTTTTGTTTGCTGAGTATATTTCAAGATTCATTACTTCCTCCAATGACAATTTGTAATACTCAGTCAAGTTATTCTCTTGCGCAAATATGAAAAAAGGCAATATCAAAAAAATCAATAAGAAGAGCGCTTTTCTCATATTCTAATTGTTTTGTAGTGCTACAAATATTAATAAAAAATAAGCCAATTATCTTTTAAAAACAAAAATAACAACCTTTTGTGTAGAATATATTTAACTTAAAAACAATAGTTTTGTTGTTGGAAGTTAAGAACTTAAGCTATTACGAAATTTTAAGGACAGGAATATAATTGTGTTTCTTTTTTAGGAAGAAAATGATAAAAACTGAGTAATTATTAGGCATTCACTATTCTTTTATAACAATTGTACAGGTTTTTTGCCACTTTGTATCATTAGAATAGTATATATCTGCACCTAATTGCTTGAGCGCTTCAGCCTCGATTAATTGATTCCATCTATTTTCTTTAAATTGATCATCTCGACGTTTTTGCTTAAAGAATTGACCTAATCTAAATATACTCCTTTCTAAATTCTCGGTAATAATGATGGTTTTTTTAGTTGAATCAGATGTAATGGCAACATCTATATTGTTCTTATTAGAATTTAGTTTAATTATTCTGCCAATTAATTCTCGCATTGAAAACATGCTTTTCTTGGTACTTTTGGTATTTAGCGAAATGTCGTTTTGATTTAAGCTCATGTTTTATTATAAGTTTTAATTGCACTATTTCATGATGCCAATATAATATGATTAGAAACTAAAATCATGATAGAATTTACGTGATTACCAAACATAACAATTGATTAACCACCACCCTCAAACACCTGAATATGTAATGGTTAGCCCTAAAAGAGTAATAATATTAAATCAGATTCCTTAAAAAAACCACGTAGAAAGCCCTATTTTATTTTTATTCGTATTTAGAATGAATCAGACAATAACGCCTTCCAGTTTGTAACCTAAATCTTTTACCTGAGATTGTATATTATCAATTGAAATTCCCTCACCTTTAAGGGCCACATATCCGGTATTTTCATTTGCCTCCACACTATCAACACCATCAATCTGCTTCAAATGTTTCTCAATATTCATTTTACAATGTTTGCAATCCATACCAGACACATGAAGGTTAGGATTATCTAATTTTTCCCCTGCAACAATATCGCGGGTTTTAAAACTATCTTTATTAAATAGATTTCCCATTATTTTCATAAGATGATAAATTATTAATGTGATTAAAATTAATGATGATGACCAAACTAACCATTCAGGCAAGAGTTCATGTTCATGACTTCCCATTGACTCTGCAATACTAAACCATGATTCAGGCAGAAAATTATCAATGACAATACCTGATAAAATAGCACCACCCACAATTGTAAGTAAGTATTTTATAAATGTTAACCTACCTAAAGTTTGTGCAATTACTGTGATAGTGGCTGCATTGGTTGCCGGACCAGCCATAAGGAACACAAGGGCGGCACCGGGCGAAATACCCTTTAAAATTAATACAGCCGCAATTGGAACAGAAGCGGTAGCACACACATATAAGGGAACAGAAGCAAGAATGACAAACAAGTATTCATAAAAAGGATTCGTCATGTACTCACTAAAAAAATCATCGGGAACCAAAACAGAGATTAAAGCAGCCAAAAGCAACCCAATTGTCAACCATTTTACAATGTCTGCCATAAAATCGACAAACGCATATCGCAACATGGCAATGATTTTATTTCCCTTTATCTCCCTTACCTCATCATCCTGCAACGGTTGAGTTGCAATCTTTTTCTTTTCGCCACGATTGACCCACCAACCGCCAAACACTCCGGTAATCATAGCAACAACAGGTCTGATAAGAGCCATGGGCAAACCTAGCATAGACCAGGTTACCAATATTGAATCTACTCCGGTTTGAGGAGTGGAAGTCATAAAACTTATAGCAGAGCCCTTTGATGCTCCATTTTTATAAAATGAAATACCTGCTGGAATAACACCACAACTACAGAGCGGCAATGGAACTCCAATTATAGATGCATTAATGACACTTTTCAGATTATGTCTTCCCATAAAACGATTTACTTTGTGAGCTGGAAACCAAACATGTAAAATACCGGCAAATAAAAATCCCAGTATTAAATAAGGTGCCATTTCAAGCGTTATGTGCCATAATTCTGATAAAAAAGTATTTATATAATCTAGCATAAAAATGTCTTTATATCTTATTCACAAATATTATTCCTACAACCCATAATTTAAAAACAAATTCAAAAGGAAATCGTTCTTCATGCAAAGGATTAACCAATGAAAATTAAGGTAATACTTATAGTAATTTCAATAATACTTATGACTGCCGGTTTTGGGATGATTCACAACGGAAATCCGACCATAGAATATACAGGCAGCGCCATGATTGGGCTGCCTGCAATATATCTTCTAGTGCTTTTATTTAAAGCTTACAATAAGGTAAAAGATTAGTTACTCGCAGGAAAAAACATTATTAAAGGCTCATCGATCAATCCACGCCAATTCCCCCAGGAATGTCCCTGATTAACAGCCGTGTACTGATATGTATACCCCTTTCCGTCGAAAATAGCTTTTAGCGCAAGTGCATTATCTTCTGTATCATAAATAGTTCCTGTACTTAAGTAAAATTTGTGCGGTAAGTCAGAACTATTTTCATAAAGATTAAGCAAGTTATAATCAAAAGCCGGAGAATGAATTCCAATTAAATGGAAAGTTTCAGGAATTTCAATTCCAAAATAAGCAGAGTTCCATCCTCCGAGACTTGTTCCCAGGATGGCGCGTTTATCTGCAATTGGGTTTGTTTTATAGTTTTGATCAATTTCGGGAACCAATTCACTGGCCACAAAGCTTGCAAATAAAGGATTTGCGGTATACTGGTCACCGCGTAAATTTGATCCTAAATTATCCGGATCGCGAGGATCAATAAAAACAGCAATAATTGGCTCAATAGTTCCCTCATAAATTAAATTATCTAAAACTATGCGCATTGCCCCAAAATCATCAGCTAAATATTCATGACCGTCAGTTACATATATTATCGGAAGATTATCAAGAACATTATAATTAAACGGCAAATAAACTCTGTATTGCAAGTCGTAACCTAACGATTGGCTGGTAATACGTATATTGTCTGAGATAGTTCCCCTCTCAACACCTTCCCATAACTCTGTTTCTTCAGGAAAAATCCATTGTGGCATTCTCAATTCAGAATTTGGCCCAAACCCGCTATATTGAATGTGATTATTCAATGGATCAAGTATCCAGTTTGTTCCTACGACAATTTTATAATCTAAACGGGCATCTATAGGAAACGTTTTCTCTAGTAAAAATAAATCTGAGTTATTTAGATTTGTGCCTTGCCACCCTACTGTAGTATGATCCCATAAATTAAAATCTCCCGGCCATTTTACAGATGTAGCATCTCCGTAATAAATGAAAGCCACTGAATCATCCTTCACAAATGGAAGTTTGCCCAATGTTTTCATAGTATCTAAAAAAATTACAATTTCTTCCTCACGCTCCAATGGGTCTTCAATACTTGTCATCTCGTTAAGTCTGTCTATAAAGGCAGAAAAAGTATTAAAGTCATAAGAAATTATTGAAGGTTCTGTGCCATTTTGAGGATTATCATCCTTTGTACATGACGAAATACAGAACAATACAAGAATTATTACTAAATATCTCATTAATCTTAATTAATAATTACATTATAACTATCAGACTTATATTTACCAATGGCTTTAATTGTATAAATTCCTTTTTCAATATCCTTATTGTTTAAGTTTAGGATGTTGGTATTATGTTCTTCAAAAATCAATTTGCCTGACATATCAAAAAGTTGAATTTTACATACTACATAAGCTGTATTTACATGAATTTCATCTGAAACGCTTGCCGGATTAGGATACACCTTAAAGTCTTCGCCACCAACACCCTGAACTCCAGTAGCTTCAAATACAATAGTTTCTATGTTAGATGGATCAGACTCACCACCGGTATAATTTGCAGTAACATAATATGTATACTCAACTCCGTCGATAAGGTTGTTATCATCTATAAATGATGTCTGATCAATAGAGGAGATTGTTTCAATTACATCTCCAAATCTATATATTTTGTAAGCAATAAAATCCGTTTCGACCACTGGTTGCCAGGAGAGTTCAATTGCGTTTTCAACAAGTGTTGCCTCCAATTGCATCGGTGCTTCAAACGGGTTATTTGACTGTGCCTGAACTACCTCAACATTGTCAAATGCAGCATACCATGCCCAGGTGTTATTATCGTCGTAATGGAAGGCTATTTGAGTAGTAGAAGTATAAGCTTCCTCAGGTAACTCAACACTATAATGTATAAATGAAGTTGATGCTCCTAAATCCTGTATCAACACCCATTCTTGATTTGAAGAAGTTCTGTACATCAATGAAAACTCATCACTACCATAATCGCGATAACCATAGTCAAATTCTAAAAATGCTATTGTTGCGGAATTCAAATCGATCTGAGGTGAAATCGCATATCCAGCCGTATGTGTTCCGGAACCCACATCGTCTGAGTCAATACTCATATATTTAGTGCTATTCCCACTTAATCCAACAGAAACATTATACATCCACCCTGCCTCATCATTTTCGAATGTCCATTCTTGCATTCCGTCTTCAAAATCCCAGATATGAGTCTGCAACAAACCAATAGTTAGACTAACTGAATTAGATGCATTTGACTCTCCATTCACAGACCCGGCATATTTTGCTGTAATAAAATATTCGTAAGTATTGCCATTTGCAACATCTGAATCAACATATACGGTATCTGAAATGTCAATTAAAGAGTCATATTTGGTACTATTTCTATAGATATAGTATTTTTCAAAATCATCCGGATTAATTGGGGAATTCCAAGTTAAAGTAACTTGCTCTTCAGCTTGCTCTGCACTAAGATTCATTGGAGGAAATAAACCGTTAAACTCTTCGGCCATTGTAGCCATAAATGCTAACCCAACTTGTGTAAATTTGCGCACCAATTCTGGGTTATTTACACTCGTCCCAATTGTATCTGCTTCTGAATGAATATAAGGGCTATAATCGTTTGAATCTTCAAATGGGAAAATTCCCATATAACCATTATTGTTAAATGAAGTATGGTCGCTATCGCCACCTATCATTGTTCCATCATAAACAGTAAAGTCCGGCATGTATTCCGCTGCCACAGCTTCGTAAATGTCAACTAATGGCTGAGCAGATGATGGTGCCATCATATCTGTATGAAACTCACCACCTGGTTGCAAATATCCAATCATATCCAGGTTCAAATAACCAATAATATCCATACCTTCTGAAGCTGCAGTTGAAGCCCATTCACCACTTCCATAAAGTCCAATTTCTTCAGCAGACCAGGCACAATAGATAATGGTATAATTAAATTGGTATTGACTTAAAATACGAGCAATTTCCATCACACCAGCTGTACCGGAAGCGTTGTCATCAGCACCGGGAGCATCACCTCCATAACTAGTTGAATCATAATGACCACCAACCACAACATATTTATTATTATACACCATGCCAGGTTGATAGGCAATTACATTTTCAGATCCGGTTACTCCAGCATAAGTTAATTCCGTTGCCAGTCCGTAAGATTCAAATTTTGATTGGATCCAGCTTTGTGCTTCCACTGCCTCTGGAGTATTGTATTTTCGTGTACCATAATCCTGCATATGCTGAATAGAAGCCATAATAGTGTCGGTCACAACCTGATCTACCATATTTTCAATGGCAATACTCTTTGTCACATCTTTTCTACTAATCAGATGCAATGGTTTTATCGTGTTTATTGGTTTCTCACTTATTTTAATTATTCCACTATTGATACCATGAGGTATTCTTTGTACCTGATTTAAATCAGCACTTACAATAGCTAACTCTGTGTCAAAATAAAGAATTTCTGATTTTTCGCGAAGAAGATCTATATAATTAACCTTTTCTTTTTTGGGCAGCCAAACTAAATAATAATCTTGATTTTGAGGGTCAAAGTCTTTTGCAACTAATTGGCTTTTGCTCAAAGCATTATCTGGAAGACTTATGAGTGAAAAAACATCGTTTTCATAATGTTTTTTAATTTTGAATGCCTTTTCAACTTGATTCAGATTACTGTTTGGAACTTTGTACAAATTCTGAGTAAAAACTGCTGTAGAAAAAAGAACAGCAATAACGAGTAGTAGTAATTTAGTCATGATAGTAGTGTTAGTTTATTTGGATTTGATGTACTTTAATATTGTAGAATTTTGTTCAATATGAACCAAATAAATTCCATCCGGTTGGCCAGAAATATTAATTTGATTCCCATATTGAGTGTGTATAGTTTTTCCCGCAAGATTATAAACAGTTATTTTCCCAGAAGGTATATTTGACAATTGAAAAACACCATTACCTGGATTCGGAGAAATACTCACTTTAATGCCCGAATTATCAATTAATCCTGTTTGATCTGCCGTCCAAACTAATTCTACACTGCTAAAACTTGGTTCATTATCAGGTGTAAGCACAGCATCATCGGGTCCCTTTGTGAAAGAGAAAGAACTATAATTTCCGGTAGAGTTTTTATCTGTAAGCTCCATCCAAACGGTATAATCGCCATCAGAAACTTCATTACCTAAATAATCGGTTCCATCCCAAGTACAAGTGCGTGTGGCATGACTATTTTGAGTAGCTCCTGTTATTGCATCTACAGTATTGAATTCACTCCCGGCATTGTTAGTAGAAGCTTGCCAGGTATTCAAGTGTGTTTTTCTGGTTGCAGCATACGCCAAAAGGGTTTTTACAAAATTCCCTTGTCCGTCTTCAATCCAGATTGCTACAACATTTCTAGGAGCATAATTACCTCCTGTTTCACTTGTGGTTACAGTAACATTAAATTCACCTGTAGTTTGTGCCATGGCTGTACCCAAAATGGTAGCCAAAAGCATTGTAAGTAGTAGTTTTTTCATTATTGCAGTTGGTTTGATTGCTGTTTTATTGAAGGGTTTAAGATAAAGAATTCTTTTGAAAACCACAAGTGGCTGTAAAATAAGAACAAAGAAGGCTTAAATGGCCAGTATATAACAAAGCCACCATGAGAAATCCCAATGGTGGCTTTGTGAAATATCAAACTAAAATTAATTTACATACGAGCTAATGCTTTGCGTAATTTTCTGCGATCTCGTTTCACTTTTGACCGATACCACATATAATACATTGCTGGTACAACAACCAAAGTAAGGAATGTGGCAAATGTAAGTCCAAAAATGATGGTCCATGCTAATGGTCCCCAGAATGCGGCATTCACACCTCCGAAATAAATGTTTGGATCTAATGTTTCGAAGAAAGATACAAAATCAATGTTCATTCCAATGGCTAATGGTAACAGTCCCATAATAGTTGAAGCTGCAGTTAGCAACACTGGTGTTAAACGAACCCGACCGGCCTCAATAATCTTTTCTCTCACCTTAGCTTCTTTCGGATTTTCTGCAATTGAAATGTCTGCATAATCAATCAGAATAATAGCATTTTTAACCACAATACCAGCTACAGCAATAATTCCCATTCCTGTCAGAATAATTGAGATATCAATATTAAAGACAATAAACCCTAATAATACTCCGATGATACTGAATATAACCTGAACAAGAATAATCAATGGTTTTGTAATATTATTGAACTGCGTTACCAGAATGATAAAAATCAATCCAACAGCAAGGAACAATGCTAAACCAAGGAATGAAGCATTCTCTTGCTGATCTTCTTGCTCACCTGTAAATTGCCACTTATATCCTTCTGGCATTGGATAATTAGCTAAATCTACTTTCAATTGTTGTACAATTTCGTTTGCATTATAGCCATCCAAAATATTTGATGATAAAGTAATTACGCGGTCATAATCTTTGCGAATAATACCACCGTAACTTGATTCAAATTTCACATCAACTACTGAAGAAATAGGAATTTCTTTTGGTGGTTTATTACCACCTTGAGGCACCATTAATGTTTGATCAAGCAATGCCTGAATATCATTTCTATATTTTTTGTCAAGGCGCACCATAATAGGATATTCATCCTCTCCTTCACGGAATTTCGATACTTCGCTTCCGTAAATAGCTGTACGAAGTGTAGAACCAATATATGCTGTACTAATTCCTAATTCGCGGGCTTTTCTTCTATCGATATTTACAAGTATTTCTGGTTTAGAAACTTCCATATCGCTTTTCAGCTCCTCTATACCGTCAACTTTTAATGTATCCACAATATAGCTTAGCATATTTTCAGAAATAGTTACCAGCTTAGAGATATCTTCTCCTGAAATCTCAAGGTTTACTGGCTTACCTGTTGGAGGCCCCATAGCTTCAACATCCACAATGATTTCTGCTCCTGCAATACCCTCTAATGCCTCACGCAATTTATTTACATATTCTATTGTATGTGGTCCGGTTCTGAATTCATATTCTACAAAGCCTATAGTAAGCTTAGCTAATTTGGCCTGTGTGGTTCTTTCAAACACATCCATACCCGCGTTTGTTGCCACATTGGAAATTACATAATCTACATCAGGATTATTATCTCCCAATACAGCCATCGTGCGGTCTTCAATTACTTTTGTCACTGAGTCAGTTACACTCAAATCTGTGCCGGAAGGCATTGATAGATAAACCATTACCCGATCTGGGTCTTTACTGTCTGGGAATAAAACTACTTTAGGTCCAAAAGCACTAGTCAACCAAATTGTAAATACAAACAATGCAACTGTAGAACCTACAATAATAAACGCTCCGTTACCTTTTAATAAAAAGCGTAAAGTTTTCTGGTAACCCTTCATCATTAATGGAATCACCTTCTTCTGGAACTTTTCAATTAATCCCATCAAAACGTAACGAGTCAATAAGAAAAGTAATACTCCAGCAATAATAAGATTTGCTAAAATTGGAGCTCCAACAAAATGAAATAGCGCTCCTAATACAGCTCCAACCAGGCTCAATATCACATTTTTCTTATGATTAACTTTAACTTCTTTGTCACCGCGATAGCGCATAAATGATACAGCAAAAACCGGATTCATTGTATATGCGACCAGCATGGATGCTGCCAGCGTTATAATAATAGTAACCGGAATATACATCATAAACTTACCCATGATACCACCCCAAAAAATCAATGGGAAGAAAGGTGCCATAGTAGTTAATGTTCCTGTAAATACAGGAATAGCTACTTCACCCACACCTCGTTTTACTGCTGGCCCAATAGGTAAATTAGGTGTAAACATATAGTGTCTATAAATATTTTCAACTACCACAATGGAATTATCCACCACAATACCTAACACAAGTATCAATGCCATCAGAGTTACCATGTTCATTGTAAAGTCGATAATTGGCAAGAAAATAAAGGCAATAAGCATAGATAATGGTATAGCTACAGCCACAAACAATGCGTTGTCAACCCCCATAAAAAACATCAACACAAGCACAACAACAAGGAAGCCTAAGATGATGGTATTAAACAGGTTACTCACATTATTTCTGGTCATGGTACTTTGGTCGCCAGTGGCAGTAATTTCAAGACTTTCCGGTGCAACCTCTTTAAATTCCTCCAACATCGGAGTAATTTTATCAATTGCCTCAATCAGGTTTTTACCTGAACGTTTTATTACGTTCAATGTAATAACGTCTTCCTTGTTTAACCTAGAATAATCTTCACGGTCTTCAAATCCATCAACTACGGTAGCAATGTCTTTTAAGTAAAGCCCGTCTCTTATTACAATATTTCCTATTTCGCTTACATCTTTGAACTCACCTACAATACGTAAGGTACGTTCCATTTTTCCCATTTCAATTTGACCGCCTGAAATGGTCATATTTTCCATAGAAACAGCCTGACCAATTGTATTGAAATCAACGTTGGCTGCCTGCATTTTATAAAGATCTACATTGATTTGTATTTCGCGGTTTAATGCACCAACAATATCAACACGGGTAATTTCTTCCAGTCCTTCAATTTCATCTTGCAGCTCTTCTGCTAACTCTTTAATACGTACAAGACTCAAGTCTCCTGAAAGGTTAATATTCAATATTGGAAATTCAGAAAGATCAATTTCTGTTACCTCAGGATCATCTAATAGTCCATTTGGAAGATCTGGTTTTGCTTTATCAACAGCATCTTTTACATCCTGACTAGCAACTTGCTGATCTACATTTGTTTCGAATTCAACTACAATTAGCGATACATCCTGTAAGGATTTACTATTAAGGTTTTTTATACCACTAATACTTTTCAATTGTTTCTCGATAGGACGTGAAACAAGGTTTTCCATATCTGAAGGTGATGTTCCCGGATAAATAGTAGTAACCATAAAATATGGGAAGGTCACTTCTGGGAACTGCTCTTTGGGTGTGCTTTGGTAAGCCCATATTCCGGAAATAATCATCAACACAGTGAAAAAATACACAGTGATGCGGTTATCAACGGAAAAATTGGTGAGTTTAAAATTTCTATTACTCATAATAGTTCTGTTAAGGGTTTTTTACTGAAGGGTTACTTTCTGACCATTCGACACATTTTGATAACCGGAAATAATCAGTTGATCTCCTGCACCAAGTCCTTTTAAAATCTCTACTTTTCCTTTGTATGATTTTCCGGTTAACACATCTCGCTTCACAGCAACAGTATTGCCATCTTTTTCTTGCGCAATAAATAAGAAACTACCCTTATTATCAGTTTGTACGATATTTTGAGGTACTACCACTGCATTTTCTTTTGTATAATCGTTTACAGTTACTAAAGCCAACATATTTGGTGAAAGCTTTACATTCTGTGGTGGGCGAATATCAATTCCAAAAGTACGGTTAGCAGCGTTAATAGCTTTAGCTACTGCAAAAACTGGCTTTTCAAAATCCACATTTTGCGAAGGCACCTTCACTGTAGTGTTATCGCCTTTTTTAACTGATCCGTAGTATTTTTCTGAAAGGTTAGCCTTAATTTTAAGATTTCCTGTTCCTACAACTCTGATACCTGAAATTCCGGCTGCAGCCATTTCACCCTCTTTCATCTTAATTTCGTCAACTAAACCACTTAAAGGAGCGTAAATTTTGGTTTTCGATAGCTGAACTTTCAAAGCATCAATGTTTTGCTCTAAAGCTTCCTTATTTGTTTTCGCTTGTAAATATTGGATTTCAGAGCCAACCTCTTTTTCCCACAAACGTTTTTGACGCTCGTAAACAGTAGTTGCCAATTCAAGTTGAGTTTCCAAAGGAGCCAACTGACTTCTAATCATAGCATCATCAATTGTTGCAAGCAACTGACCTTTAGAAACATTCTGACCTTCTTTTACTTTTATTGAGGTAACAACACCTGGCATCTCAACTGGTACCATCACGTTGTTGTCACTTATTACTGTTCCTTTTACATCTATAAAGTGCATAAATGTTTCAGGTTGAATTTGAACAACCTCTACATAGGTTTTATTTTCGTGCACAACATTTTCTCCTGAATTACTCAATTCTTTTTCGAGTTGAGCAATTTGAGCATTGATTTGGTCTCTTTCAGCTTTTAGCTGCTTTAGCTGAGCTGTTTTATCTGTAGAGCAGGCAGCTGCTACAAATACGGATAATGTTACAATGGCAATTATCTTTTTCATCTTATTATTATTTTCTAGGTTAAATGTTGGGTTAATTGTTTATTGGTTCGTATTGCTGCAAGAGTTTATCAAGAGATGTTTTCGCAGATATTAAATTCATTATAGATTGAAAATAATTTCCTTGTGTCTGCAAATATTGACCTTGTGCTTGTGACAAATCAAAACTTGTAGAAACACCCTCTTTGTATTTTAACTGGGTCTTTTCGTATATCTTTTTAGCCAGTTCCATATTACTCTTATTGTTCTCATAAGTATTTCTGGCTGTATAATATTGATTTAAGTTATTTCTGTATTGAATATTTAACCCATTTGTGGCTTTAGCTTTATCCAACCTTGTTTGCTCCAATGCAATTTCTTTTTGCTGCATAACAGACATTCTTTTCCAGCTTGTAAAAATT